>JBGAMH010000122.1:0-13082 GCA_044223135.1 Candidatus Eiseniibacteriota bacterium | reverse complement strand
CGCGGCGCCGAAGGCGCCGCCGCTCCCGCGCCGGCCGCCGCGGGGTCGAGCATCGCGCCGAGCGCCCGCTCGACCTCCTCGCGCTGCACACCCGAGGCGTCCCCCGCGCGCGTCGCGACCAGCAGCTCACCGAGCACGTCGGCGGAGCGCAGCAGCAGGCGCGTGAGGTCGGGCTGCACGGCGAGCCGGCCCGACCGCAGCCGGTCGAGCACGTTCTCGAGCACGTGCGTGAAGTGCGAGACCTCCGTGAACCCGAAGCTCCCGGCGCCCCCCTTGATGGAGTGCGCGGCGCGGAAGATGGTGTTCAACAGCTCCGGCTCGGGCCCCTCGGCCTCGAGCTGCAGGAGCCCGGTTTCGAGCGACGCCACGTGATCGGTGGCTTCCTCGAAGAACGTCTCCTGGAATCTCCGGACGTCGATGTCCATCGCGGCTCCCCCTCGGCGCGCTCAGCGCGCCGTCTCCACCGAGGCCAGCGCGGCCCCCAGGCCGTACTTCTCCAGCCGGCCGCGCACGTCGTCCGGCGGGCCCTGCCACGCCAGCGGCACACCGCGCGAGCGGCAACTGAGCTGCAGCGCCAGCAGCACCTGCGCGGCCGCCGGGTCCACCCACGTCACCTGCCGGGCGTCGAGCGTGAGCTTCCGCCCGGTCGCCAGCGAAGCCAGCGCCGCGTCGCGCAGCGCGCGCGCGTTCGCCACGCCCACGTTTCCCGTCAGGCAGATCCGGTCGCCGCTCTTGCGCGTCACCCGCTCCACCACCGGCTTCGCTTCGCTCATGACGTTCTCCCCTCGTCGTTCAGAACAGCACGTCGTCCACGGACCCGCCCGCCGCGCCCGCCGCGGCCGCGGCCTTCGGCGCCTCGGCCGTGCCTCCGGCCTCGTCCCCGGGTCGCGATTCCTGCGACGTGAACCCCAGGCCGATCGTGGTCTGGTCCACGCGCAGCGAGATGCGCAGCATCTCGCCACCGGCACCGCGCAGCACGCACGTGTCGTCGGGCTCGGGAGCCGACGCGCCGGCCTCGATCACGTGCGTTTCGGGCAGCCCCATCTTCAGGTCGAGGCCGCGCGACAGCAGGCTCGCCCGCATGCGGCCCGCCACGGTGTTCACCAGTTCCCCCAGCACCTCGTTCGCGCCTTCCTCGAACGTGATCTGGCGGCGAAGGATCTTGCCGCCCATCGTCTCGACCTGGGCGCGGCCCGAGAACACCTCCACCAGCAGCCGCACACCCTGCGCGTCGTCCGACAGCGCGAGCGAAGCGAAGATCTCGGCCGGGCACGCCTCGGCCTCCTCGCCCACCACCTCCGCCACCTCGGTGCCCATCATCACGCCGGCCGTCTGCTGCGCGGCCGACACCAGCTCCACGTGCAGCGACTCGTGCACCAGCCGGCGCAGGCGCTCGATCGCGCTCTGTTCGCGCAGCACCACGCGGCGGAACTCGTCCACGAACTGCTGCGGCACGAACGACTTCTTCACGATGCCGGCGTACTTCGCCGCCTTCTCGGGCGCCACGTGCTCGCCGTGCGCCAGCAGGTAGAACTGCGGCGGCGAGGCGCCTTCGTCCACCGCCATGCGGCGGATGACGTCCACGAGCAGGTCCTCGTTCATCAGCGGCAGCCCCTCGGCCAGGCAGATCACCGTCGGGCGCCGCGGCGCGTCGCGGTACGTCATCGCGGCCACGGTGCTGGAATTCGCCTGGTGGACCTCGAACGAGGTCTCGAGCAGCGGCTTCACGAACGCGAGGAAGTTCGGATCGGCGTCCACGATCAGCAGGCCGCTGATCGTCCGCGCGGACTGGCGCTGGCGCCACTGCGCCGCGCGCTGCACGAGCGCCTTGATCCGCGGCAGCACTTCGACCGGGTTGATCGGCTTGACGAGGTAGTCCACCACGCCGAGCCCCACCATCCGCATCACGTGCTCGCGGCGGCCCGACGCCGACACGGCGATCGCCGGCACGTCGGGACGGTCGGGCGACTGCCGCACCGCGGCGAGCATGTCGGGGCCCGACAGGATCGGCATCTCCACTTCGAGCACGACGAAGTCGGGATCCACCTCGGACAGCATGTTCAGGCCCACGAGGCCGTTGTCCGCCTCGGCGCACTCCACGTTCACGTGGCTCAGCAGGCGCTTCATCGCGCCGCGACTCACGCGATCGGGATCCACGATCAGGGCCTTCACGCCGGACCCCGGATCAGAAGAGCTCGATGGCGCCGGCGTCCAGCGATTCCTGCTGGATCGCCTTCCGTCGCATCTCGCTCATCTCGATCTGGTAGCACTCCAGCACGTTCTGGAGACGCACCAGCGCTTCGGTGTGGAGCGGGGTCTTGACCGTGTCCAGCGACAGCGCCGCCATGTCCTTGGAGAACGCTTCCACCAGGTCGAGCCGGCGCCGCACGTGAGCCAGGAGCTGCGTCGCCATGTCCTCGAACTGGAGTGACTGGATCGTGCTGCCGGCGTTGCCCGCGATGCGTGCCGCGGCACTCACCACGTCCTCGAGTCGCGCGGGCGCCTCGCCTTCCGGCCGCGCCTGCATCAGGGACTCGATCTCGGCCGAGGCGTGCGTCATGTCGCGGAACGCCACCGACAGCCGGTTCGCCGCATCCGAGAGCAGGCCGCGCAGCTGCTCCAGGTCGTCGGTGACGGACAGGAACTCGCGGTTCAGCGTGTGATGGACCGAGTCACGGAGCGTGTGGATGATCCGCGAGCGATCCGTGAAGTCCTCATCGATGGCCGGCACGGGAACGGACCCGGGGTCCCCCGCATTCACCGGCTGCGACGCCTGCACACGTTCGTCCGACACCTTTGCCATCCATTTCCGAGGAGAGTGGAACGACGGGACGGGGCGCTGCCCGGGAACGGGTCCACGCGCGGGCCCGCGGCCGTCACTTGCTGGGGACGACCTTGGCGATCACCTGCATCAGCATTTCGGGGTTGAACGGCTTCACGAGCCATCCGGTGGCGCCCACGGCCTTGCCCTTCTGCTTCATGTCCGTCTGGGCTTCCGTCGTCAGCATCAGGATGGGCGTGAACTTGTATTCGTCGCGCGCCCGAACGGCCGCGATGAACGCGAGACCATCCATCACCGGCATGTTCAGGTCGGTGATGATGAGGTCCACCGGTTGCCCGGTCAGGCGCTCGAGTCCCTCCTGACCGTTGCCGCCGGTCAGTGGCTCGAATCCCGCCTGTTTCAGCGTGTACGACACCATCTCCCGCATCGTCGCGGAGTCGTCCACCACCAGTGCGGTCCTGCTCACGGCACGAGTTCTCCTCGCTCGGGAGTTGGCGCCGGAGTGAGGCGCCGGCCACGAAGCCACCCGGCCCGAGTCCGGGCGGCGCTTCCTGAGTCAGTGTCGCTCGCGGCCGCCCCGACTTGAGGGCCGCCGACTCGATCGTGGGCGCGTGCACCCGATCGATCGTCAACCACGGTCTCCCCCCTTCGTGACCAGCTTGAGCACGGCTTCCGAGATCTGGTGCAGCGGCAGCACCTGCTCGGCCCCGCCCTGGGCGATCGCCTCGCGCGGCATGCCGAACACGACGCAGCTCGCCTCGTCCTGCGCGATCGTGTGCGCGCCGGCCTGGCGCATCGCCCGGAGCCCGCGCGCCCCGTCGTCGCCCATGCCCGTGAGGATCACGCCCACCGCGTTGCCGCCCAGTTCCCGGGCGCACGAGTCGAAGAGCACGTCCACGGACGGGCGATGCCGGTTGACCGGCGGGTCCTGCACCACGCGCACCGCGTAGTTCGCGCCACTGCGCACCACGGACAGCTGGTAGTCGCCGGGCGCCACCAGCACGTGCCCGGGGAGCACGCGGTCGCCGTCGGAGGCCTCCTTCACCACCATCGCGCACAGGCTGTCGAGCCGATTCGCGAACGCGCGCGTGAACGACGCCGGCATGTGCTGCACGATCACCACGCCCGGCGTGTCCGCCGGCAGGCGGGTGAGCACCTCGCGCAGCGCCTCGGTGCCGCCCGTCGAAGCGCCGATCGCGATCACCTTGTGCGTGAGCGCGAGCCCCGCGAGCCCGGCCACGACCGGGCGCGCCGTGGGGCCGGCCGCCGCGGTCGCCGCGGGCAGCGGGCGCACGTGCGCGCGGGCCGCCGCCTTCACCTTGGCGACGATCTCGCCCGCCAGCTCCAGGGTGCCGCGCGTCACGTCCAGCTTCGGTTTCGTGACGAAGTCCACCGCGCCCAGTTCGAGCGCGCGGAGCGTCGTCTCGCAGCCGCGCTCCGTGAGCGAGGACACCATGACCACCGGCATCGGGTGACCGCGCATCAGCTTCTCGAGGAACGCCAGGCCGTCCATGCGCGGCATCTCGACGTCGAGCGTGATGACGTCGGGATTGAGCTGCTTGATCTTGTCGCGGGCGATGTAAGGATCCGACGCCTGCGCCACCACCTCGATCTCGGGGTCGCGGGCGAGGATCTGCGTGAGCAGCTGCCGCATCACCGCCGAATCGTCGACCACCACCACTCTCGTCCTGCCCGCCACCATTCCCCCCCTTGTCAGAACAGCTCGACGCTGCCCTCGGCCGGCTTGACGAGCTTCCGGCTGACCTCGAGCTCGTACTGCGTCTCCTCGCGTGCGAGGTCCCTGGCCGCGGAGTCCCCGAGTCCGCGCGCGAGCGCACGACCCGTGTCCGACTCGAACAGCACTTCGACCGGAGCGCTGCCCCCGAGGCGCGACGAGAGGATCGGGATCCCCTCGCGGCTGAGGAAGCGCTTCACGAACTCGGCGTTCTTGCGCGGCACGTCCGCCGACATGCCGGCGTCCGCCAGCACGTGCGCCGCTCCGAACACCTTCGCCTGGAAGCGCCGACGGTCGGCGCCCAGCTTGAGCATGTCGTTGATGAGCATTTCCATCGCGTTCACGCCGTAGCGCGTGGACGCGTCGGAGTCGCCGCTGTCGGGCAGCAGGAAGTGGTTCATGCCGCCGATGTGCGACACCGGATCGAACAGGCACGCCGCGACGCACGATCCGAGCAGCGTGCGGAGCTGCACCGGTTCCCGGCTCGCGCGCACGCCGCCGATGATGATGTTCACGCGCGTGCGCTGGCCGTCGATCGCCGCGGGCCGCCGCGGGGGCGCGGGCACCGACGGCGCCACGCCGCCGCGCGCCGGCGCACCCAGCCCCGGCCCACCGACGCCGATCGTCGGGCGCGCGCGCCCGGTGACGGCGGCGGCGCCGGGGACGTCGCCGCCGGCGCCGGACCGCCGCGCAGGCGGTACATCGTGCCGCGCATCGGCTCGTAGACGTCCGCCACGCCCTGCAGGCTCTCCGAGTGCCCCACGAACAGCACGCCGCCCGGGGCGAGCAGGCGCGCGAACTCGCGCACGATGCCCTGCTGCGTGGGCGGGTCGAAGTAGATCATCACGTTCCGGCAGAAGATGAAGTCGAACGGACCCTGCACCTTCCACGGGCGTTCGATGAAGTTGAGCTGCCGGAACTCCACGAGCTGTCGCAGTTCGTCGGTCGCGCGCACGCGGCCCGCGTTCGCGCCGGTGCCCCGGCGCAGGAAGCGGCGCTTCCATTCGTCCGGCACGGGCGCGATCACCGACTCGTCGTATTCCGCCCGTCCCGCGCGTGCGAGCACGTCGGTGTCGAGGTCGGTCGCGAGGATCTCGAACTTCCAGCCGTGCTCCGGAAACGCGCCGAGCATCACCATGCCGAGCGTGTAGGGTTCCTCGCCGGTCGAGCACCCGGCGCTCCAGATGCGCAGTTTCCGCGAGCCGGTCGCGCGCGCGCGTGCCACGGCCTCCGCGAAGCCCTGCGTCTTCAGCCAGTCGAAGTGGTGCGACTCGCGGAAGAAGTCCGTCTTGTTCGTGGTGATGCAGTTCAGCAGCTCCCGCATCTCCGCGCCGTCGGGGTCGTCGCGCACCACGCGCTCGTAGTAGCGGCCGTAGTTCTCCAGCTGCAGTGCACGGAGTCGCCTCGCGAGGCGCGACGCGACGAGCGCCTTCTTCGAGTCGTTCAGCACGATGCCGGCTCGCTCGTAGATGAGCCGGCGCAGTGCTTCGAACTCCTCGTCGCGGATCGGCACGACGGCGCCCATCGCGGGCGCTCCCGGTGCGGGAGTCGGCTTGTTCGTGGCCATGGTCGCGGACGGTCCCTGTCGGTGATGGACCGGAACGCGCGTCTGCGCGCCCCCTCTGTGACGCGAGTCTCGGCGCGTCGGGCGCGACCCTGAAGGGATTCCATGCCCTTCAGTCGCGCCCGCGGCCACCGACACTGACCGGGTGAACCGGCGCCACGCGGTCGCGGTGACCACGCGCGCGCTCCTCTCGTGCACCGTTTCCGGCATTTGCGCGCCCGGGAGCCACGATGACGCAGGACATCTTCGTCGCCCGACAGCCGATCTTCGACCGGTCGCTCCGCGTGACCGGTTACGAACTGCTGTACCGGCGCAGCACGGAGAACTCGTTCGGCACCGACGGTCCGAACGCCGACGTGGCCTCGGCCGAGAACCTGGACCGCACGCTGCTCGGGTTCGGCCTCGAACGCCTCACGGCGGGCCGCGACGTGTACGTGAACGCCTCGCGCCGCGTGCTGCTGAACGAGATCTACACGCTGCTGCCGCCCGAGCGCACCGTGCTCGAACTGCTCGAGACGATCGAACCCGACGCCGAGATCGTGGCCGCCAGCCGCCGGCTCAAGGAGCACGGCTACCGGCTCGCGCTCGACGACTTCGTGTTCACGCCGGCGCACGCGCCGCTGCTCGAGCTGGCGGACATCGTCAAGGTGGACTTCCGCCAGCACCCCGAGGCGTCGCGCGCCTCCTACGTGAGGCAGTGGGGACAGGGCCGCATGATGCTGGCCGAGAAGGTGGAGACCGAGGAGGACTGGAAGCAGGCCTCGGACGCCGGCTACACGTACTTCCAGGGCTACTTCTTCGCGCGCCCGCAGGTGCTGCAGGCGAAGGATCTGCCGCCGAACAAGGTGACGTACCTGCGACTTCTGCGGGAATTGCATTCCACCACGCCGAACCTCGAGGCGATCGAGACGATCATCGCGCAGGACGTGGCGCTGTCGGTGAAGCTGCTGCGGTACCTGAACTCGGCGGGCTTCGGCTGGTCGCACGAGGTCACGAGCATCCGGCAGGGCGTGCGCGTGCTCGGCGAGCGGCCGCTCCGCAAGTGGGCTTCGCTCGTGGCGGTGATGGGCCTGTCCAGCGGCAAACCGCAGGAACTGATCGTGATCGCGCTCACGCGCGCCCGTTTCGCGGAGGCGCTCGCGCCGCTGCTGGGCCTGCCGCACCTCGAGCTCGAGCTGTTCCTCGTGGGCCTGCTGTCCACGGTCGACGCGCTCACCGACCGGCCGCTCGTCGAGGCGCTCGCCCCGCTCGCGGTGGCCCCGTCCATCCGCGAGGCCCTGCTCGACGGCGCGCCGCCGCTCGGCGACCCGCTGCGCATCGTGATCGGGTTCGAGCGCGGGCGCTGGAACGTGGTCGAGAAGCTGTGCGCCCAGTATCGCGTCCAGGAGGAGGCGGTCGCCCACGCGTACTCCGAGGCCGTGCTCTGGGCTGAGGACCACGCACAGCCCTGACGATACTCGCCTCAAGTCGAGCCACGCCGGCCCGACACTGACCACCGGGAGAGTGCGCGGGCCGAAGAATCGGCCCGGCCGAACGAACGGCAGGCATGTTCACCATCATTGGTCTCGTGGTCGTCATCGGCTCGACCATCGGCGGATTCATGTTCGCCGGCGGCAATCCCATGGCCCTGATCCAGGTCTCCGAAATCATCGTGATCGGAGGGATCTCGATCGGCACCGTGCTCGTGTCCACGCCGCTGCCGGTGCTGCAGTCGACCGGCGCCAAGCTGGGCGCGGTGATGAAGCCTTCGCCGTTCACGAAGAAGCTCTACCTCGACGCGCTGAAGCTGCTGTACGAGCTGTTCCAGATGGCGCGCAAGGACGGCCTGGTGGCGATCGAGGCCCACATCGAGGCGCCCGACAAGAGCGCGCTCTTCAAGAAGTACCCGGCCATCCTGCACGAGCACCACGCCGTGGCGTTCCTGTGCGACTCCCTGCGGCTCGTGCTGGTGGGCAGCGTGCCGCCGCACGACCTCGAGAGCCTGATGGACGGCGAGATCGACGTGCACCACGAGGCCGAGGCGAAGCCGGTCGGCGTGCTGCAGAAGGTCAGCGACGGCCTGCCCGGCATCGGCATCGTGGCCGCCGTGCTCGGCATCGTGATCACGATGGGCGCCATCTCGGGCCCGATCGAGGAGATCGGCCACCACGTGGCCGCGGCGCTGTGCGGCACGTTCATGGGCGTGCTGTTCGCGTACGGATTCGTGGGCCCGCTGTCCACCACGCTCGAGCACATGAACTCGGCCGAGGCGCGCTTCTACAGCTTCCTCAAGGCCGGCGTCACCGCGTTCGCCAAGGGTTTCTCGCCGATCGTGTCCGTGGAGTTCGCGCGCCGCACCATCTTCGCGTCCGACCGTCCGTCGTTCGCCGAGATGGAGTCCGCGTGCAAGGGCACGAAGGGGAAGGCGTCGGAATGAGCCCGTCCCTGCCGGCCGTGCCGCACTCACCCGGAGCCCAGGGCGCCTGACCGGCGCCCGCGGAGTCCGCCATGTCGGTCAACAAGGAACGCGAAGTCCCCATCCGGATCATCTACCGGAAGAAGGGGCACGGGCACGGCCACCACGGTGGCGCGTGGAAGGTCGCGTTCGCCGACTTCATGACCGCCATGTTCGCGCTGTTCCTGGTGCTGTGGCTCGTGAACCAGAGCTCCGACGTGAAGTCCGCGATCGCCGGCTACTTCCAGGACCCGCTCGGGCGCGCGAACGAGTTCGGCAGCTCGATCATGCCCGGCGACGGCGCGCAGTCGCAGGTGCCGCGCCCGCTCAAGCCCATGGACGTGGTCGATCTCCGGCGCGACCGGCTGATGACGGTGGCCGAGCGGCTCAAGTCGCAGATGCACGACGTGCCCGAGCTGGCCGCGGTGCAGGACAAGATCGAGATCCGGCTGACCGACGAGGGCCTGCAGATCCAGTTGCTCGAGGACTCGGTCGGCGTGTTCTTCGACTCCGGCAGCCCGCGCCCGAGCACCCGCGGCGAGACGATCCTGGCACTGCTCGGACGCGAGCTGTCGCAGCTCCCGAACGCGGTGATGCTGGCGGGCTACACCGACGCGCGGCCGTACCACGCGGCCGACGGTTACTCCAACTGGGAGCTGTCCGCCGACCGCGCGAACGCGGCGCGCCGCATCCTGACCGGCGCCGGCCTGCCCGAGGCGCGCATCGAGCAGATCCGCGGCTTCGCCGATCGCGACCTGCACGACCCCCAGCACCCGTATTCGGCGAGCAATCGCCGCATCACGATCACGGTGCGGCTCGAGAACGCGGCGGCCGGCGACTCCACGGCGGCGGCGATCGCGCGACCCGATTCCACCCCGGCGGCCGCGAAACCCGCTCCGCACGCGGCGATCGCGCACCCGGCTTCGCCCGCGGCGCATGCGACGACGGAGGGCGCGCGATGAACGGCGTGATCCACCTGATGGTGGCCGACCGCGACGAATCGCTGGCCACCGAGGTGCGCGTGGCCCTGGCCACGGAGTCGTCGGTGCGCGTGCTCACGGCCCCGACCGCGCAGGACGCGATCTCGGTGGCGCGCCAGGTGAAGCCCGAGATCGTGCTCGTGGGCCAGCACGTGCAGGGCCTGAACCCGCTCGCGCTCTGCCAGAGCCTGCGCGCGCTGCCCGAGCTCGAGCGCGCGACGCTCGTGCTGGTGCTGGACGCCCGTTCGTCGCTCGGCGAGACGGCCGCGCTGCAGGCCGGCGCCGAGTACGCGTTCAGCCGGCCGTTCGACCCGGCGGGGCTGCGCGTGCTCGTGAACAACTTGAAGCTGCGCCGGCAGGTGAACGCCGAGCGACAGGCGGCCGAGATGGTCATCAGCGAGCTGCAGCGCCAGCTCGCCGACTCCACGAGTCATCTCGACGGGCTGCTCACGCGCCTCGTGGAAACGCGCCGGCCCGGCGCCGCCGAGCGTTCGCAGCGCGTGGAGGAGCTGGTGATGCGGCTCGCGAGCCGGTTCGGCGTGCCGCCCGAGCACCTCGCGGAACTCGTGCGCGCCGCGCGGCTCATCGAGCTCGGGGAGGTCATCACGCCCGACGAGGCGATCGCCGGCAACGCGCAGGAAGCGCGCTGGATGAAGGGCCGCACCGCCGCGCTGCTGCTGGCCTCGCTGCCGGGCTACCAGATGGCGGCCGAACTGCTCGAGGCCGTGCACGAGAACTGGGACGGCACCGGGCATCCCGACCACCGCCAGCAGGGACAGATCCCGCTGCGCAGCCGCCTGCTGCGCGTGGTGCTCGACTTCCTGGCCGCGATGGAGGCCGCGGGGCACCCCTCGGCCGCGCGCGTGCTCGAGCACATGCAGGACCACGTCGGGACGCTCTACGACCCCATGACGATCGTGCACCTGAAGGCGCTGCTCGAGGGCGGCTCCGACGAGGACCTGCGCGGGCGCGTGGTGCGGCTGCCGGTGGATCGCCTGCACGTGGGCATGGTGCTGAGCGAGGACCTGGTCACCGACTCGGGGTTGAAGCTGCTCTCGCGGGGAACGCGCATCACGCTGGAGACGCTCGACGTGATCCAGCGCCGGCACACGCTCGAGCCGATCGTGAACGGGGCGGCGGTCCGCCGCGACAGCACCGCCGCCTGACCGGCGCGCCCCTCGCGCCTCCCAGCGTGCGATCCGGCGCAGGTTTCGCCTCGCCATGGGGCGATCGCCGCGGCTACACTGCCGCCATGCGTCGCGGCCCCCTCCCGCCACCGCGCATACCCCACGTGCCTCGGAGGCCGCATTGCGTTCGCCCACCGGCGTGGTCCTGCGTCCCTCGCAGGAGCTTCGCCTGGAACACCGTCTGTGGCTGCATCGCCGCCTGGCGCGTGGACTCGCGCACGAGCTCGCGAACCTGCACCAGATGCTCATGCTCCCCGACCCGCCGCCGGAGATGCGCGAGGAGCTCGATACGCGGCTGATGGCGCTCGTGGACTCGCTCGGCCGCCTCGCACGCGAGCCCGACGTCGATCCCGGCGCCACGCCGTGCCCCGCGCTGGAGGCGTGGCGGGAGGCCGCCCGCACGCATGATCGGCTGGGGGGCGAGCCGCACGTGCCGTGGACGGTCGTCGCGGCCGCCGAAGCGCCGGTCGCCTGGGCGTGCGCGGAACGGTTGCACCGGGCGCTCGTGGCCGTGCTCGTGATGGCCGCGCGCTCGCTGAACCGGCAGCGCGTCGAGCCGCCCGAGCTGCGCGTGGAGGACGGCGCCGCCGTGCGCTTCGTCGCCGAAGCGCCGGCCGGCGGCGCCCCGCCGGATCCCGACGAGGCCTGGTTCCGCGCGTGCGCCGACGCGTGGCTCGAGGGCGACGGCGGCCGACTGGACGTCGAGCGCGACGCGCTGCGCGTGCGCTACACCGTGACGGTGCCCGCCGCGCATCTTCACGGGCCGCGCTGATCGCGCGGCTTCGCGGCCGTCACAGCAGGCGCAGGATCTCGTCCATCACGTCGCTCGCCACCTGCACGAGCCGCGCCGCGGCCGAGTAGGCCTGCTGCTGCCCGAGCAGCGCGACCATCTCCTCGTCCACCGACACGCCGCTGACGCTGGTCCGCAGCTCGTCGGCGCGGTCCACGAGCGTCTGCGACGCCGAAGCGTCGCGCGTGGCGTTCTCGACGCCGCTGCCGACCCAGCCCGTGAGCCCGAACCAGTGGTCGCGGAACGTACGGTTGCCGAGCGACGCCACGTTCGTCTGCGCGAGGCCCGACAGCTGCATCGCCACCGTGCCGTCGCCACTGGCCGAGGGCGAACCCGCGGCGGCGATCGCGTCCGACGAGGCCGACACCGCCGCCGACAGCCGGATGCTGCCCGCGGTGAGGCCGGCCGGGTCGAAGAAGTCGACGCCCGTGGCCCCCGTCAGCGTGTAGCCGGCGCGGTGGATCGCGTTCACCTGCGTCACGATCGCGCTCGAGAGCTGCGAGAGCTTCGTCTGCGCGCCCGGCAGCCAGTTCTGCGTCAGGTCGGCGAGGCCGGCGAGGCTGCCGTTGCGCAGCACCACGGCCGCGCCGCCGGACGTGCTCACGCCGTAGCCCGAACCCACGGTGCTGACCTGCAGCGTGGTCGTGCCGCCGCCGTCCACGAGCAGCGTGTCGCCCAGCGTGACGCCGATGCTGCCGTCGCCGCGGTCGAGCACGCGCACGTCGCCGTAGGTGGAGAGCTGGTCCACGAGCCGGTCGCGCTCGTCCATCAGGTCGGACGACGTGTGCGACGGTCCGCCGGTGGCCTGGATCTGGCCGTTCAGCTGCGCGATCTGCTGCGCGAGCGAGTTCACGGCGGTCACCTGCGACTGCATGTCGGTGAGCGAGTCGGCGGCCACGCGGCCGAGCGCCGCGTCGAGCGAGTGGAACTGCTGCGTCAGGCGCGTCGCCGCCTGCCGCACCTGGTCGCGCGCGATGGGATTCGCCGGGTCGTTCGCGAGATCCGCGAACGAGCGGAACAACCCGTCCAGCCCCGACGACAACGCCGTGTCCGACGGTTCGCCGAACGACGACTCGATGCGGCCGAGGTAGTCCTTCAGCGAGCCGGCCAGGCCGAGCCCGCCGCTCTCCTCGCGGTAGCTGGTGTCGAAGAACAGGTCGCGCGTGCGCGTGATCACGTCGGCCGAGACGCCGCGGCCGATCGGGTAGCTCGGTCCCCACTGCGGCGTGGCCGCGCTCAGCTCGAGCCGCTGGCGCGTGTAACCCGGCGTGTTCGCGTTCGCGATGTTGTGCGCGGTGACGTCCATGGCGCGCTGGTGCGTGAGCAGCGCCGAGCGCGCGATCGAGAGCAGCGACTGGAGCGACATGTCAGGCCGTCCGGTTCAGGATCACGCCGCTCGGGCCCGCGTCCTCGCGGCCCTCGGGGCGGTACGTGGCGTCGCCGGATCCGACCGACGAGAACAGGGTCTGCAGGAACGCCTCCCCGGACTCCACCGCGCGGCGGAGCACCTGGTGGTTGATCGCGGCCTCCCGCTGCACGTCGTGCGCGGCCTGCTCCAGGTCGAGCCGTGCGCGCTCGAACGCCGGCGTGGGCCGCACGTTCAACCGCGC
>JBGAMH010000121.1:0-13395 GCA_044223135.1 Candidatus Eiseniibacteriota bacterium | reverse complement strand
ACGCGCCGCCCGCGTTCGGGGGCGCTGTCGGTGCTCGCGCGCGTGGCGTGGGCCGACGTGCTCGAGCGCACGCGGCGGCCGGGCTTCCTCGTGTCGCTGCTCGTGATGATGTGGCTCGCGCACGGCATGCTGCCGCCGCAGGGCGCCGGCTACCGCACGTTCGTGATCAACGACGCGTTCCGCCCGGCCTACGGCTCGGCGTGGGTCGGCACGCTCGTGGCGCTGCTGTCGAGCCTGTACTTCTGCATGGTGGGCTTCTACCTGGTGAAGGGCTCGGTCGAGCACGACCGGCGCACGGGCGTGGGCCAGATCCTGGCGGCGGCGCGCGTGGGCCGCGTGGAGTACGTGGCGGCCAAGGCGCTCAGTCACCTGCTCGTGTTCGGCGCGATGATGCTGGTGGCGGCGGCCGTGGCGCTCGTGACGCAGCTGCTGCTCGGCGAGGATCGCCGCGTGGACGTGTTCGCGCTGCTGTGGCCGTTCCTGTGGATCGCGCTCCCGGTGGCGACGTTCGTGTCGGGCTGCGCGGTGCTGTGGGAGTGCACGCCCGGGCTGCGCGGCGGCTTCGGCAACATCGTGTGGTTCTTCTTCTTCACGTTCCTGATGTCGTTCAGCGCCATCGACGACGGTTCGCGCACGCCGTTCGCGGACTTCTCGGGCGGCCGCGTGATCGCGTCCAGCATCAAGCCCGACCTCTACGCGGCGTATCCCACCGCGGCGCGCAGCGAGCGCGGCCTCAGCATGGGCGTGAACGTGAACTCGAAGTGGCGCGGCCAGCACATGCGCACGTTCGCGTGGCACGGTCTGCACGGCACGCCCGAGCACCTGCTGTCGCGGCTGTTCTGGCTCGCGATCGGGCTCGGGATCACGCTGCTGGCCGCGCTGCCGTTCGACCGCTTCGAGTCGGTGTCGCGGCCGGGCTGGCTGCCGCGCTGGCGGGTGCGGTGGCCGGCGCGCACGGAGCGCGCCCGTGCCGGCGTCGCGGCGGCGGGCATCGCGCACGCGGGACAGCTGTCGGCGGCGCGGCGCACCTTCCGTTTCGACGCGATGCTGCGCGCCGAGCTGGCGCTGCTGCTGCGCGGGCAGCCGGCGTGGTGGTGGGCGGGCTTCGCGGGCCTGCTGATCGCGCAGCTGTTTTCGCCGCTCGCCGTGGTGCGCACCGCGCTCCTGCCGATCGCCGCGATCTGGCCGGTGCTGATGTGGTCCGCGCTCGGCCACCGCGAACGGCGGCACGGCACCGCGGGCGTGCTGTTCTCGTCGGCGCGTCCGCGGGAGCGGCTGCTCGGCGCGGCGTTCACGGCGGCGGCGCTGCTGTTCGTGGCGGCGGGCGCCACCGGTCTCGTGCGGCTCGCGGCGGCGGGCGAGGCGGGTGCGGTCGCCGGCTGGTTCGCGGGCGCGCTGTGCACCGCGGGGCTCGCGCTCGCGCTGGGCGAGTGGACGAACCACGCGCGCTTCTTCGAGGTGCTCTACCTGTTCGCGTGGTACGCGGGCCCGATGCACCGCATCGGCGAGCTGGACTTCACGGGCGTCACCACGCCGCGCGCGCCGCTGATCACCGCGGTGTTCGCGCTGATCGGCGTCGGCGGGCTCGTGGCCGCGTGGTTCGGGCGCGCGCGTCCCACCGAACGCTGAACGCCGCGGACGGGCTTCGCGCGGCGTCGGGGGCGGCTTCTGCGAGGCGCCGCGCACCTGACGCGCCGCTTGCATGCGCGCTTCACGACGGAACGCATCGCGGGCGACATCGTTGTACGTCGCACGATGACTGCCAGCGAAGCGTCAAGCTTCGCGTCCCTCGGAAATCCCAGCGCCTTTCGCGCATCGGAGGACGGCGTGTGCGGCGCCTCGGCTCGAGGCCCGCACCTGGACTTCAGCCGACCATCCACGAAAGGAACTACGCATGATCCGCAGGTCACTCTTTGTGGCGCTCGCGCTCGTCGCGCTCGCCGCCCCGTCGTTCGCGAAGGAAGTGAAGGGTCTCTACGGCCTGGGCTACGTGCGTCCGGAGGCGCCGGTGGGCGGCCGCCTGTGGGCCAGCGACAACGTGGGCTTCGATCTCGGCATCGGCTTCAGCAGCAGCGACGAGTCGGGCGACACGCGCAGCTCGTTCACGCTCGACGCCGGCGTCCCGCTGGTGGTGGCCAACACGGGTGACGCGAACTTCTTCGTGCGCCCGGGCCTCACGTACGCGCAGTCGCCGCTGCCGGTGGGCGGCGTGAACCCGGATCCCGACAACAAGCTCACGCAGCTGTGGCTGTCGGGCACGCTCGGCGTGGAGTACTTCTTCACGGACAACTTCAGCATCCAGGCCGCGCACGGCGTGGTCTACAAGTCGATCGATCCCGACCGGGCCGGCGACTCCTACACGGAGCTGGCGTCCGAGGCGTTCGGGCTCAGCAGCATCGGCTTCCACTACTACTTCGGCAGGTAAGCGGCACACGGCTTCGGCGGACCGTGCGCGCGTCCGTGGGTGCGGCCCCCACGGCGCGCCACACCGCCGAGGGAACGCGGGGCGGGGGAGCGATCCCTCGCCCCGCACCGTTGACGGGCCGCGCGTCAGAGCGGCAGGCGCATCACGATCTCGTCGCCGTCCATCGTGCCCGTGGGCGTGAACCCGAGCCTGCGGTAGAACGGCTCGGGCTCGCCGTCGCCCGGCACGTAGGACAGGAACAGTTCCGTCGCGCCCCACGCCCGCACCTGCTCGATCACCAGCTTCATCGCGGCGGCGCCGTAGCCGCGCCGCTGGTGGCGCTCGTCGATCGACAGGCGCCACACCTCGTATTTCGGCTCCTCGGGCTTCACGCTCAGCATGACGAAGCCCACGGGTTCCTCGCCGGCCACGATGCCGCGGAACCACGCCTCGGGGTGGAAGTAGGCCTGCGCGATCGACACCGCGATCGGCGCCACGAAGCGCGTCTGCGAGTCGGCGGTCTTCAGCGCGCAGTACGCGCGCACGGTCTCCTGCGTGAGTTCGCGCAGCGACACGACGGGTGTGGTGGGGGCGCTCATGCGCGGAACCTACCGGAGCCGCGGCCCGGCGCGCGACGGCGAATCGCCGCTCAGCGACCCGCGCCCGACGCCACGAACCCGGCCCAGCGCGCGGGGTGCGTGCCCTGGCCGCGCGCGCGCAGGTCGGCGAGCCGCGCGCGATCGGCGGCGCGCACCGCGGCGGCGGGCTCCGCGCCCTCCGCGAGCCGCGCGCTCCAGTAGCGTTCCATCCACGCGGCGGTCGCCTCGTCGGCCACGGGCCACAGGCTGATCACCAGGTTGCCTGCGCCGGCGATGCGGAACGCGCGTTCCAGCCCGAGCACCCCCTCGCCGTCGGCGAGCTGGCCGAGCCCGGTGTCGCACGCGGACAGCACCACGTCGCGCGCGGCCGACAGGTCGAGCGACGCGATCTCCTCGGCGGTCAGCACGCCGTCCTCGCCGCCGCGCTCGGCGGCGCGGTCGCGCGCGTTCGCGCCGGCCAGTGCGAGGCCCGCCAGCCGCAGCGGGTTCTCGGCGCTCGCGGGCGCCACGCGCGTGAACGTGGTGGTGGGGTGGCTCAGCAGGTCGATGCCGGCCGCGCGTGCGGCGCCCGCCGACGGCGCGAGCCCGCCGATGCCGCGCGTGCCGTTCGATCCGCCCGCGCAGCCCGCGCCGAGCACGAAGCCGTGCGTGGCCAGGTGGATGCGCGTGGCCTGTGGCGCGAGCTGCTTGAACGCGGCCTCGGTGGCGTCGGCGCCGAGCAGTGCGTTCTCCGCCCCCGCGTTCGAGCGCGCCCACGCGCGCGACACGCGCTCGGCCTCGTCGCGCGTGCCCGGCAACGGCGCGAAGCGCACGTCGCGGAAGTGCGCGCACGCCGGCATCGCACCGCGGAACGTGGCCGCGGCCAGCGCGGGCTCGGTCGTGCCGCGGTCGAAGTCCACGCCGCTCAGCGTGAGCAGCCGCTCGTCGCGCGGCGCCGGGGCGTCGCGCAGCAGGTCACGCTCGCGGCTCGCGCGCGCGAGCAGGGGGCCACGCTCCACGAGCCAGCCGCCGCCGCGCGCGGGCAGCGCGGCGAAGTCCACGAGCGACAGCGAGCCCTCGGCACCACGCGCACGCAGCGCCGCGCCTGCGAGCGCGGCGGCGAGCGGACCACACGCGCGCGCAGCGCGGCGCCTGCGCGCACCGCTTGCCTCGGAGCCGCCCGCGGACGCGAGGCCGTTCTGCATCAGCGGCCCGCCACGCTCGACGTCGGCGTCCACGCGCGCGGCGTCGCCCAGGTCGAACGCACGCGGCGCAGGCGCCGCGGCGCAGCATGAACGCCGCCGCCGCGCGGCGCGCGCGGAGCGCGGCCGACGCCCGCGTCCTCCCAGCGCGCGTACGACACCAGCGCCTCGTCGGCACCGAGCGCCGCGGCGAGCGGTGCGGCCATCGCGGTGTCGCGCGCCGCCGCGAGGCCCGGCGCCGCCGCGGCCAGCGCGCGCTCCCAGCGCTCGGCCTGCTCGCGCGCGGAGGCCTCGCCCTCGAGTCCGGCGCCCGCCTCGCGCACCATCTCGGCGGCGAGCCGCTGGCGCGCGCGCTGCAGCGAGTCGGCGATCGCCGCGAGTGCCGGCCCGGCGCCGCGCGCCGACAGCCGCACGCGCTCGGCCATCGCGTCCAGCACCAGCCCGCGCACGCGCGCGAGCGCGTCGAGCGCCTGCGTGCGCAGTTCCGGCGGCGCGCCCGGCCGCACGGCCAGCTCCATCAGCGCGTCGGTGCCGAGCCCCAGCCGCGACGTCCACAGCAGCGCCTGGCGCTCGGCGAAGCCGGTGCTGCTGGCGCGCAGGTGGTCGCGCCGACCGGTGGCCAGCCGCAGCGCGGTCGTGACGGCTCCGGTGTCGCCGGTGGCGATCTGCGCGCGGGCGAGTTCGGCGAGCACGCCCAGCGTCTGCGGGTGCGACGGGCCGTACAGCGAGTCGGCCCACGCGAGCGCGTCGCGCAGCAGCGGCCGCGCCTCCTCCGCGCGGCCCGCGTCGCACAGCGTGCCCGCGTAGTCGGCCTGCACGATCACGGCGTACGCGTCGTGCGGGCGCTGGCCGTCGCGCATCCACAGCTTCCACGCGCGCCGCATCGCCGCCACGGCGGACGTGTCGCGCGTGGCGCGCAGCACGCGCGCGCGGTTGTACACGCCGGCGGCGAGCCCGGTGGAGTCGGGCTTGCGCGCCGCCTCCACCGCCATCGCGCTGTCGAGCAGCGCGAGCCCGGCGAGCGTCTCGCCGGCGAGGAAGTGCTGGCGCGCGGCGCTGTACTGCACGTTCGCGTACTGGTCGTCGCGCGGCGGGTAGTAGCGCAGCGCCATCGCGCGCGCGTGCGCCACCAGCGGCGCGGCGGCTGCGACGTCGCCCGCGTCGTGATGCATCTCGGCGTACGAGTTCAGCGTCTGCGTCCAGATGACGGTGTCGGGGCGCGCCTGCTCGGCGAGGCCGGCGAGCGCGCGGTCGAACGCGGCGGTCGCGCGCGGGAAGTCGCCGAGGTCCTTGGCCGCGAGCCCGACGTTGGTCCACGCGCGCACGGCGTCGTTGCTGGCCGGGCCGAACAGCGCGTCGAACCCGCGGGCCGCGGTCTCGAACGCCTCGGCCACGCCGGCGAGGTCGCCGTCCTCGCGGCGCGCGATGGCGATGTTCTGCAGCAGCTGCAGCGTGCGGTAGTGCCCGGCGCCGAATCGCTCGCGGCGGATCGCGTACGCGCGCTCGAGCAGCGGCCGCGCGCCGGTGCGCCGCTCCATCAGCACGATCGTCGCGCGCATGGCGAGCGCGCCGGCCACGTCGACGTCGTCGGCCGGCAGGCGGCGCTCGCGGATCGCGCCGCCGCGCGCGAACAGCGCCCCCGCGGTGGCGGTGTCGCGCCGCCGGCGCTGCACCTCGCCCGTCACGAACAGGGCGCGCGCCAGCGCGAGCGAATCGCGGCCCGGCGTGCGCTCGAGGATCGCCAGTGCGCGCTCGGCGAGCGCCAGCGTGCGCGGCTCGCGCGCGAGGTTCGCGTAGATCGCCGTCTCCGCCGCGTCGAGCAGGTGCGCCGCCAGCGTGAACGAGTCCACGCGGGCCGCGCCGCTCACGCGCGCGAGCGACGCCCGTGCCGTGCTGTCGGCGATCGCGAAGCGCTGCGTGTCGAGCCAGTCGCGGTAGGGCGGCCGCCAGGTGACGTGCCGCCACGCCGTCGTGTCGTCCGGTGCGAGCCGCGCCGGGGGTGCGGCGAACGCGGACGAGGAGCCGCCGAGCCACGCGGCCAGCACGAGTGCGATCAGGGGGCGGAACATGCGGGCGAGTCTGAAGGATCGGCAGGCGGCGGGACAAGATCGAGTGCGGGGTGTGGAGGGGTTTCGCACGCGGGGGGAGAGCGGCGCCGAACACCGCGTGGACGCCGAAGCGGCGGAGCCCTCCGGGGCCCCGCCGCCTCGCACGACATCGCCGCCGTGTCGCGCGGCGCTACTTGCCCTGCACCTTGTACGGCGGGTGCTTCGGACGCACGACCGGGTTCGCCTTGAGCTGTTCCAGCGAGTACTGGATCGCGCGTTCCAGCTGCAGGTCGTGGCCGTCGATCATCGACTCGGGCGTGTTCTCCACCTCGATGTCCGGGTCCACGCCGTGGTTCTCGATCATCCACTCGCCCTTCGGGCTGTAGATGCCGAAGTCGGGCATGGTCACCGAGCCGCCGTCCATCAGCGGCAGGTCGCGGCTGATGCCCACGAGCCCGCCCCACGTGCGCTTGCCGATGATCGGGCCGAGGCCGCGCAGCTTGAAGTAGTACGGGAACGCGTCGCCGCCCGAGCCGGCGTACTCGTTCGCGAGGATGCACTTGGGCCCGTCGATGCTCTGGCCCGGCGTGCGGAACGCCTCGCCGTCGCGGCTCGACCAGTACGTCCAGGTGGAGCGCTGCAGGCGCTCCACGAAGAAGTCGGGAATGAAGCCGCCGCCGTTGAAGCGCTCGTCCACGATGATGCCGTCCTTGTCCACCTGCGGGTAGTACCCCTTGCTGAACTCCTGGATGCCCTGGATCGCGGTGTTCGGCACGTGCACGTAGGCGATGCGGCCGTCGGTGGCCTTCTGCACCTTGTCGTAGTTCGCACGCACCCACGCCACGTAGCGCAGGCTCGCCTCGCTGCCGATGGGCTTCACCGTCACGGTGCGCGCCTTCGGGTCGTTCGCGGACGCGCCCACCTTGAGCGTGGTCTGCTTGCCCACGGTGCCGATGAACGCGGCGTACACGTTCTGCGGCGCGCGCACGGGCCGGCCGTTCACCTCCAGCAGCAGGTCGCCCTCGCGCACGTCGATGCCGGGCAGGCCGAGCGGCGCCTCGATGTCGGAGTTCCAGTCGCGGCCGCGGTAGATGCGCTGGAAGCGGTATAGCCCGCTCGCGGCGTCCAGCGACCAGTCCACGCCCAGCAGGCCGGTGCCCACGCGCGGCACGTCGGGCAGCTCGCCGCCGCTCACGTACGTGTGCGACGTGCCGAGCTCGCCGATCAGCTCGCCCAGGATGTAGTTGAGGTCGGCGCGGTGCGCCACGAACGGCACGAGCTGGCGGTAGCGCTCGCCCACGGCCTTCCAGTCGAGTCCGCCCATCGCCGGGTCGTAGTAGAAGTCGCGCTCCAGGCGCCACGCCTCGTCGAACATCTGGCGCCACTCGAGTCGCGGGTCCACCCACGCCATCATCTGCCCGGTCGCGATCTTGCCGTCGCCGACCTTCTTGCCCTCGGCCAGGTCGGTGATGCCGTACACGTCGCCCTTCGTGTACAGCACCTTCGAGCCGTCCTTGTTGAGCGAGTAGCCGGGGTCCACGCCCTGGAGTGCGACCTTGTCCTCGCGCTTCTCGAAGTCGAAGAAGTGGATCGACGCGGTGGCGCCGCCGCCGTCGTCGTTGGCGGCGGGCTCCTCCATCGCCAGCCACACGAGCTTGCCCTTCACCGCCATCAGCCCGCGGTAGCGGCCGGTCTCCACGGGCAGCTCCACGGTGCGCGCGGCCATGTTCGCCAGGTCGATGCGCAGTGCGGGCACGGGGGCGGGCTTCGCGGCCTTCGAGTCCTTGCCGCCCTTGTCGGACTTGTCGCCCTTGTCGCCGCCCTTGTCGTCGTCGCCGGCGCCGGTCTCCTCGTCGCTCTCGGGGCCCACGGGCGAGCCGATGCTGTCGCGCAGCGCCATGGCGTAGAGCTTGTCGGTGGCCGAGAAGTGGATGTTCAGCTCGAATGCGCCGAACTCGGGCTGGAACGTGCGGCGCGAGGCGAAGAACAGGTACTTGCCGTCGGGGTCGAACGTGGGCGAGTAGTCGTCGGTGAGGCCCTCGGTCACGGGCGTCGCCTTGCGCGTGTCGATCGAGTACACGTGGATCTGGCCGAAGCCCGCGGCGGTGGGCTTGCTGTAGCACACCCAGCGCGAGTCGCCCGACCAGCCGTAGTCGCCGATGTCGCCGTAGTCGGACTTGTCGATCGTCTGGAACCTGCCGTCCGCGACCGCCACCCAGTGCACTCGGCCCGTCTTGTCGGAGAACAGCAGCTTCTTCGAGTCGGGCGACCACACGGGATGGAACCGGAACGTGCTGCCGTCGGTGGTGAGCTGCTTGTCGGGCGTCTTGCCGTCGGCGCCCACCAGGTGGATCTGCATCTCGCCGGACTTGTCGGACAGGTACGCGATCCACTTGCCGTCGGGCGACCACACCGGGTCGCGCTCGCGCACGCCGGGCGTGTTCGTGAGGTTGCGCACGTCGCCCTTCTCGGCGGGCACGGTGAACAGGTCGCCGCGCGCGCAGAACACGGCGCGCTTCGCCGACGGCGACAGGTCGAAGCCGGTGATCCAGTCCGACACGCTGCGGAACTCGGGCCGCGTCGCGGGCTTGTCGTCGGGCACCAGCACCTGCAGCTTCGTGGCCTTTTCGCCGGGCAGGTCCATCACGTACAGGTAGCCGCCGTTCTCGAACACGATCGCGTCGCTGCCCACGCTGGGCCACTTCACGTCGTACTCGGTGAACTGCGTGACCTGCCGGTGCGTCTTCTTGTCGAGGTCGTACGCCCACAGGTTCGCGATGCGCCCGCCGCGGTCGCTGCAGTAGTAGATCGTGTTGCCGTGGAACATCGGCCACTCGTCGGGGCCTTCCCAGTCCTTCGTGATGCACTCCGACTTGTTCGCGCCGAAGTCGTACACCCAGATGTTCGGCGCGTTGCCGCCCTTGTAGTGCTTCCACGTGCGGCGGTCGTAGCTGGGGCTCACGAACGCGATGCGCCGGCCGTCGGCCGACAGGCTGGCGTAGCCGGCGGTCGGCAGCGCGAGCATGTCCTCGAAGCCGCCTTCGGCGCCGATCTTGAAGAAGCGGTCGTAGCGCGTGGGCGCCGACGCGCGCGCGGAGCGCAGCAGGATGTTCTTGCCGTCGGGGTACCACTCCGCCACCTGGTCGCCGCCGGGGTGGAACGTGAGCCGCTTCGGCTCCCCGCCCACGGTGGGCACCGTGAACGCGTCCACGTTGCCGTCGTACTCGGCCGTGAAGGCGATCGTGCTGCCGTCGGGCGAGAGCTTCGGGAACTGCTCCACGCCTTCGTGCGTGGTGAGCCGGGAGGCGACGCCGCCGGCACGGGCGACGGTCCACAGGTCGCCCGCGTAGGCGAACACGATCTTGTCGCCCTGGATGTCGGGCTGGCGGAGCAGCCGGCACTCCTCGAGTGCGGCGGCCGGGCGCGCGAGCGCGGCGAACGCCGCGACCAGTGCGAGCGCAGGAATGAGGCGCTGGCGAAGCATGCGAAGCTCCTTGGGATGGGGGTGAGCACTGCGAGCGGGCGGACTCTCGGTGGGCGCGTTCGGCGGCGTCAAGCATCGCGACGCGAATGCGGCGCGCGGTTCGCCCAGCGCGCCTCGACGGCGCGACGCGGCGGGCGGTCGGCGGCGAAGCGGGCCGGGAGGCCGGTGGCGCCCCGCGCTACGGCCAGCCGTGGCACGGAGTTGCGGCGGGGCCCGACGCGTCTGCTCTCTCAAGCGGCCCGCCCCGGGGGCCGATAACCGCGCGGAACTCCGGCCGTCCACCCAGAGGAGCACGAGCCCGCGCATGCACAGCGAAGAACGCGCCGTCGGAGCCGGTCCGCCCTCGGGCGGCCGCGCCCCGGCCGACCCGGTCGTGAAGGCGGCATCGGGCTGGATCCATCAGCTCTCGCGCACGCTCAAGACGTGCCGCCTGTACGACGCGGGCAATCCCACCGTGGTGCGCTTCCGCGACGACCTGTCCGCGGCGCTCGAACGGCTCGTGGCCGAGTTCGGACCCGTGACGTACCGGTTCGTGTCCGACGACGTGCTGCTGGGCGAGCACTCGCTGATGCCGGCGCGGTCGCGCGACGACAACCTCGCGTTCGCGTTCTTCCGCGACGGTGTGCGCAGCGTGACGTTCTCGCCCGGCGTGGAGTCGCGCGAGCTGTTCGCGCTGGTGGACGGGCTGCTCGCGGTGACGGGCCAGAACCTCGACGAGGACGATCTCGTCACGCTGCTCTGGGAAGCGAACCTGCGGCACATCGACGTGGACTACGTGCCCGCCGAGGGCGCGATGGGCGGCGACGGGCCGTCGGCGGCCGACGAGTCGGGGCCGCTGCTGCCGTGGCCCACGACGGCGGCGTCGGAGGAGGTCGCGGCCACGGGCGACCCGTCCGCGGGCGCCGACGACACGGGCGCGCGCTCCGAGGACTGGCAGCTCGGCGAGTCGGTGGTGGAAGTGGAGGCGTCGTTCGCGGAGCTGGACTTCCTGGCCGTGCAGGAGGGCGACCGGTTCCGCTCCGAGTTCTGGGCGGAGCACAACGTGCACCCGGTGGTGGCGGCGATCGCGATCGGCAACGCGTGCCTGCACGCCGGCGCGCAGGACGGCGACAAGACCGAGCTCGTGCCGTTCCTGTCGCGCGCGCTGCGTTCGGCGATCGCGGTGGGCGCATGGAGCGACGCGCGCGCGGCGCTCGACCTGCTGCGCCCGCTCGCCACGCTCGGCTGGAACGAAGAGACGTTCGTGCAGGAGCTGCTGCAGCCGATCTCGGTGACGCACGCCGCCGAGCGCGTGGACCAGCGCGACGTGGCGCTGCTCGAGGACTTCATCACGCTCGCGCAGGAGTTCGGCGATCCGGGCGTCGACTGGATCGTGCTCGTGCTGGCCGAGAGCCAGCAGCAGGTGGTGCGCCAGCGGCTGGCCGAGTTCCTCGCGCAGTACTGCCGCACGTGCCCGGAGCGACTGGGGCCGTGGCTCGGGGACCATCGCTGGTTCCTGGTGCGCAGCATCGCGACCGTGCTGGGCTGGATCGGCGGACCGTCGATCGTGCCGCTGCTGCAGCCGCTGCTGCGCCACCCCGAGGCGCGCGTGCGCGAGTCGGCGGTGAAGGCGCTGGCCGGCGTGGACCTGCGTCTCACGCGCCCGCTGCTGGTGCGAACGCTCGACCTCGCCGACGCCGCGCAGTTCACGCAGATCCTGTCGCTGCTGTCGCGCGCGAAGGACGCGCCCACGGCGCGCTTCCTGATCGGCCTGATGCGGCAGGAGAAGTTCACCACGCGCTCGCCCGAGGAACGCCGCGCCGTCTACGCGGCGATCGCCAGCATCGCCACCGACGACCTGGTGCCCGAGCTGGAGGCCGAGCTCACCGGCGGCACGTGGTTCGCGCCGAACCCCGACGCGCACCAGCTGTCGGTGGCGCGCTGCCTGGCGCGGCTGGGCACGCCGCGCGCGATCGACGTGCTGGCGCGCGGCGCCGCGTCGAAGCGGCCCGCCGTGCGCAAGGCGGCCGAGGACGCGCTGCTGTCGATGCGACCCCCGCGTGAGGAGGCCTCGTGAGCGACGCCCGCGAGCACGACGACGACCGCCTGCACGAAGCCGGGCCGGTGGTGCTGCTGCGCCTGTCGGCGCTGCTGCGCACGGCGCGCACGTACGACGTGTCGAACCAGGCGTTCCGCCGGCAGGTGGAGGAGTTCCTGGCCGTGATGCTGCGGCTGCTCGAGGACGAGGACGAAGTCGCGCTGGTCGCGGTGGCCGACTACCTGTACCTGAACGGCATCCGCGTGCGCTCGAGCGCGGCCACGCTCGGCACGTACCACGCGGTGCTCGGCGAGTTCGAGCGCCGGCAGGTGGGCGGACTGCGGTTCCTGCCGGGCCTGAGCGAAGCCGAGATCGAGCGCTTCTTCCAGATCTTCATGGCCGCCGAGGACCCGGCGCTGGCCGAGCGCCTGCCCGAGATGGTGGCCGAGGCCGCCGTCACCACGATCGTGCCCGTGGCCGCGAGCGACGTGGAGGCCGAGGACATCACGCGCGACCTCGACGACCAGCCGCAGGAGCAGCCCGAGCGGTCGCGCGCGAAGCGCGTGTTCTGGCGCGCCGTGCTCGGCACCAAGCGCGTGGTGCTCAAGGCGCGCAACAGCGGCCGGCCCGACCTGCGCCAGGCGAAGCGCGTGGTGCAGCCGATCGTGGACAACATCCTGAAGCACGAGTACTCGATCGTGGGGCTGACCGCGATCAAGGATCACGACGAGTACACGTACGCGCACTGCGTGAACGTGGCGGTGCTCAGCATCGGCATGGGCCAGATGCTCGGGCTGCCGCGACAGGCGCTCGCCGACCTGGGCGTGGCGGGGCTGCTGCACGACGTGGGCAAGCTCACGATCGACGGCGACGTGCTGCGCAAGCCGGGGGCGCTGACGGCCGACGAGTGGGTGTCGATGCGCCGGCATCCGATCGAAGGCGCGAAGATGGTGGCGCGCATGCCGGGGCTGAACACGGTGACGCTGGACGCGATGCGCGCATGCCTCGAGCACCACATGAACTTCAACCGCACCGGCTATCCCGACGTGGAGGGCGAGTGGGGCCAGGCCACGATGTCGCGCATCGTGGCGATGGCCGACTGCTTCGACGCCATCACGGCGCACCGTGCGTACCACGTGCGGCCGCGCACGCCGTTCGAGGGCCTGCAGCTGCTGCTGGGCCCGAACCGCGTGAACTTCGACCCGGCGGTGCTGTGGGCGCTGTGCCGCACGGTGAGCCTCTACCCGGCGGGCACGGTGATGCAGCTGCACTCGGGGCACGTGGTGCTGACGCTGAGCCCGAACGCCGACGACGTGCTGCGGCCGAACGTGCGCGTGCTGGTGCGACCCGACGGCAGCGCACCGCCCGAGGACGCGCCCGAACTGTGGCAGCCGATGCCGAAGACCGAGTCGGTGAGTCGCGTGCTGAAGCCCGAAGAGCACACCGTGCAGAACGCGCAGGAGCTCCTCGCCGCCTAAGAAGTTCTCACGGGTCCGTGCACGACCCGGGTTCGTTGCCCTCGACGCTCGAAATCCCGGATCGCCTGCACCACCGGGAATGCGCGCCGGCTTCGCCGGCAGCGTTACCCTTCTGAGGGGATTCGCGTCGTCGGGATTGGCGGGAGGGCTCACGGGTCTGTTTGTGACCCGGGTTCGTTGCCCT
>JBGAMH010000120.1:0-13355 GCA_044223135.1 Candidatus Eiseniibacteriota bacterium | reverse complement strand
TCTCGCCGGCCCACAGGCGCATCACGCGCCGGCCGGTCACGTCGAGCACGTCGAGCGTCGCGTGCCCGGCGCGCGGCAGCGTCCACGCGAGGCGCGTCGCCCCGCGCGCGGGGTTCGGCGACGCGGTGAGCGCCAGCGGCGCGGGCGCGGGGGCCGGCGCGTCGAGCGGCCCGAGCGCCGCGTCCAGCCGGGCCTGCATCGCGTCGAGCACGGCGGTGTCGCCGGCGGTGGTGGAGAAGCGCAGCAGGAAGCGGTGCGTCTCGTCGCGGTCGTGCACGCCCGCGGGGCGCAGCGGCGACAGCGCGGCGGTGTACGACTCGAGGCCCACCGAGCGCACGAAGCCGGCGTAGGGCGGGTTCGTGGAGGCGGGCGCGATCGCCACCGACTGGAAGCGGCTGCCCTTGCGCGTGTAGTACTCGAGCCAGCGCCCGTTCCACGACGTCTCGGGGCAGCCGTCCCAGCAGTAGAGCCCGGTCCTCACCCGGCCATCGGCGCCCCGCCAGCGCGCGGCCCGGTAGCTCGCGACGAACGCCATGCGCGCCACGAACGGCTGGAACGCCGCGCTGTCGGGCGTGTCCGCGAACCGCAGCGTGCGCTCCACGCGCACCTCGGCGCTCCCGCCCCGGAACGTCCAGTCGGTGCGCACGGGCGGCTCGCCGGCCGTCTGCGTTTCGGCGCGCACGACCACGGTGCTGTCGTTGCGCGACACCACCGACCAGTCCGCCTGCACCAGGTCGTACGCCGTCGTGTAGCCCGACGACAGCACGCCGCGCAGCGACTGGCCGAAGAACTCGTAGGCGCCGCCCAGGTCCGAGCCGGCGAGGTTCTCGACGGGGTCCCACGCGGGCAGCACCACGCGCGCGAGGCGGTCCGGGTTCTCGAAGTCGAACGACACCTGCAGCGGGCCCGTGTTCACGGTGCGCGCGAACTCGTCCACCAGGGGCGCGGAGGCGCCGGCGGGGGACGCGGCGAGGAGCAGGGCGAGGAGAAGAGCGGGGGTGCGCATGGTAGAACGGCACAGAGTCTAGCCCGGACGCTTCACGCTCCGCGAGCCGGGAGTCGCCGGAAGCCGGCCGGGGGATCGCCGGTCGGCGCGAACGCGCCGTTCCGGCCGCTGAATCCCTGCGGTGGGGCGGATCGCCCAGCCGCTGCGACTACCGCGCCCAGTCCTTCGAGCGATAGCGGTCCCAGCTGTCGGGCAGCACGACGACCACCGGGCCGTCGGGCCGGCGTGCCGCCACCCGCAGCGCCGCGACCACGGCCGTGCCGGCCGAACCGCCCACGAGCAGGCCCTCCTCCGCCCACAGCCGGCGCGTCATCGCGAAGCTCTCGTCGTCGCCCACCGTTTCCGCCTCGTCGACCACCGTGCGGTCGAAGATCTCGGGCGGCCGGCTGGAGCCGATGCCCTCGACGGCGTAGCTGCCGTCGGGGCCGAGGTCGCCCGTGCGCACCCAGTGGGCGAGCACCGAGCCCGCCGGGTCGGCCAGCACCACGCGCGCGCCCGGCACGTGCCGGCGCAGGCAGCGCCCGACGCCGGTGATCGTGCCGCCGGTGCCGGCGCCCGCCACGAACGCGCCGAGCCGGCCGCCCGTCTGCTCCACGATCTCGGGCCCCGTGCCGAACTCGTGCGCGGCGACGTTCGCCGGGTTGCGAAACTGGTCGGTGAGGAACGCGCCCTCCTCGGAGGCCATGCGTCGCGCGACGTTCTGGAAGTGGTCCGGCGAATCGGGCGGCGCGTTCGGGGTCACCACCACGCGCGCGCCGAGCGCGGCCAGCGCCACGCGCTTGTCGACCGACATCTTCTCGGGCATCACGCAGGTGAGCGTGTAGCCGCGCGCGGCCGCCACCAGCGCCAGCCCCATGCCGGTGTTGCCGGCGGTCGCCTCGATCAGCCGGCCGCCCGGCGCCAGGGCGCCGCGGCGCTCGGCGTCGTCCACGATGGCGATCGCGATGCGGTCCTTGATGCTGCCGCCCGGGTTCAGGTGCTCGCACTTGGCGAGCACGGGCACGGGCGAGCCGGCGGCGACGCGGGCGAGCGGCACCATCGGCGTGCGGCCGACGAGGGCGAGCAGCCCGGAGGGCGTGGTGAGCATGGCGGCACCTTACCCGAGTCGCGCTGCAGTTCGGGCTTGTACCCGCCCCCCTGCTCGCGTACGGTCCCGCCCGGTTCCAAGACGCAGTGTTCCCTTCCTTTAACCGCGACCCCGAGAGGTCGCAGAAGGAGGCGCGGCATGACCGTGTCCTTGACTGCACCCCCGGCGCCCGTGGGCGCGGGGCTTTTTCTTGCCCGTCCGACCGGTCAGCACCTGCTGGGCCTCGAGGGCCTCGCGGCGGCCACGCTGCTCGAACTGCTGGCCGACGCCGCGCGCGAACGCGACTGGCTGCGGCGTTCCGAGCCCAGCCGCACCGATCTCGCCGGCTGCAACGTGCTGCTGACGTTCATCGAGGACTCCACGCGCACGCGCGCGTCGTTCGAGCTGGCGGCCAAGCGGCTCGGCGCCAGCGTCACCACGTTCTCGGCGGCGCAGTCGTCCATGAACAAGGGCGAGTCGCTGCTCGACACGCTCAAGCTGTTCGAAGCCATGCACGGCGACGTGATCGTGATCCGGCACCCGGCCTCGGGCACGCCGCACTACCTGGCGCGGCGCATGGGCCTGGCCGTGGTCAACGCCGGCGACGGCATGCACGAGCACCCCACGCAGGGCCTGCTCGACCTGCTCACGCTGAGCGACGCGTGGGGCGGCGAGTTCGCCGGACGGCGCATCGCCATCCTCGGCGACATCGCGCACTCGCGCGTGGCGCGCTCGGCGATCTTCGGACTCACCACGCTCGGTACGCGCGTGACGGTGGCGGGCCCGGCCACGCTGCTGCCGTCCGAGGTGGAGCAGCTCGGCTGCGAGGTGGCGCCCACGGTGGAGGACGCCATGCGCGGCGCCGACGCCGTGATGGGCCTGCGCCTGCAGCGCGAGCGGATGGAGCGCGGGCTGCTGCCGTCGCTGAACGAGTACGCGAGCGAGTGGGGCATCACCGAGCGGCGCGTGGAGCTGCTCGCACCGGGCGCGCCGGTGCTGCACCCGGGCCCGGTCAACCGCGGCGTGGAGCTGGCGCCCGAGGTGGCCGACGGCCCGCGCTCGCGCATCCTCCACCAGGTGGAAAACGGCGTGGCGGTGCGCTGCGCGGTGCTCAAGCGCTGCTGGCGCGCACGCACGGCGCGGCACGCGCTCGCCGCGGAGGTGGCGTGATGAAGACGCTGATCCGAAACGCGCGCCACTGGCGCACCGGCGAAGCCGTGGACCTGTGGATCGAGGACGGCGTCGTGGGCCGCGTGCCGAACCCGCTGCCGATCGACGCCGACGTCGTGGACGCGCGCGGCGCCGTGGTGGCGCCGGGCCTCGTGGACCTGCACGTGC
Source organism: Candidatus Eiseniibacteriota bacterium (assembly GCA_044223135.1). GTDB lineage: Bacteria > Eisenbacteria > RBG-16-71-46 > RBG-16-71-46 > RBG-16-71-46 > JBGAMH01. The sequence continues at coordinate 9,945 of JBGAMH010000120.1, read as the reverse complement.
ACCTGCGCCAGCCGGGCCAGCCGGCCAAGGAGACGATCGAAACGGGCACGCGCGCGGCCGCTGCCGGCGGCTTCACCGACGTGGCGTGCATGCCGAACACCGACCCGGTGGTGGACTCCGCGGCGTGGGTCGAGTGGGTGATCACGCGCGCGAAGGAAGCGGGGCACTGCCGCGTGCACCCGATCGCGGCGGTGACGATGGGCCAGAAGGGCGAGACGCTCGCGCCGCTCGTGGGGCTCGCCAAGGCGGGCGCGGTCGCGTTCAGCGACGACGGCCGGCCCGTCGTGAGCGCGGCGATCATGCGTCGAGCGCTCGAGTACGCGGCAGCCACCGGCTGCCCGATCGTGTGCCACGAGGAAGACCCGGAGCTCGCGAAGGACGGCGCGATGAACGAGGGCTTCACCGCCACGCGCCTGGGACTTCGCGGCATCCCGAACGCCGCCGAGAGCGTGATGGTGCGCCGCGACGTGGAGCTGGCCGGGCTCACGCGCTGCCGCGTGCACCTGGCGCACCTGTCGACGGCGCAGAGCTTCGAGGCGCTGCGCGACGCGAAGCGCCGCGGCCTGCCCGTGACCGGCGAGACGTGCCCGCACTACTGGGTGCTGACCGACGAGGCGGTGGGCGACTACGACACGCACGCCAAGATGAACCCACCGCTGCGCAGCGAGACCGACCGGGCGGCGACGATCGCCGCGATCGTGGACGGCACGATCGACTGCCTGGTCACCGACCACGCGCCGCACACGGCGGACGAGAAGAACCGCCCGTTCGCCGAGGCGCCGTTCGGCATCGTGGGGCTGGAGACGGCGCTCGCGCTCACGCTGACGTTCCTGGTGGAGCCCGGGCACGTCTCGCTGGAGCGCGCGCTCGAGCTGTGGACCGACGCGCCGCGCGCGGTGTTCGACCTGCCGCTGGTGACGCTGGAGCCGGGCTCGCCCGCCGACCTGGTGCTGATCGATCCGCGTGCCGAGTGGCGCGTGGACCCCGAGCGCTTCTTCACGAAGGGCCGCAACACCCCGTTCGCGGGCTGGACGCTCCGCGGACGCGTGCTCGCCACGATGCTGGCGGGCCGGTTCACGCACGTGTCCGAGGACGCGGCGTTCGCCCCCGCGGCCGCCATGGGAGGAAGCACGAGTTGACGAAGCGCGCCCCGGCGATGCTGGCGCTGGAGGACGGCCGCGTGTTCCGCGGCGAGGCCTTCGGTGCGGCCACCGAGACCACCGGCGAGGTCGTGTTCAACACGGCCATGACCGGCTACCAGGAAGTGCTGTCGGACCCGTCGTACTGCGGTCAGATCCTCACGTTTACGTACCCGCTGCTCGGCAACTACGGCGTGAACGACGAGGACTGGGAGAGCGAGAAGCTGCGCGCGCAGGGCATGGTGTGCCGCGACCTGTGCGAAATCCCCAGCAACTGGCGCAGCACGGGCACGCTGCACGAGTTCCTGGCGGCGCGCGGCGTGCCGGGCATCAGCGGCATCGACACGCGCGCCCTGACGCGCCACCTTCGCGACCAGGGCACGATGCGCGGCTGCCTGAGCACCCTGGGCACCGACGCCGACACGCTGGTGGACAAGGCGCGCCGCAGCCCGCGCATGGAAGGCCTCGCGCTCGCCGACGTGGTGACGTGCGTGGAGCCGTACTGGTGGAGCGACGCCGGCCCGTCCGACAAGGAGAGCCGCGGCGACCAGCACCGGCCGCTGTGCGTGGCGCTCGACTTCGGCGTGAAGTGGAACATCCTGCGGCGCCTGCGCGCGGAGGGTTTCCGCGTGCGCGTGGTGCCGGCGCGCACGAGCACGCGCGACGTGCTGGCGATGCAGCCCGACGGCGTGTTGCTGTCGAACGGCCCCGGCGACCCCGAGCCGCTCGACTTCGCGATCGCCACGGCGCGCGAGCTGGCCGCGTCGGTGCCCACGCTGGGCATCTGCCTGGGCCACCAGCTGCTCGGACTGGCGTTCGGCGCGAAGACGCGCAAGCTCAAGTTCGGCCACCGCGGCATCAACCACCCGGTGATCGACCGGCGCACGGGCGTGGTCGAGGTCACGAGCCAGAACCACGGCTTCATGGTGGACGCCGACACGCTGCCCGGGGGCGAGTTCGAACTCACGCACTGGAGCGGCAACGATCACACGCTGGAAGGCATGGTGCACCGCTCGCTGCCGGTGTTCTCGTGCCAGTACCACCCCGAGGCCGCGCCCGGCCCGCACGACTCGCGCCCGTGGTTCCGCGCGTTCGCCGACGCGGTGGCCGCGCGCACGGGCAAGCGCCCGGTGCCGGCGCGCGAGCTCGAGGGGGTGCGCTGATGCCGATGCGCGAAGGTCTCAAGAAGGTGCTCGTGCTGGGCGCGGGCCCCATCGTGATCGGGCAGGCGTGCGAGTTCGACTACTCGGGCACGCAGGGCTGCCGCGCCCTCAAGTCGCTGGGCCTGGAAGTCGTGCTGCTGAACTCGAACCCGGCCACGATCATGACCGACCCCGAGTTCGCCGACCGCACGTACGTCGAGCCGCTGCTGCCCGAGATCGCCGAACGCATCCTCGAAAAGGAGAAGCCCGACGCGGTGCTGCCCACGCTGGGCGGCCAGACGGCGCTGAACCTGGCGGTCGCGCTGGCGCACAACGGTGCGCTCGAGCGGCACGGCGCCAGGCTCATCGGCGCGTCGCTGCAGGCGATCGAGACGGCCGAGGACCGCGAGAAGTTCAAGGTGTGCATGGAGCAGGCGGGCCAGCAGCTGCCGCGCAGCGGCTACGCCACGAGCGTGGCCGACGCGGTGGCGCTGGGCGAGCAGCTCGGCTACCCGCTCGTCATCCGCAGCTCGTTCACGCTCGGCGGCGCGGGCTCGGGGCTGGTCATGGACCGGCGCGCGCTGCGCGAGGCGGCGCGCGCGGGCATCGCGGCCAGCCCGAACGGCAGCATCCTGCTGGAGGAGTGCCTGCTCGGCTGGAAGGAGTTCGAGCTCGAGGTGATGCGCGACGGCGCGGACAACGTGGTCATCGTGTGCTCGATCGAGAACTTCGACCCGATGGGCGTGCACACGGGCGACTCGATCACGGTGGCGCCGGCGCAGACGCTGTCGGACCGCTGCTACCAGAAGATGCGCGACGCGGCGCTGCGCATCATCCGCGCGATCAAGATCGAGGCGGGCGGCTGCAACATCCAGTTCGCGGTGCACCCCGACACGGGCGAGATGCGCGTGATCGAGATGAACCCGCGCGTGTCGCGCAGCTCGGCGCTGGCGAGCAAGGCCACGGGCTTCCCGATCGCCAAGATCAGCGCGCTGCTCGCGGCCGGGCTCACGCTGGACGAGATCCCGAACGACATCACGAAGAAGACGCCCGCGTGCTTCGAGCCGTCGCTCGACTACTGCGTGGTGAAGATCCCGCGCTGGGCGTTCGAGAAGTTCCGCGGCGCCGACCGCCGGCTGGGCACCAAGATGAAGAGCGTCGGCGAGGTGATGGCGATCGGCCGCACGTTCCCCGAGGCGCTGCTCAAGGGCTGGCGCTCGCTCGAACAGTCGGGCAGCGAGCGGCTGCCCGGGGCGGCGTCGGCCGCCGAGATGGACGAGCTGCGCGTGTCGCTGGGCGAGCCGCACCCCGAGCGGCTGCGCGACCTGTTCCGCGCGATCGCGTCGGGCGAAGATCCCGTGTCGCTGTCGCAGCTCACGGGCATCGACCCGTGGTTCCTGCACCAGATGCGCCGCGTGTGCGAGGTCGACCAGGCGCTGGCCGACGCGCACGCGCGTGGCGAGGACGTGTTCGCGAACGGGCTCGTGCGCGACGCGAAGCGATTCGGCCTGACCGACGTGCAGGTGGCCGATCGCGTGGGCGCGACGGCCGCCGAAGTGCGCCGCCGCCGGCTCGCGATGGGGCTCGTGCCGGTGATGAAGGCCGTGGACACCTGCGGCGCGGAGTTCGTGGCCGAGACGCCGTACTTCTACTCGACGTACGAGGAGGAGACCGAGGTGCCGGCGTCCGACCGCCCGAAGGTGCTGATCCTGGGCTCGGGGCCGAACCGCATCGGGCAGGGGCTGGAGTTCGACTACTGCTGCGTGCAGGCGGCGCTCGAGCTCAAGTCGCGCGGCTACGAAGTGCTGCTGGCGAACTCGAATCCCGAAACGGTGAGCACCGACTACGACGTGTCGAGCCGGCTCTACTTCGAGCCGCTCACGGTGGAGGACGTGCTCCACATCATCGACGCCGAGCGCCCGATGGGCGTGATCGTGCAGCTGGGCGGCCAGACGCCGCTCAAGCTCGCGCGCGCGCTGCACGAGGCGGGCGTGCCGCTGCTGGGCACGCCGTACGACGGGCTCGACCTGGCCGAGAACCGCCAGCGCTGGGGCGCGCTCGTGCAGCAGCTGGGCCTGCGCCAGCCGGACAACCGCACGGCGACCACGCGCGAGGAGGCGATCGCGTGCGCGGAGTCGCTGGGCTGGCCGGTGCTCGTGCGCCCGTCGTACGTGCTCGGCGGTCGCGGCATGCGCATCGTGTACGACGCCACGGAGCTGGGCGAATGGCTCGACCGCGAGGCGCTGATCTCCGAAGACGAGCCGGTGCTGCTCGACAAGTTCCTGGAGGGCGCGCTCGAGATCGACGTGGACGCGGTGTCCGACGGCCACGACGTGCTGATCGGCGCGGTGATGGAGCACATCGAGGAGGCCGGCATCCACTCGGGCGACTCCACGTGCGTGATCCCGCCGTTCACGCTGGGCGAGCGCACCGTCAACGAGGTGCGCGACATCACCGTGAAGCTGGCGCGCGCGCTGGGCGTGAAGGGCCTGCTGAACGTGCAGTACGCCGTGCGGCACGACCAGGTGTTCGTGCTCGAGGCCAATCCGCGCGCCTCGCGCACGGTGCCGTTCGTGAGCAAGGCCGTCGGCGTTCCGCTGGCGCGCATCGCCGCGCGCGTGATGACGGGCGAGACGCTCGCCGCGATCGCCACGGTCGTGCCGGAGGCCCGCCTCGTCAGCGTGAAGAAGCCCGTGCTACCGTTCGCGCGCTTCCCCGGAGACGACACGCTGCTCGGGCCCGAGATGAAGTCCACGGGCGAGGTCATGGGGCGCGACCTGGATTTCGGCCGCGCACTGGCCAAGGCCCACCTCGGTTCGGGCGATCCGCTGCCGGCCGGGGGCAACGTATTCGTGAGCGTCCGGGACGACGACAAGCGCGCCATCACTTTCATGGCGAAGAAACTCGTCGAACTGGGGTATGGGCTGGTGGCGACCCGAGGCACCGCCCGCTTCCTGCTGCGCAACGGCATCCCGGTGCGCGAGGTCTGCAAGGTGCACGAGGGTCGACCGCACGCCATCGACCTGATCGAGAACGGAGAGATCCAGCTGGTGATCAACACCCCGCTCGGCCGCTCGTCGGAGCACGACGACAAGGCCATCCGCGAGCGCGCGATCGCGTTCGGCGTGCCCGTGATCACCACGGTCGCCGGAGCGCTGGCCGCCGTCTCGGGCATGGAGGCGCTGGCGCGGGGGCCGCTGGACGTGACCGCACTGCAAGAGGCTCTGTGACCGCTTCGCCGTCTTCCCTCGCGCGCCGCCGCGCCGGGCGCGCCGTGCTGGGTGCCGTGCTGCTGGGGCTGCTCTCCAGTTCGTGCGCGTACTACAACACGTTCTACCTCGCGAAGAAGTACTACTTCCGCGCCACCGAGGGGCAGCCCTACGAAGTCGACCGCCAGGGCTCGCCGCAGGCCGCGAACTACAGCAAGTCGATCGAGTTCGCGAAGAAGGTGATGTCGTCGTACCCGAAGTCCAAGTGGGTGGACGACGCCTACCTGATGTGGGCGAAGTCCCTGATCGGCCGCGACGACCCGCTGCAGACCGTGAACATGCTGCAGGACTTCACGTCGCGATACCCGGGCAGCCCGGTGCGCGACGAGGCGCGGTTCTTCCTGGGCGTCGCGCTGCGGCAGGGGCGCAAGTACGCGCCGGCGGTGGAGGCGCTCGACGGCTACCTGGCGGCGCAGCCGAAGGGCGAACTGGCGCCGTATGCGCACCTGGAGCGCGCCCGCGCGCTGGTGTCGCTGGAGCGTTACGGCGAAGCGGCCGACGCGGCGGGTCACGTTCTGAACGACTTCCCCAAGAGCGTGCTCGTGGACCGCGCGCGGCTCGCGCGCGCCGAGGCGCGCTTCAAGCAGGGCGACTTCAAGGGCGCGCGCGAGGACTTCCGCGTGATCGGCAGCGAGGCGCCGAGCGACGAGCTGCGCTTCCAGTACCTGCTGCGCGAGGCGGACTGCCTCGAGGCGGGGCGCGAGTACGACGCCGAGCTGGCGCTGCTGCGCGAGGCGCTGTCCCACGAGCAGCCACCGGCGCCCGCCGCCAACACCACCACGGTGGGGCAGGCCACGGTCATCACGCAGGTGGCGCAGGGCGCCGACCGCTACGGCCGGCTGAGCCTGCGCATCGGCACGGCACTGCTGCTGAACGGCAAGCTCGAGGACGGCCTGCAGCAGTACCGCAACGTCATCCAGGACTACCCGCGTTCGAACCTGTCCGCCGAGGCCCAGTACCGCATCGGCTACGCGTACGAAACGGTGGGCGACGACTTCGACCGCGCCGTGATCGAGTACAACGCCGTCAAGGAGCAGGCCGCGAACTCCGCGTTCGGCACGCAGGCCCAGCAGCGGCTCGCGAACCTCGACCGCATCAAGCAGTACCGCACCGGTTCGGGCGCGGACTCGCTCGAGAAGCGCGCGGAGGCGGGCTTCCTGGTGGCCGAGCAGTACCTGTTCCAGCTCGACAAGCCCGAGCGCGCGCTCGAGGAGTACCGGCGCGTGGGCGACACGTATCCGGGCACGCCGGTGGCCGGCCGCGCGCTGAACGCGCAGGCGTGGGTGCTGTCGCGCAAGCTCGGCCGCACCGCCGAGGCGGACTCGCTGTTCTGGAAGGTGGTGCACGAGTACCCGGGCACCGAGGCGCAGCTCGCGGCGCGCGACTACCTGGAGCAGACGGGGCAGCGCGTGGACGAGAAGCTGATCGTGGCGCCCAAGGTGGTCGCGCCGCCGCCGCCCGACACCACCGCGCTCACGCCGCCGCCCGGGCAGACGCCCACGCTGGCGCCGCCGCCCGGGGGCGTGGTCGGGCCGGGCGCGGTGCAGGACTCGGTGCTGCGCGCGCGCATGTTCGGCGGCGGCCGCCCGCGCGGCGGGCTCGCGCCGGGCCCGATCGACAGCCTCGCGCGCTCGCGGTTCCCGGCGGCGTACTTCGATTCGCTCGGGCATCCGATCCTGCCCGCGCGTCCCGACTCGTCGCGGCGGCTGGCGCCCGCGCCGCCGGTGGCCGACACGTCGAAGGGCGGTAAACCGTGACCGTCGCGCTCCGCACGTGGCGGCAGACGCGCGCGCGTGTGGTCGAGCAGCGCCCGTACGGGCCGGGCTTCCAGTGGCTCGTGCTCGAGATCGGCGACCACTTCGAGGCGCCCGTGGCGGGGCAGTTCGTGCAGCTGCTGCTGCCCCCGCCCTCGCCGGTGATGCTGCCGCGCCCGATGAGCGTGGCCAGCGTGGAGCGGCGCGGCCGGAAGCTGCGCGTGGGCTTCCTGTACGCCCCGGTGGGCGTGGGCACGCGCGTGCTCGCCTCGCTGCCCGCGGGCACCGAGATGGAGGTGACGGGCCCGCTCGGCCGCGGCTATCCGCTGGACGCGCCGGGCACGCCGCTGCTGGTGGCCGGCGGCCGCGGCGTGGCGCCGCTGCTGATGGCCGCCGACGCGCTCGGGCGAGCGAAGCGGCGCTGCGAGTTCCTGTTCGGCGCGCGCAACAAGACGCTGCTCGTGGGGCTCACCGAGGCGCGCGAACGGATCGAGAAGCTGGGCGGCCGGCTGCACGTGGCCACGGACGACGGTTCGCAGGGCGTGCCGGGCAACGTGCTCGCGCTGCTCGACGCGCTCGAGCCGAAGCTGGATCGGCCGCTCGTGATCCACGCCTGCGGCCCGCACGGCATGCTGAAGGCGGTGGCGCTGTGGGCCATGGCGCACGACGTGCCGGCGCACCTGGCGATGGAGTCGGTGATGGCGTGCGGCACCGGCGTGTGCCGCGGCTGCCCGCTGCCGCGCAGCGCCGATGCGCGCGAGCGCGTTGCGGCGCAGGGCGCGAAGGCCGCCGCGCTGCAGGGCAACACGGAGTACGCGATGTGCTGCACCGACGGGCCGGTGTTCGAGGCGCACGACCTCGACTGGGACCGCGTGGAATGAGCGCCGAGCGCAAGCGTCCGTCGCGCCCCGCGGCGCCCGAGCCCGGCCGGCCGTCGCCGGCGGTGGACCTGCGCGTGCGCATCGGCGCGCTCGAGCTGCGCAACCCGGTGCTCACGGCGTCGGGCACGTTCGGCTACGGCGACGAGTACGCGCACGTGGTGGACCTCGCGCAGCTGGGCGGCGTGGTCACGAAGACCATCACCGTGCGCCCGCGCGCCGGCAACGGCCCCACGCGCGTGGCCGAAACCGCGAGCGGGCTGCTGAACTCGATCGGGCTCGAGAACGTGGGGCTGCACCGCTTCCGCACCGAGAAGCTGCCGCGGCTGCGCGAGCTGCGCGCCACGGTGATCGCGTCGGTGGGCGGCGAGACGGCCGACGAACTGCTCGAGATCCTCACGGCGCTCGGACGCGACGACAACGGCATCGGCGCGTTCGAGGTGAACTTCAGCTGCCCGAACGTGGCCGCCGGCGGCGCGCGCTACTGGGCGGACCCGTCGCGGCTGGAAAAGACGCTGGCGCGGCTGCGCCCGCTCACGAAGAAGCCGCTGATCGCGAAGCTGTCGCCCGACGTGACCGACATCCGCGAGACCGCGCGGGCGTGCGAACGCGGCGGCGCCGACGCGCTGACGGCCGTCAACACGTTCGTCGGCATGGCGATCGACATCGACCGCATGCGCAGCAAGCTCGGCAAGGCCACGGGCGGGCTCTCGGGACCGGCGATCAAGCCGCTCGCGCTGGCGCGCTGCCACGAGGCCGCGCATGCCGTGAAGATCCCGGTGATCGGCTCGGGCGGCATCTCGACCGGTCGCGACGCGCTCGAGTACCTCGCCGCCGGCGCGACCGCCGTGCAGGTGGGCACGGCCACGTTCGTGCGCCCGGCCGCGAGCCTGGGCGTGGTGAATGAGATGCGCACGTGGCTGGCCGCGAACGGCCACACGCGCGTGACCGACGTGATCGGCGCGTTCTCCGCCGCCCCCGCGCAGGGCGTCGCCACCGACCCGGAACCCGCGACGGCCCCCGGCGCGTCGCGCACGAGGACGTCATGAGCCACACCGCCGAGTTCGCGATCGCGTTCGACGTGCCCACGCTGTCCGAGGCGCTGGCGCTGGACGCGCGCCTGGGGCAGGGGAGCGAGTACGCCAAGATCGGGCTCGAGCTGTTCGCCGCCGAAGGCCCGGCCGCCGTGCGCGAGCTGAAGGCGCGCGGCCGGCGCGTGTTCCTGGACCTGAAGCTGCACGACATCCCCAACACCGTGCGCGGCGCGGCGGCGTCGGCCGCACGCGTGGGCGCCGACCTGCTGACGGTGCACGCCACGGGCGGCGCATCGATGGTCCGCGCCGCGGTCGAAGGCATCGCCGAGGCCGGTGGCGGCACGCGCGTGGTGGCGGTGACGCTGCTGACGAGCCTCGACCCCGACGACATGCCGCCCGGCTTCACGCGGCCATTCTCGCTGCACGAGGTCGCGGCGCAGATGGTGGCGATGGCGGAGGACGCCGGCGCGCTCGGCGTGGTGTGCTCGGCCGCCGACCTGGCGGGCATTCGCGCGGCGCTCGGCCGGCCGTTCTACGCGGTGACGCCGGGCATCCGCATGGCCGGCGCCGACGCCCACGACCAGAAGCGCGTGGCCACGGTCGAGCGCGCGGTCCGGGGTGGCGCGAGCCTGCTCGTGCTGGGCCGCGCGGTGACCGCCGCCGCCGATCCGCGCGCGGCGCTCACCGCCGCCCGCGCCGAGCGCGACCGCGCGCTGGCGGCCGCGGAGG
>JBGAMH010000119.1:0-13423 GCA_044223135.1 Candidatus Eiseniibacteriota bacterium | reverse complement strand
GTGGCGCGACCGGCGCCCCTCGCCCGCGCGCGGCTCCAGCGACGCGCCGCCGCCCAGCCACGCGACCAGCCCCCACAGCAGCGCCCAGCCGAGCGCCACGCCCCACGGCCCGCCGAGCTCGGGGCTGCGCACCACGAGCAGCGCCACCACGACGGCCGCCAGCCGCACGACGCCGCGCCCGGGCAGCAGCGCCGCCACGAGCAGCGCCACCGGCACGCCGAGCAGGCGCGCGAGGTCGGCCGGAGCCAGCAAAGCCCACGCATCGAGGAACTGCATCGAGGACGCGGCCTCCAGCCGTGGAGGGGGTGCGCGCGGGGGTGCGGCGCGCTCGATCGGTGTCGCTCGCAGGCCGGGGGCGCGCGAGCAGCGCCGATCAGGACGGGATGTGGATGGCCTCGGCCGCCTTGAGGACGGCCAGGAACTGCTCGGCGTTCGTGGCCTCGCGGAGCTGCCGGCGCACGGATTCCTCCTTGAGGAGACGCGAGATGTTCGCCAGCACCTTCACGTGCAGGGCGCCGCCCGACTCGGGGGCCACCAGCAACACGAACAACGTGGCCGGCTCGCCGTCGGCCGAATCGAAGTCCACGCCCGGCGTCGCCACGCCGCAGGCGGCCACCAGCCGGTCGGCCGCGCGCGCCTTGCCGTGCGGAATGGCCACGCCGTTCCCGATGCCCGTGGACATCATCGCTTCACGGCGCAGCACCCGGTCGAGGATCTCCCCCTGCGAGTCGACGCCGTGCCCGGCCTCGAGGAGCTGCACCAGTTCCGCGATGACCTCGCGCTTGCCGCGGGCCTGCAGCCGGACGCTGATGGACTGGGGGTTCAGGAGTTCGGAAAGCCGCATGGGAGATCGCTTTCGGATGCGTCGGGTCGTGAAGGGCGAGCGCGCGAAGCTAAGGACGCGATGCGAGGCCCGTCAAGCGAAGGTTGGAGAACCGCGTCGGGCGCGGCACCGGCGCGGCGGCGGCGGGGCGGCCCGCGTGCGACGACGCGTCCACGCCGCGGGCCCGCGAATCGTGCGCGCTGGGTGCAATGGCCCCGCGGGGCCGCGGAAGCCCTGTGCTAGACTTCGGCCGTCCTTTACCCAGGGTCTCTGCATCTCCCCCACGAGGCTCGACACCATTGGCAACCCAGGGCCGCAGGACCGACCGACTCGACCCGCAAGGAGGCGGACCGAGACCATGAAGCAGCGTCATATCGGGTTCCGCGATCTCCTCGAACGACTGCTTCCCATCGAGGAACTCCCCCCCGTGGACCGTCTCCGCGTGCAGCGTGCGCTGCGCTCGGGCGTGGCCCAGGAGGTCGAGCACGCCGCGCTCCACGCGATGGACCTGCTCGAGCAGCAGGGCGCCCTGCGCCGGCTGCCCGTGGACGGGCGCGAGCCGGTGGTGCGCTACCAGGCCCGCAACCGGCTCGACGTGATCACGCTGGCGCTGCCCGCCCCGCGGCTGCGCGACGGCGTCGTGGCGATGCCGCGGAACACGCTGCCCACGCAGGCGCCCGCGCGCCTCGACCAGGTGCGGCGGCTGATCCGCCTGGACGATCCGCTCGTGTTCACCGATCCCCGCACCGACACCACGCGCGCCGGGCTGCTGGCGCAGCTCGAACAGGCCGGCCCCGAACTGCTCGGCACCGGGCAGGTGCGCTACTTCGGCCGCGAGGACGACGACGTGGTCAACCCCGAGCGTCCGTTCGACGCGGCGCTCGCGGCGGAGGCCATGGAGCATCCGCAGGTCCTGCTGCACTGCGCCGACACCGAGTCGAGCACGTCGCTCGTGGCGCGCGCGCGGGAACGCGGCGTGCGCTCGCTCGTGGTGGTGGCGGTCACGGGCAGCGACGGCCGGCCGCTCGGCCACCTCGAGGTGATGTCGCCCGAGGTCGATCCGTTCCAGCCGGTGGACCTCGCCATGATCGCGCTGCTCGCCGATTTCTGCGGCGGTGTGCTGGAGCGCGCGAACCGGATCGAGAAGCTGGTGTTCGTGGATCCGCTGACGGGCGCGTACAACCGCTCGTACTACGACCTCCAGATCCGCAACGAAATCGAGCGAGCGCGCCGCGAGGGTGAGTCGCTCGCACTGGTGATCGCCGACATCGACGACTTCAAGTCCTTCAACACGTCGTTCGGCTACGAGGCCGGCAACCAGGTGCTCGTGCAGGTGGCGCACGCGCTGCGCAAGGCCGTGCGACCGTTCGACCCGGTGGCGCGCTGGGGCGGCGAGGAGTTCGTGGTCGTGCTCACCGCGCCCGTGCACGAGGCGGACGTGGTCGCGATCTCCGAGCGCCTGCGCACCGCGGTGGAGGCCACGTCGATCCGGCTCGAGGGCCTGGACGGCCGGGCGCACCGCGTGAACGTGACCGTGAGCGTGGGCGTGGCCATGTGCCCCGACCACGCGGACAACTCGCAGGACCTGTGGCGCGCGGCGAACCAGGCGCTGCTCCGGGCCAAGCGCCCGCCCAAGAACCGCGTGGTGTTCTACCGCGACAAGCCCGAGACGCAGCTCGGCCTCGGCTGATCGCCGCGCCGAAGCCGCGATTCAGGGCTTCCGGCGCACCCACAGCTCCACGTGCGGGGACACCGGCAGGCCGTAGGCCAGCCGCGTGGTCCACGGCCCCATGTACACCTCGGGCCCCGTCCACGTGCCGGATTCGCGCAGGGGACGCCACCACGCGGGCCCGACCACCGGGTCGCGCTCGAACGTGGCCGCATCCTGCCACGACACCAGCACCACGTCGCCGAACGGCGCGTGCGGCGTCACCCGCAGCGAGTCGAGTGAACTCACGTGCAGGCGTTCGGCGGGCACGCGCGCCTGGAAGTGCGGATTGCCGCCCAGTTCCACGACCGCTCCCGCGAGGTCGGGCTGCGCGAGCCGGCGCTCGATCTGGTGGCGCGAGTCGTTCCATTGCGTCCACGTGAGCGCCGGGCCGCCCAGGCACGCGAGCGCCACGAGCGCGATCGCGGCCGCGCGCGCGAACCCGGGCCGCCCGTGCAGCGCCGCGATCGCGCGCACGCCGAGCGGCACGCCCACCAGCAGCAGCGGCAGCAGGAAGCGCGGGTACACGTAGCCGATGCCGCCGAGGAACGCGACCAGGTACAGCGCGCACGCCGCCGCGCGCCAGCCGAGCCCGCGCCACGACGCCCGCGTGACCGCCGCCAGCACGACACCCGCGATCACCGCGGCGCCCAGAGCGAGCGGCAGCCACGTCACGGCGCGCTGCGCGAGCTGCAACGAGCCCTCGAGCGTGGCGGGGAACGTGCGCGGGTAGGTGGCCTCCTCGAAGATGAAGCGGTGGTGCGCGCGCCAGCCGGGCAGGCCGATCGGCAGCCGCCACGCGACGACGTAAGCGAGCGCGGCAGCCAGGCCCGGCACCACCGCCGCGCCGAGGCCGCGCGATGCCGCAGGCGACACGCCGCGGAACGCGCGCCACGTGGCCAGCAGCACGATCACCGCCGCGATCGGGCCCGACTGTTCCTTCGAGCACACCGCGAGCGCCGCGCACGCCGCCCCCGCCGCGAGCCCGCGCAGCCGCCCGGCGCGTTCCACCACGTGGAAGCCGGCCCACAGCCACACGAGGTAGTAGAGGTCCACGTTCGAGGTGCGCCCGTAGTAGACGAACGCCGCCGAACCCAGCAGCAGCACCGGCGCGAGCCACGCCGCGCGCGCGTCGGACCCGCGTGTCTCGCGCACCGCCATCCAGCCGACGAGCCACGCGAGCAGCACCGTCATCAGCCGCGCCGCCAGCGTGAGCGCGTTCACGGACCAGAGCGGGTGCGCGAAGCCCCACGGGTACACGCCCGACGGCTGCCCGAGTTCGTGCGTCAGCTTGAAGAACGCGAGCAGCGGCACCATCGGCACCGCCATCAGCATGTAGGGCACCGGGCCGTAGGAGCTCGACCAGCGCGGGCCGAACTTCGCCGCCACCGCGCGGAGCACCGAGCCGGGCGCGGTGTTGTCGACGTCCCACGAGAACTGCGGGTGCAGCCCCCAGCCGACGCCGGCCACGAGTACCACCGCGAGTACCACGAGCGCGAGCCGCTCCCGTGCGGGGAAGCGGCTCGAAGTCACCGGGCGCGTGCCCTGGGATGGATCAGGGCGTGGCACTCAGATCGAAGATCGTGGCGGGAGCCTGCTGGTCGACGGTGGCGGTGGTGGCGGTGGCGACGTTGGAGAGACCGGACCAGTTGCCCGCTTCGTCGCGGGCGCGAAGGGCGAACCAGTAGGTCGTGCTGGGCCGCAGGCCGAGCACCACGTACGTCTGCGGCGTGCCGCCGGGCTGCGGCGTGGGCGCCACCGTCACGGGCGTGGCCGAGGCGAAGTTGTTGACGTCGATCGGCGCGGTGGACCAGCGCAGGTCGTACGCCGTCGCGACGCCGCTGTTGCCGTCGTCACCGGTGGCGGTCCACCCAAGTATCAGGTTGCTGTCGGCCACGGACGTCACGAGGAGGTTGGACACGACGGCGGGCGGTGTCGCGTCGGGACCGGGCGTGGAGAAAGGGAAAGCCCCCGCGTCGCTGCCGCCGAGTCCGGCGCCGATCGCGGAAGAACCCGTGCCCAGCCGCACGTCGAGCGTGGCGAAGTTCGCGTCGAGGAACTTGGGGTCGCCGAAGCGCGACTGGCAGTCCCGGCTGGACGCCGAGCACCAGGCGGCGACGGTGTTCGCGACGCCGTTCCAGTACACCGCGCGCGACGCCGACGTGGGCGTGTAGAACACGTTGCCGTTCGACGTGAAGCCGGTCAGGCCGGGCATCTTGATGGTGGCGTCACCGGCGGGCACGTTGGGCGACATCAGGATGTTCGACGTGAACCGCACGCTGTCGGGGTTCGCGGTGGGCGCGATCGGCGGGAACTCCGCGGCGTGGCCGGTGCCCGAGTAGAACGTGCAGTGGTCCACCGTGAAGGTCTCGATGTCGTCCGGGAACGAGATCGCGGGCGAGCCCGTGCTGGCCACGAGGCAGCGGTCCATGACGGTGCCGCGCGCGTACATCTGCACGTACAGGTAGCCCGTCATCTTCCACACGCACTGGCGGAACGTGTTGCGCACCGTCTGGCCGTTCCACGCCGTGACGCCGGCGTTCATGAGGCGCCCGTACATGGGGACGTTGCTCTGGAGGCCGGCGTAGATCGTGTCGCGCTCGAACAGGTTGTACGACGACGAGTCGCGCAGCGAGAAGCAGTTCCAGGGCACGTTGCCGGGCAGCGCGTTGTCGGCCTCGAACACCCAGCGGTTGTCGCGGAAGGTGTTGTAGTACGAGTTGTACAGGTAGCGGCCCTGCACGTCGGGGTTCGTGCCCGTGAAGCGGCCGCTGATGAAGTTGGAGTCGATCACGCAGCGCTGCGCGAACGTACGCATCGCGAAGCCCTTCCACGAGATCGTGCCCATCTCGATCGTGTTGCCGCGCAGCGTGTCGTACTCGGCGTTCGACATGAACTGGCCCGTGGTCGGCCAGTCGTACCAGCCGTTCATCACGAACGCGACGGTGTTCGACTTGGCGGCCGTGCCGTTGAGGATCCTGCAGCGCGCCACCAGGTTGTGCTTGGAGCCCTCGAACGACACGCTCGTGGCCATGCACCACGCCACCGAGTCGTACTGCGCGGTGAGCGCCGACGAGTTGCACTTGAGCGAGATGCCGCCCGTGACCTTGACGCCCTTGATGCTGAGGTACGACCGGTCCGTGGCGATGCCGCCCGTGAACGTGGCGGCGGCGGGATTCGCGAGGTCGCCCACGATCGTGATGCGCGCGGTGGGCTGACCACTGTTCACCGGGGCGATGTCGCCGGTGTAGCTGCCGGGCAGCACGCGGCAGACGTCGCCGGCGACGAGAGAGCTGTTGACCTTGGCCAGGTTCCAGGCCGTGGACGCGGTCAGGCCGTCCGCCGTGGAAGTTCCCGTGGGGCTGAGGTACCGAACGGTGGCCGACGCCGGGGCAGTCACGAGGAGTGCGCCGATCAGGGCGACGGGCAGGTAGCGCATTCGAGTCGGTCCATCCATGTGGTTCGTGGTGTCTGCGGAACGAGGCCGGACTCGGCCCCACCGGGGCGGCGACCCTGCATGCAGAAAATGTACCCCGCGCACTCTAACCAAGGTCCACGGGTCTCTCAATCCCTTGCAGCAACTTGCGCGCCGGTCGTTTCACGGACACCTTCCGGACATTCCGCCCGGATCCCGAACCCATGCATCTCGCAACGGACGGTCGACATTCCGCGCGACGCGGCTTGGGCGGCCCCGGCCGAGCGCCGTATAGTGCGTGGCCGTCGTGCCTTTCCGGTATCGGCCCCGCGAGGATCCGAATGAACTCCTGGTTTGCCCGCACGCTCTACTACGCCGCCCAGAATTTGCGCGGCGAGCCCGTGGCGCCGGTGCTCCGGGAACTCGAGGAGAGTCAGCACTGGCCGATCGAGCGCCTGCGCGACCTCCAGTGGCAGCGGCTGCAGGCCCTCTGGAGGCACGCCTGGGACACGGTGTCCTGGTACCGCGACACATGGCGCACCGCGGGGCTCTCTCCGGGCGACCTGCGGTCCTGGGACGACTGGGCGCGCGTGCCTCCGCTGGGCAAGCCCGAGATCCGCGAGCACTCGGAGCGGCTCGTGTCGGAGCGCCCGCCGAAAGGGCTCAAGGCGACCACGTCGGGCTCCTCGGGCACGCCGGTGGCGGTGCTGCGCGACCACCGATCGTGGGCGCACGCCCACGGCAACCTGATCCGCGGCTGGCACTGGCACGGGGTCGAGGTGGGCGACCCGTACGCGTACTTCTGGGGGCTCGCGCTCGACCCTTCGGGCCGGCGGCAGGCGGGGCTGCGCGACTGGTTCTTCAACCGCCAGCGACTGTCGGCGTTCGAGATCACGCCGGCGCGCGCGAAGGAGTTCTTCGCGCAGCTCCAGCGCAACCCCACCGTGTGGGGCATGGGCTACCCGTCGGCGATCACGAACTTCGCCGACGAGGTGATCGCGCAGAAGCTCGACGGGCATTCGCTCGGCTGGAAGGCGGCGATCACCACGGCCGAGGTGCTGCGCCCGCACCAGCGCGAGCGGCTGCAGCAGGCGTTCGGCTGCACCGTGGTCGACAGCTACGGTTGCGCCGAGATCGGCGTGACCGCGTTCGGGTGCGAGGCGGGCTCGCTGCACGTGCCGATCGAGTCGGTGGTCGTGGACACCGTGCCCACCGACGACGGCCGATTCGAGGTGCTGCTCACCGACCTGTTCAACTACAGCCAGCCGGTGATCCGCTACCGCATCGGCGACATGGTGGAGGCGGCGCCCGAGGGCCCGTGCGCGTGCGGACGCGCACTGCCGCGACTGGGCACGCTGCAGGGCCGCGCGGGCGACTTCATCCAGCTGCCCGACGGGCGCGTGATCAACGGGCTGCTGCCGTACTACATCTTCCGGCACCACGCGAAGAGCGGGAAAGTGCGCGAGTACCAGTTCGTGGAGTTCGCGAACGGCACGATCGAGCTGCGCGTGCTGCCGGGCAGCGAGTGGACCGAGTCGTCGCGCGGCGAGATCGAGGCCGAGGTCACGCACGGCATGGGCCTGCCGGTGAAGCTGCGCACCGTGGAGCGCATCCAGCGCGTGGGCCGCGGCAAGCACCGCGACTTCATGAAGGCGAAGGATCTCGGCGAGGAATAGCGCCCCGCCCCGAAACGCGAACGGCGCGCCGGCATCCGGCGCGCCGTTCCTGTTTCCCGTCCCCGTCAGGCGTCCACGATCGCCGGCGTCACCGCCGTGAAGGTGAACTGCCCGTTCACGTGGTCCACCAGCACCGTCTCTCCGGCCGCGTACGCGTTCTCGAGCAGCTTCATCGCGAGCGGGTTCTGCACGCGCTTCTGGATCACGCGCCGCAGCGGCCGTGCGCCGAACTGCGGGTCGTAGCCCTCCACGGCGAGCTGGTCGCGCGCCGCGTCCGAGATCTCCAGGTGCAGTTCGCGCGCCGCGAGCAACCCGCGCACGTGTTCGATCTGCAGGTCCACGATGCGACGGATGTCCTTGCGCGAGAGCTGGTGGAACACCACCACCTCGTCCAGGCGGTTCAGGAACTCCGGCCGGAAGAACCGCCGCAGCTCCTTGTTCACCGTGCGCTCGATCTCCTCCTGCGTGCCCTCCGGGTCCTCGTCGCCGTTCTTGAATCCGAGCGGCTCCTTCTCGCCCGCGATCGCCTCGCCGCCGAGGTTGCTGGTCATGATCACGATCGTGTTGCGGAAGTCCACGGTGCGGCCCTGGCCGTCGGTCAGCCGGCCGTCGTCGAGCACCTGCAGCAGCGCGTCGAGCACCTCCGGGTGCGCCTTCTCGACCTCGTCCAGCAGCAGCACCGAGAACGGGCGCCGCCGCACGGCCTCGGTGAGCGCGCCGCCCTCGTCGTAGCCCACGTAGCCCGGAGGCGCGCCGGTCATGCGCGCCACCGTGTGGCGCTCGGAGTACTCCGACATGTCCAGCCGGATCACGGCGCGCTCGTCGTCGAACAGGAACTCGGCGAGCGCCTTCGCGGTCTCCGTCTTGCCCACGCCGGTCGGCCCCAGGAACAGGAACGAGCCGATCGGGCGCGACGGATCCTGCAGCCCGGCGCGCGCCCGGCGCACGGCTTCGCTCACCACGCGCAGCGCCTCGTCCTGTCCGATCACGCGCTGGCGCAGCCGCTCCTCCATCTTCACGAGCTTCTCGATCTCGCCCTCCAGGAGGCGCGTGACGGGCACGCCCGTCCACTTGGCCACCACTTCGGCCACGTCCTCCTCGTCGACCTCCTCCTTCAGCATGCGCTGCTTCTGTTGCACCACCGCGAGCCGCGCCGTCTCCTGGTCGAGCTGGCGCTGCAGCAGCAGCAGGTCGTTGTTGCGGATCTTGGCCACCTTCTCGAGGTCGCCCTCGCGCTCGGCGCGCGTCTCCTCGAGCTTGAGCTTCTCGCGCTCCGCCTTGAGGTCGCGGATGCGCGTGACGGCCGCCTTCTCCTTCTGCCAGTGCTGATCGAGCGTGGCGTGCTCCGCGCGCAGGCGCTCGAGTTCCTCGTCGAGCTTCTCGAGCCGCCCGCGGCTGGCCGCGTCGGTCTCCTTGGCCAGGCCGATGCGCTCGATCTCGAGCTGGCGCACGCGCCGCACGAGCTCGTCGAGCTCGGCGGGCATCGAGTCGATCTCCATGCGCAGCCGCGACGCCGCCTCGTCGATCAGGTCGATCGCCTTGTCGGGCAGCTTGCGGTCGGTGATGTAGCGGTTCGAGAACATCGCCGCCGCCACGAGCGCCGTGTCCTTGATGCGGATGCCGTGGTGCACCTCGTAGCGCTCCTTCAGGCCGCGCAGGATCGCGATCGCGTCCTCCACGCTGGGCTCGTCCACCACCACGGGCTGGAAACGCCGCTCGAGCGCCTTGTCCTTCTCGACGTACTTCCGGTACTCGTCGAGCGTGGTCGCGCCCACGCAGTGCAGTTCGCCGCGCGCGAGCGCCGGCTTCAGCAGGTTCGACGCGTCCACGGCGCCCTCGGCGCCGCCCGCGCCCACCAGCGTGTGCAGCTCGTCGATGAACAGGATCACGCGGCCCGCGTCGCTCGTGACCTCCTTGAGCACCGCCTTCAGGCGGTCCTCGAACTCGCCGCGCAGCTTGCTGCCGGCGACGAGCGCACCGAGGTCGAGCGCCACCACGCGGCGCTCCTTCAGGCTCTCGGGCACGTCACCCGACACGATGCGCTGCGCGAGGCCCTCGACGATCGCGGTCTTGCCCACGCCGGGATCGCCGATCAGCACGGGGTTGTTCTTGGTGCGACGCGCGAGCACCTGGATCACGCGGCGGATCTCCTCGTCCCGGCCCACCACCGGGTCCAGCTTGCCGGTGCGCGCCATGGCGGTGAGGTCGCGCCCGTACTTCTCGAGCGCCTGGTACTTGTTCTCGGGGGTGTCGTCGGTCACGCGATGTCCTCCTCGCACGGTGGCGAGCGCCTGCAGCAGGGCTTCGGTGGTGACGCCCGCTTCGGCGAGCACGCGCTGTGCGCCGTTCGGCGACGCCGGGTCGGCGAGCGCCAGCAGCAGGTGCTCCACGCTCACGAATTCGTCCTTCAGCCGCGCGGCCTGCGCCTCGGCGCGGCCGAACGCGTCCATCAACGCGGGGCTCAGGTGCATCGTGCCGCCCGTCACGCGCGGCAGCGACTCCAGCGCCTGGTCGATCGAGGCCTTCAGCTGCGCGGGGCGTACCGCCAGCTTCTGCAGCAGCGCCGCGACCGTGCCGCCTTCCTCCTGGGCGAGCGCGGCCAGCAGGTGCTCGGGCGCGAGCTCGGGGTGACGGCGTTCGCGGGCGATGTTCTGGCTGCGTTCGAGCGCTTCGCGGGATCGCTGCGTGTACTTCTCGAAGTTCATGGGTGCCCCCTCCGCCGCGTGATGATGCGGCAGGCTAGCACACGGTTTCACCGCGATTGGCGCGGACTTCGGCGCAGGCGGCGCCGCGTTCCAGCGCGCGACGCACGGCGGTTCAGGACGCGACGCAGCGGCGCTCCGGGCGACGATGGGCGCGTCGAGCGCCCGGTGCGGCCCGGGTCAGGCGGCGCGCGAGAGCCAGGGCAGCAGCACCGGCATCAGCCGCTCGGCGAGCGGGCGGTGCAGCATCGCCTCGCGCGCGACCTCGGCGATCAGGTGCCAGTCGGGATCTCCCGACTCGAAGCGCTGCGCGAGCTCCCCGAGCTGCGACTTCACCGCCTCGCGGCGATCGTCGGGCACGCCCAGGCGTGCCGCGTCCTCGGCCAGCGTGGCCAGCGCCACGGCGTCCGGGTGCTCGAAGCGCGTGACGTCGGTGCGACGGTGCACGGGGCGTCCCGTCAGCGACAGCACGGGCGAGGTCTCGAGGAAGCGCTGCGTGGCCTCTTCGAACTCGCCTTCGTCGACGGCTTCCTCGACCGGCGCCTCACCCGCGTCGCGCTCGACGACCGGCATCGTCGGCGACGGTTCGACGTGCGCCTCGACGGGTTCGAGGGCCGGCGCGGGCTCGGCCGGAGCTTCCACTTCCTGGACCGGAGCGGGCGGCGGCGCGGGAGCGGCCGCGCGCGGGCGCACCGTCATGCGCGCGAGCGCGTCGTCCACCGCTGCCTTCGTGAACTCCGGCTCGGGCGTGGGCGTCGGCTCGGCGGCATGGTCGCCGTGCGCGGGCGGCGCGTCCGCGGCTTCCGGTGCAGGCGCCGCGGCCTTCGGCGTCGGCGCCGCGGCTTCCGGCGCGCGCGCGGGCGGAGCGTCGGCGGCTTCGGGCTTCGGGTCTTCCTCGCGCACGCGCGCGATCACGTCGTCCAGCCCGAGCAGGTCGCGGAGCCGGCCCTTGCCCGACGAGCGGCGCGCTCCGCGCGAACGCGGCGCTTCGCTGGCGCGCGCGGCCGGGGCCGGCGCGGCTTCGGGTGCGCGCGCAGGCGGCGGCGCCGGGCGCGAAGCGGTGCTTTTCGCGGCGTTCGAGCGCGGCGCGCGCGCCGGCACCGACACGCGCAGCGTGGGCGGCGCGGGATCGTCGCGTTCGTCGCGACCGGGCGCGGCGGGCGTCGACGACGCGCTCGGCCCGCCCAGGTCCAGCACGATGTCGCGATCGCCGGGAATCTCCACGCTCGAACCGCCCTGCGACCGGCTCAGGTCGAGCGTGGGGAACGCGGCCTCCTCGGCGCCGTGCGTCTCGGGGTCGTGCGCCTCGACCGCCGGCAGCGCCGTGGCCGGCACGCCCTCGCGGTCGATCTCGGCGATCAGCGCCGTGAGCTGCGACGCGGCCTCGTCACAGCCGCGCGTGAACCAGTCGGCCACGGTCTTCGCGTCCACGCGTGACTGCGGCGACGAGAAGCGGATGCGGCGGAAGCGCTCGCTGCGCGTGCTGTCGGCCGACCAGATCCGCTGCAGCACGGTGAGCGTGGTCTGCCGCCACTGCTTGAACTGGGCGTCGCGCGGGTTGCCGTTGCGCAGTCCCCGGAGCTGGTCGAGCTGCTCTTCGAGCCAGTGCCGGCAGCGGTTCGCGGCTTCGGTGTTCATGCCCGCCTCCCGCGCGCGCGGCTACCAGTCGGAGAAGCGCTCCTCTTTCCAGGGGTCCGCGGCGTTGTGGTAGCCGTTGCGCTCCCAGAAGCCCGGCTGGTCGGCCGCGACCAGCTCGATGCGTCGAACCCACTTGGCGCTCTTCCAGAAGTAGCGACGCGGAACGACCAGCCGCAGCGGCCACCCGTGGTCGGGTGTGAGCGGTGTTCCGTCGTGCTTGTCGGCGAGCAGCACATCATCCTGGTCGAGCTCCGCGAGCGGCAGGTTCGTGGTGAATCCCTGCTCGGCGTGAATCACGGCGAAACGCGCGTCCTGCCGGATGCCCGCCTGGGCCAGCACCCAGCGCAGCGACACGCCGTCCCAGAGGTTGTCGTATCGACTCCAGCGAGTGACGCAGTGGATGTCCGAATGCACCTGCACCCGGGGCAACTTCTCGAACTCCGCCCAGGTCCAGCGCAACGGACGCTCGACCAGGCCGTCCACGCGCAGGTCCCAGGCCGAGAGATCGACGGTGGGCACGGAGCCGTAGTGCAGCACCGGCCACTTGTCGGTCTTCACCTGCCCCGGGGGAAGCCGGGGTTCCTGCCTCGGGCTCTCGATCCTATCGGCAGGGCGGGAGTCGGAGTTCATGCGGGGTTTTCCTCCGGTTGAGGGCCGCGGCCCGGCGGGGGCGGACGGTGCGCTGCGGGGTGTGACGGTTCAGTCGTCGGCCGGCGTCCGCCGCTGGCGCTTCTTCTCGCCTTCCAGCCGCTTGGCGTCCAGCCGCCGGGTCCGGGCGGCCTTCGTCGGCCGGGTCGCCACTCGGGGCTTCGGCTTGCGCTTGCGGGCCTCGAGCGCCTTCCACAGCCGCTCCAGCGCCAGCTCGCGGTTGCGGGTCTGGGACCGGTGCTCGGTGGCCACGCGCATCAGCCCCGTGGGCAGATGCCGCACGCGCACGCTGGATTCGGTCTTGTTGCGGTGCTGACCGCCCGGGCCGGAACTCCGGTAGACGTCGACCTCGCACTCGGCGAGCAGCTTCTGCAGATGGTCGGGAAGCGCCATGGCGGCAGGTTAGCCCGGGCGCTTCCCGGAATGCGAGTGGACGGCAAAAGGTTCCCGGGCCAGCCGCGCCCCTCGCTCCGACGTCACAGCCCCAGGAAGCGCGCGGCCTGCCGCACCTCGGGGTGCGAGGGGTCGATCGCGGCCGCGCGGGCGTAGGCCCGCCGCGCGCCGGTCGTGTCGCCGGCCTCGAAACGCGCGCGCGCCTCGTACACCGACGGAACCGGGTCGCGCGGGCGCTCCAGCTGCGCGCTGCCGAACCGCTCCGCGGCCTCGACCCGGCGGCCGGCCGCGATCGCCAGGAACCCGGCGGTGAGCAGCGCGTCGAACTGCTCGCCCGGCGGCGACAGCGCGAGCGCGCGCCGCACCGCGGCGTCGGCCGGGCCGGGCTGCCCCGACAGGCGGTACGCCTCGGCCAGCTCC
>JBGAMH010000118.1:0-13562 GCA_044223135.1 Candidatus Eiseniibacteriota bacterium | reverse complement strand
GTGCGCCGGGGCCGCTGCTTTTCGGGACGCCGCGAGCGGTCGCGTCAGCCCTTCACGCCGCCCAGCGAGAGGCCGCCGACCAGGTAGCGGTTCAGCGTGACGAACAGGATCATCACCGGCACGCACACCATGAGACTGCCCGCGGCGTAGTTCGCCCATTCGGTCTGGAACGTGCCCGCGAGGCTCGCGAGCCCGAGCGGCAGCGTGTAGCGGTCGAACGTCGTGATGACGATGCGCGCCACGAGGTACTCGGACCACGCCGCCATGAACGAGAACAGCGCGGTGATCGCGAGCGCGGGCGAGGCCAGCGGCAGCGTCACGCGCACGAACGCCTGCCACGGCGTGCAGCCGTCGATCAGCGCGGCCTGCTCCAGTTCCACCGGGATCGTGTCGTAGTAGCCGCGCATGGTCATCACGCAGAACGGCAGCGCCGTGGCCGTGTAGGCCAGGCAGAGCCCGGCGTACGTGTCGAGCAGCCCGAGGTGCTTGAGCATGATGTACAGCGGCAGCATCAGCATGGTGGCGGGAAACATCTGCGTGAGCAGGAACGCGTACGTCGCGGCGCCATGGCCGGGAAACCGGAACCGCGACAGCGCGTACGCGCACGTGGACGCCAGCACGACGCCGAACAGCGTCACCGACGCCGAGACCAGGAACGAGTTCCCCATCCACAGCAGGAACTTCTTCTCGGTGAGCATGACCACGTAGGCGTGCAGCGTGGCGCCCGCCGGAATCACGGCCAGCGACGTCGAGTAGAGCTGGTCCGACGGCCGCAGCGAGATCGTGACGATCTGCAGGATCGGATAGATGGTGCCGAGCGCGAAGAACGCGAGGAACGCGTGCACGAGCACGCGGCCCGGCGTCCAGCGGAACGGCTTCTCGCCGGCGTTCATGCCCGGGCCTCCTGGTTCGACGTGCGGCGCATGACGTACACCACGAACCCGAGCAGCAGCAGCAGCACCACCACCGAGAACGCGGCCGCGTACGAGTAGCGCGAGTACGTGAACGCCACCTTGTAGATGTACGTGACCAGGATGTGCGACGAGTCGGCGGGCTCGCCGCCGTTCGTGACCAGCCAGATCACCAGCATGTTGTTGAACGTCCAGATCGTGCCCAGCAGCACGGCGGGCGTCAGCACCGGCATCAGCTGGGGCAGCGTGATGTCGCGGAACTTGCGCCACGCGCTCGCGCCGTCGAGGTCGGCGGCCTCGTACAGTTCGTGCGGGATCGACGTCAGGCCGCCCAGCGCCACGATCATCATGAACGGGAAGCCCAGCCAGATGTTCGTGAGGATGGGGGCGACGAACGCCCAGAACGGATTCGACAGCCACGGCACGGCGGGCAGGTGCAGCCACTGCGTCAGGATCAGGTTCACCGCGCCGTAGTCGTAGTTGAACATGCCGCGCCACGTGAGCGCCGAGATGTACTGCGGCATCGCCCACGGCAGGATCAGCAGCGTGCGGAACAGCGCACGTCCCTTCACGGGGCCGTTCAGCAGGATCGCGAGGAACACCCCCAGCGTGACGTGGAAGAACACGTTCACGCCGGTCCACACGAGCGACTTGCCGAGCATCTGGTAGAAGACCGGCTCGCGCAGCAGCTGGGCGAACTGCTGCAGCCCCACCCACTCGTGATCCGTGAAGTGGTAGAGGCTCATGTTCCGGAACGACAGGTAGAAGTTGTAGAGCACGGGGAACAGCACCACCGCCGCCATCACGGCGGCGCTGGGCAGGATCAGCCAGTACGGGAAGGAGCGCGGCGCACGCAGCATGGGGACGTGCCTACTTCTTCATGTCGGCGATCTGCTTGGCCGCCTCGGCCTGCATGGTCCTGGCGGCCGTCGCCGCGTCCTCGCCGCCGCTCATGGCCTTCTGCATCTCGGGGCGCATCGTGTCCCAGATCACCCGCATCTCCGGCACCACCGGCATCCGGCGCCCGAACGCGTACGCCTCCTGCGAGGCCTTCAGCGTCGGATCGCCCTGGATCGTCGGGTCCGCCCACGCGACCTTGTGGCTCGGCAGCGTGCCCAGTGCCACGGCGTCGCGCAGTTCGGCCTCGGGCGACGTGAGGTAGTCGATCAGCTCGATCACCGCGGGCATCTCGGAGGCCTTCACGTTCGTGTTGATCGAGTAGCCCTTGCTCGCGGTCATCGGCATGGCGCGCCGGCCGTTCGGCAGCGTCCACAGCGGCGCGACGCCCAGGTCGATGCCGGCCTTGCGGTAGTCGGCCCACGACCACGGGCCGTTCACGATCATGGCCGCCTTGCCCTCGGTGAAGAGCGTGTGCGAGTTCTCGTAGGTGGCCTCGCGCGGCATCACGCCCTGCTTGTTCTTGAGGTCGGCCAGGTACGCGAGCGCCTGCTGCATGGCCGGCGAGTCGAGCGTCGGCTGGTGGTTCGCGTCCATCACCCAGCCGCCGAAGCCTCCCAGGAACGGCGCGAGCCAGTAGGGCTCCATCGTGTTCATCGAGAAGCCGTACACGCCGTCCTTCGTCTGCGCCTTCGCGATCTTCAGGAAGTCCTCGTGCGTGACCGGCGGCACGGGCACGAGCTTCTTGTTGTAGCAGAGCACCAGGTGGTTGCCGACCTGGTCCGGGGCGGCCCACAGGTGGCCGTCGAGCGTGTCGAGCGCCTGCGGCACGAAGCGGTCGAAGAACCCCTGCGGCAGCGCCTCGTCGAGCGGCCGGATGAGCTTCGTCACCGACAGCGGGCCGACCTGGTCGGAGGGGCCGAAGATGATCTGCGGGCCGGCGCCGCCGGAGGCCGCGCTGATGAACTGCTGGCGCAGGTCCTCGGTGTTGTACGGCACGATGTCCACGGTGACGTTGGGATGCGTCGTCTTGTAGGCGGCGAGGTTGGCCTCGAAGCGCGCCCGCTCCTGCGGGTCCATCTGCATCCACACCGTCAGCTTCACGGCGCCGGCGGGGCCCTCGGCCTTCTTCGGGGCGCAGGCGGAGAGGGACAGCGCGAGCGACAGAGCGAGGCCCGCGGCGAGCCAGCCGGTGAAACGCTTCATCCTGCGCGCGTCCGAAGACGCGCGCCGCGCGGGGCGGATGTTCGCGGGGACGCCCGCTCAGGGCATCAGCACGAGCCTCCGTGTGACCTGCGCAGCGCCGCGGGAGAGTCGCACGAAGTAAACGCCCGGTGCAAGACGCCGACCCACGTCGTCGCGTCCGTCCATCGCCACGTCGTAGCGTCCCGGAAGCTGCGGGCCCTGCACGAGCGTTCGCACGCGACGGCCGCCGAGGTCGAACAGGCCGAGGTCCACGTTCGCAGCGGCGCCTTCTCCACCGGGAGCGTTGTACGAGAACGCCACCCGGCCTTCACGCGACGGATTCGGGCGCGGCGCCGACAGCTCCAGCAGCGGGCCGGCGGCGTGCTCCGGGTCCACGGACACCGTCGGGCCCTGGAACGACGTGCTGGTCTGCGCGGCCACGTTGCCGAAGCACGACGAGTCGGCGATGCCGCTCGCGACCACCGTGTAGGGAACGTAGGACATCCCGGACACCACCAGGCGCACCTGCGTGCGGTTCGCGAGCAGCGTCGCGCTCTTGACGGTGAGCGACGCGGTCGGGTTGCCGGTCTGGTACACGCTGTAGCGCGACGGCTGCTGCGCGCGGCCGGCCGCGAGCAGTTCGCTGAACTGCAGCGTGAGCACGCTGTCGTACCCCGAAGGCACGGCCGACACGAGCGACGGCGGCGTGCGGTCGATCGGGTCCGGGATCCCGTCGCCGTTCGCGTCGAGCGCGATCAGCACACGGTTGTCGATCGCCGGCGGCGTGGCCGACAGGTTGTTCGGCGCCTGGTCGCCGCCCAACTGGCCGTTCGGCTCGGGGTCCCAGCAGATCGACGCCACGAGCCCGAGCTGCGCGTTCGGCGCCACGCGCCCGGCGCCCTGGCCGTACAGCACGCTCCAGGGAATAGCGATCTCGCTGCCGCCGTTCAGGCCGTTCGCGTGCATCGGATCGAACGCCTTCAGCACCGAGTCGGTGTAGTTCGCCGACGTGGTCGCGGACAGGATCCGGAAGAACGACTGGCTGTCGAAAGCGCCCTGGTGCTGGTAGGCGCCGAGCTGCCAGTCGGGCTTGAAGCCCGGCGCGCTGAACGTGGCGCCGCGCTCCCAGCTGTCGATCGCGGTCAGGTTCGCCTGGCCGTTCGCGCCGCCCGGATCCGTGTCCAGGTAGAGGATCCACGAGTTGCCGGTCACGATGCCGCGCAGGCCGAGGTACAGGTAGGT
Source organism: Candidatus Eiseniibacteriota bacterium (assembly GCA_044223135.1). Taxonomy (GTDB): domain Bacteria; phylum Eisenbacteria; class RBG-16-71-46; order RBG-16-71-46; family RBG-16-71-46; genus JBGAMH01. Next base: position 9,327 of record JBGAMH010000118.1, on the reverse strand, counting down.
GCTGTCCCACGTGGCGTGGATCGCCTGGATCTCGTTCGTGGTCTGGCCCGGCGGGTTCCACGCCGAGTCGTTGGAGTCGGCCACGGCCACCGTGCACGACGGCCATTCGCTCGCGTCGAAGCGACCGTCGAGCGTGATCTGCGTGGGCGGGCCGTACGACACCGGCACGTTGCCGGCGTTCGTGAGCGCGGCGTGCGGGTTGCCGGAGGGGTCCCGCACCGCGCCCGCCGTCAGCATCAGCTCCATGGCGTTCCGGTTCGTGAGCGCCTGGATCGCGGCGTGCACCGCGTTCGACACCGTGATGGTGAGCACGGGCGACGCCGTGACGTTCGTCACCACGCAGCCGGCATCCAGCGTGACGTCCGCCACGCCGTCGTCGTTCGCGTCGATCCGGATGCCGGTGACGGTCACCGGCGACGGTGCGACCGCCTCGTCGAACGTGATCGTGAGCTGCTTCGTGGCGGGGAAGTAGGTCGCGCTCTGCGCCTCGGGCGCGAGCTGGTCGTTGAGCCCGTTCTTCAGCGTCTCCAGCTCCGCGATCTGGCCCGACCCGTTCGGCGCCGACGTCGCGCCCGCGTACAGGTAGAACTGGAACTTCTGCGTGCCGTGGATCTCGTCCACCTTCATCAGCGTGCTGCTGAAGTTCAGGTTCTGCGAGGCACCGCCGTTGCCGAGCACGTACGCGGCCGTGGCCGCCGTGTTCGGGTTGCGCTGGCCCATGTACGTGTTCGCGCCGCCGCCCCACACGCGGTCCATCTGGCCGCTGTAGAGCAGGTCCACGACGTCGGGGGAGAAGCCGCTCTGGATGTACTGCGTGTTCGCGCCCACGCGGTACACGCAGTCCAGGTACGGCTGGCCGAGCGTCAGGCGCACCACCTTGCGCACGCCGCTGCGCGTGAACGTGGCCTGCACGGTGTTGCCCGCCGACGTGTCCACGCTCATCGCGTAGAAGTCGCCCTGGTAGTTCGGGCCCACGTCCGACAGCGCAGCGATGTGGTTGACGTCGTTGTAGTCGCCCTCGGTGCCGGCCCAGTAGGCGTTGTCGATGCCGACCACCGAGTAGTCGTAGCCGGGCCCCTTCGCGAACAGCTGCGTGCAGCGGCCGCCGATCGACTCGAACACCGCCAGCACGCGGTCGTTGTACATCACGACCTCGTTGTTGCCGTCGTTGTCGATGTCGCTGAAGAAGCAGCCGGTGGGGTTCGCGTACAGCCCGCCCGCCCAGCGCGCGGCCTCGGCGTAGACGTTCGCGTTCTTGATGTGCGCCGAGTACTGGCGCTCCCAGCCGGACAGCGGCCCGCCCAGGTAGTCGTGCCAGCCCGTCTCGTGCAGGTTCGACATCAGCACGTACCAGCCCGTTTCGCGGATCTTGTTGTTCGGCGCGGCCTGCAGTGCGGCGTGCGCGTCGTTCCAGAGCTGGCCGTGGTTCTTGCAGTTGCCGCCGCCCGCGCAGCCGCCGTTGCCGTTGCCGCCGGTGGAGTAGGGCACGAAGCCGGCCCAGTGCGTGTACCACGCGTTGTTGCTGCCGCCGTAGCCGTTGACGTCGCCGATGCCGCCGTACGTGCCGTACGTGGGCGTGAACGTGTCGCCGTTGAAGTCGGGGTTCACGAGCGCGGCGTCGAGCTTCCACGTGTGGATCCACGCGCTCTCGGTGGCGCACTTGTCGATCATCCAGCGGTACGTGCCGATCGCGTTCGGGAACGTGTTCTGCCAGCCGCCGACCGCCGCCGCCATCTCCCAGTCGTCGGCGTACACGGTGATCCGGTACTGGCCGCTGCCCGAGCCGGCCTCGCCCGACAGGATCGCGAGCGCGCCCGCGCCGTCGCCGGTGTGCAGCTTGCCGGTGAAGTCGCCGTCGCGCGGGATGATGCGCAGCCCGTTGCCCTGCAGGAAGTGGATCTGGTGCTTGTTGTGCCCGTTGCAGTGCGGCCAGTCGTCCAGGATCACGCCGTTGACGCCGTTCGCCTGCCAGTGCGCGCCCGACCAGTCGATCACGCCCGCGTTCGGGTACGTGCTCGGATCGAGGAACGTGCGCTCGGGCACCCACGCCACGTTCGGGTCGTAGTTGTAGCGCCACTGCACCATCGCGTGGTCGCGGTTGATGGCCCAGTCGTTCATCGCGCCCTGCAGGAACGGCATGATCGGCTGGCCGTACGCCGACGTGATCATGCCCGCCCAGCCTGCGGTGACGCCCGTGCGGAGCCAGCCGTTGAAGTCGAGCGGATCGCCGTTGCGGCGGTTCCACTCGGCCGACGACTGCAGCAGCGCGCTCAGGTGGAAGTTGCCCGGCACGCTCGTCTGCTCGTGCTTGCGCAGGATCTCGTCGAAGCCGCTGTTGGCCTCGGCGCCCGAACGCCCGGCGAAGACGTCGGAGTAGGCGAGGCCCTGGTTGCCGTGGTGCACGAACGCGACGTTCGTGAAGTTGACCTGCGCGCCGAGCGGCGCGACGAGCCGGTCGAGCTCGCGGCCGTCGGGCGCGTACGTGATCGCGCACGCCGCCTTCGGCGCGCCCGCGCCCGCGGGCGCCGCGACCGCGAACCAGCCCTGGTCGAGGTGGTCCGCCCAGCCCGACACCGCCACGCGCTTGCCGCCGGCCTCGACCAGCGCGGGCGCCGCTGCGGCGTCGTCCAGCACGATCGCGCGGTCCCACGCGAACGGCGCGTCGCCCACGAGCGGGGCGGGCAGCTTCGACTGGCCGCCCTCGGACTCGTCCAGCAGCACGATCGTGCGCACGCCGGACGCGGCGTAGTGGTTCACGCCGTCGAGCACGCCGACCGGCGCGACCAGGCTCACGCGCACGGCGAGCGGCGACCCGGGGACGACGTACAGCGCCAGCAGGTCGGCGGCGCTCCGAGCCGCGTCCACGCCGGGCTGCACGGCGCCGATTGCGGCCACGCTGCGGGTGGGCCACGCCCGGGCGGAGGAGAGCAGGTCGGCGGTGGAAGGACTCGGATCGACGGGGGCGGCGGTCGCGGACGCGGCCGCGAGTGCGCCGGTACACACGAGGGCGAGCAGGGAGAAGGGGCGCATGGAGGCTCCGTGGACGTGGACACCCGCCGGGGCGGGGGTGGAAGCGGAGAGTGAAACAGGCCCCGCAAGTCTAAGGAGTGCCGCGGGCTCCCCGCAATGGCGGACGCGGGTTCCGGAGCCGAAAGGGCGGCGCGAAAGATGGCGCGTGCGCATTCCGGCCCCGGATTCGTTTCCCCGGCAGGACACACTCGTCCGTTGCGCTCGATCGCCCCTTCCCCCGCACGGAGGTACACGATGTCGCGTTGGCTCGCACTCGTCTTCACCGGACTCCTGCTCACGGCCGCGGTGGCCTCCGCCCAGGTGCCGCTGAGCATCAGCTACCAGGGCGTCATCACCGACAACACGGGCGCTCTGGTGCCCGACGGCGCCTACGACCTCACCGTGCGCCTGTACGAGTCCTCGCTCGCCGGCGCCGCGGTGTTCACCGAGACGCACACCGCCACGGCCGTCACCAAGGGCGGCTTCAGCATCCTGCTCGGCAGCGTCGCGCCGCTCACGCTGGCGTTCGACAAGCCGTACTGGCTCTCGCTGCAGGTGGGCGCCGATCCGGAGCTGACGCCGCGCGTGCCGCTGGCCTCGAGCCCGTACGCGCTGTCGCTCAAGCTGCCGTTCACGGGCAGCGCGGCCTCGCTCATTCCCACGTTCACGCTCCGGAACTCCGGCGGCGGCCTCGCGCTGCTCGCCGACGGAACGATGCAGGTGGGCTCGAGCGCGAATGCCGGACGACTCGAGGTGCACAACTCCGGGAACCCGGATCCGATCGCGTCGATCGGAGCGTTCGCCGGTCACGGCGGTCAGATGCGCGTGAACGACGAGGGCGGCGGAGCGGTGGTGCGCATGGAACCCGACGCGGCCGGTACGGGCGGCTTCTTCACGGTGATGGGTGGCACGGCCGGCACGTCGGTGTACGTGGACGGCAGTGGCACGGGCGGCGAGCCCACCCTGCGGGTCAACGGCACGTCGCGCGACGTGCTCTTCGACATGGGCCAGGTCGGCACCGCGTCGGTGCAGCTGCCGTCCAGCGCGGTCGAGGCCACCGAGATGCTGAACGAGCCGGGCCTCGCGGCGGCCAGCGCCAGCGCGTTCATCCAGCTGACGGGCGGCGTGTCGGTGATCACCTCGCGCACGATCACCGTGCCCGACGACGGCTACGTGGTCGCGATCGGCGGCAGCTACCTGAGCTTCGACCACATCAACGGCCAGTTCAGCCGCGTCATCATGGGCGTGTCCGACGTGAACTCGGGTTTCGCGAACACCTACACCAAGGCGGAGTGGTTCCCGGCCAACCCCACCTGCAGCTACATGATGCCCGCCAGCCACACCGGCGTGTTCCCGGTCACGCCCGGCGCGCACACGTTCTACCTGCTGGGCCAGGAAGTGAACGTGCAGGGCCAGATCGGTTCGCCTTCGCTCACGCTGATGTACTTCCCGACCGCGTACGGCACGGTGACGTCGACGAAGATGGCGGGCGCATCGGCGAAGCCGGCGGAGGGTTCTCCGATGACCGTCGGCGACGTCGCCGACGAGCAGCGCGAGGCCGCGTCGTTCGACCGCGCGCGGCTCGAGCGCGAACTGTCGCAGATGCGCGAGCGGCTCGACGCGATGCAGAAGTCGATGGCGTCCGATCCGCAGGCGGCCGCCGCGGCCGCCGCGGTGAAGAAGTGAGGGACCGCGCCATGCGTACGACTCGTTCCCTCGTCGCCGGACTCGTGCTGTGCGCGGCGGTCGGTGCACTCGCGGGGCCGGCCGGCGCCGTGAAGCTGGCGGGCAGCGTGATGGGGCAGGGCGGCCGGCCGGTGTCGGGCTCGGGCCGCGTGGTGAACGGCACCGTCGGGCAGGCGATCGTCGGGCGCAGTGGCGGCACGCGCGTGGCCTACCACGGCTTCTGGTGGGCCGGCGGCGTGCACACGGTGGGCGTGGAGGAGGGCCCGGGCGGACCGGGCCGCACGCTGCCGAGCGCGCTCGCGTTCGGGGCGCCGCGCCCGAACCCGTCGCGGGCCGGCGTGCGCTTTTCGGTGGCGCTTCCGCGCGCGGCGAGCGTCTCGCTGGCGGTGGTGGACCTGCAGGGGCGTCGCGTCGCCGGGTTCCCGGCCGACTCGCGCCCGGCGGGCGACTGGGAGGTGTCGTGGGACGGCCGCGACGACTCCGGCCAGTCGGTGGCGGCCGGCGTCTACTTCGCGCGGCTCGACGTGGACGGCAGGCCGTTCGCGACGCGACGCGTGATCCGGCTGCCCTGATCCCGGGCGGCGCCGTTCGCGGCGCCCGATGCGATCCGGATACACTCTCGGCCCCGTCGCTCCATGCGGCGGGGCCGAATCGCATCCCCCCCGAGGACCTCATGCTTCCTGCCCGGCTTGCGCGTGTGCTGTGCCCGTTCCTCGTGGCCGTGACGGCGCTGCTGGCGGCGACCGCCGCCCGCGCGCTCACGCCGTCGCCCGCCGACTGGCGCGACGTGGTGCTGTACCAGGTGATCACGGACCGGTTCGCGAACGGCGACCCCGCGAACGACGCGCTGGAGGGCGGGTACGTCCCGAGCGACGGCGCGAAGACGCACGGTGGCGACTTCGCGGGGCTCACGCAGAAGCTCGACTACCTGCAGCACCTGGGCGTCTCCGGCGTGTGGATCTCGCCGGTGTCGCTGAACGCGAACGGCGAGTACCACGGCTACGCGACGCGCGACTTCCGCGCGATCGCGCCGCACTTCGGATCGATGGCCGAGCTGCGCGCGCTCGCCGACTCGCTGCACGCGCGCGGCATGGTGCTGGTGCTGGACGTGATCGTGAACCACATGGGCGACCTGATCGACAGCGGCTCGCCCGGCTATCCCACGTTCAGCGGCACCGGCTACACGCTGCGCTGGCGGAACGCCGCGAAGCGGCACGCGGGCTTCTTCGACGACCTCTCGCGCTTCCACGCGAACGGCGGCATCCAGAACTGGGTGGACCCCGACCAGGTGCTCGGCGAGATCTTCTCGCTCGACGACCTGAAGACGGAGGACGCCGCGGTGCGCGCCGAGCTCGCGGACATCGCCACGTACCTGATCGACGCCACCGACTGCGACGGCTTCCGGCTCGACACCGCCAAGCACGTGGAGATGGGCTTCTGGCAGTCGTACGGGCCGGCCGTGCACGCCGCCGCGGCGGCGCGCGGCAAGAGCCGCTTCTTCCTGTTCGGCGAGGTGTTCGACGGCAGCGACGCCAAGAACGCGTCCTACACGGGCACCGTGGGCGGCGGGCCGTACAAGCTCGACGCGGTGGTGCACTACCCGATGTATTACGCCACGAACAGCGTGTTCGCCTCCGGCGCCGGCGCGCCGCAGGAGATCGCGGACCGCTGGAGCGCGCTCGCGCAGTACGACTCCACGTCGCGCGAGCAGCTGGTGACGTTCCTCGACAACCACGACAACTCGCGCTTCCTGGGGTCGGGGCTCGCGAACCAGGACGAAGGGCGCCTGCGTCCGGCGCTCGCGTTCCTGCTGAGCGGTCGCGGCGTGCCGTGCCTGTACTACGGCACCGAGCAGGAGTTCGACGGCGGCGGCGACCCGTGGTGCCGCGAGGACATGTGGGACGGGCAGTGGGACTTCGGCCCGTCGGACGGCGACAACTTCGACCTCACGCACCCGTTGTTCCAGTGGACGCGCGCGTGGAACGACCACCGCGTGCGCCACCTGTCGCTGCGCCGCGGCGCGACCACGGTGCTCGCCGCCACGAGCGGCGGTCCCGGCGTGCTCGCGTACCAGCGCGTGGCCGCGGGCGACACCACGGTGGTGGCGCTGAACTCGGGCACGACCACCGTGGTGTCGCCGCTCGCCGGGCCGTGGCCCGCGGGCACGCCGCTCGTGGTGTGGAGCGGATCGCTCGACCCGGTGGCCACGCTCGTGGCCGGCGCGGGCGGCGCGATCGAGCTGTCGCTGCCGCCGCAGGCGGCGTGGCTGCTCGCGCGCGAGGACGCGGCGGCGGCGCGCACGCGGCTGGACGTGGCGGCCGTGTGGCCCGGGCACGACCAGGCCGTGAGCGACCTGGCCTCGCCGCTGCGCGTGCGCTTCGAGACACCGGTGGATGCCGCCTCGCTCACCGCGGGCTTCGCGATCACGCCGCCCGTCGCGGGCAACTGGATCGTGCAGGCCACGCTCGCGCGCTTCTTCCCGCAGGGCGGCTGGCCGTCGGGCGTGTCGTTCGCGTGGCGCCTCGCGCCCGGCGTGCACGACGTCGCGGGCCGGCCGCTGCGCGCGCGCTTCGACGCCACGTTCCGCACCGCCGCGAACACGTCGGGCATCACGGTGCCGGTGGGCTTCGCGGTGGACCGCATCGCGCGCCAGGGCCTGACCGCGCCGGAGGGCATCGCGTTCGCCGCCGGCGCCGCGCACGACCGGCTGCTGCTCGCCGACACCGGGCGCGACCGCCTGTTCACGCTGACCCCCGGCGGCGACCTCGGGCACGCGTACGCCGACTCGCGCTGGTCGCGCCCCGAGGGCCTCGCGATCGCGCCGGACGGCAGCGGCGACGTGCGCGTGACCGATCCGGGCGGCGCGTTCGCCGTGTCGGACACCGCCGTGCGACTGCTGGTGGCGGGCAGCAACACGACCTCGCGCGGCTCCTGCGCGATCGGGCCGGCCGCGTACGGCGGGCTCCTGTACGTGGGCGACACGTCCGCCGACCGCATCGCGAGCCTGCAGAACGGCGTGTTCACCACGTTCGCCGCGAACGTGCGCGGCGCCGAAGGCCTGGCGTTCGGCCCCGGCGGCGCGTGGGGCACCGATCTCTACGCCGCCGACGCGAACCTCACCTCGCTCGGCACGTCGGGCGCGCCGGCGAACGGGCTCGGCCGCATCGTGCGCGTGGCCGCGAACGGCACGGTGACCACGCTGGTCACGAACACGATGCTGAACGGCGCGTGCGCGCTGGCGTTCGACCGCAGCGGGCGCTTCGGGGGCGACCTGTTCGTGGCCGACATCCTCGCCGAGCGCATCCTGCGCGTGACCCCGGCCGGTGCAGTGAGCGTGTTCGCGACCGGCTTCAAGAACCTCGCGAGCTCGTGCGCACTGGCGTTCGGCCCCGACGACGCGCTGTACGTGGCCGACCCGGCCTCGGCGCAGTCGTTCTCGAACACGTCCGGCGCGAACCAGCCGTGCGCCGTGTACCGCATCGCCTCGCAGACCGTGCCGGTGGGCGTGGCGCCACCGTCGCGGCGCCCGCTCGGCCTGGGCATCGCGCCGAACCCGGCCACGGGTGCGACCACGGTGCGCTTCACGCTGCCCGCGCCCGCGCGCGCGACGCTCGCCGTGTACGACGCCGCGGGCCGGCGCGTGGTGACGCTGGTCGACGGGCCGCTGGCCGCGGGCGAGCACGACGTGCGCTGGGAGGGCCGCGACGCCGCGGGTGCGCCGCTGGCGCCGGGCGTCTACTTCGCGCGGCTGCGCGCGGGCGGCGAGACGGTGGTGCGGCGGGTCGCCCGCGTGAGGTGATCGCGGCGCGGGCCCCGCGTCACCGGGATCGCCGCCGCGCGGGGCTCGCGAACGTGAACGACGCCCACCAGCTCTGCCAGTCCACGCTCGCGCCGTCGCCGGCCGGTTCCATGTACACGGTGCTGACGAGCCACTCGCCGGGCGCGGTCGGCAGCACGATCCGTCCGTGCCCGTCGGTGCGCGCCTCGAACACTGGCGGCACCGAGTCGCGCGTGGCGACCGGGAGCGGGAGTCCGCGAGCGTCGAGTGGCCGGCGCCACCCGCGCACGAGCTGGTGCGCCAGCGGCTCGCCGCGCAGCAGCACGCGGAAGGGTGTGCGCGCGACGCGGGCGGGGTCGGCTTCGGGAACGATCTCCAGGGTGAGGCCGGCGGGCGAGGTCACGCGTGCGGGGTCGGTGCCCGCCACCCACGCGCGGCAGCAGCGCGCGTAGCGCTCGCGCCCGGGCTGGTCCGAGCGACCGGCGGCCGCGCGCGACGCGAGCGGCCCGTCGAGCCCCTCCAGTCGCAGGTAGTCCTCGAACTCCGCCGCCGGCAGCTCGATGAACGCGAAGTCGCCCTGGTAGGCGATCGACGTGCCACCCGCGTCGCCGGCGACGAACCGCGCCCACGTTTCGTCGCCCTCGTGCGCGAGCGGCTTCAAGTCGAGCACGGCCGCACCGCGGGCTTCCAGCCGGAGCCCGCGCGCGCGCGACCACGGGCGCGGTTCGCCGCGGAAGCCCATGCCGGAGCACGCGCGCAGCATGATCGAGTCGCCGGCGACCGCCGCGTCGCGCGACGGCGCGAGCCAGTACTCGTGCGCGGCGACGCTCGTCGGGGCGAGCGCCGCGGCGAGC
>JBGAMH010000117.1:3217-13714 GCA_044223135.1 Candidatus Eiseniibacteriota bacterium | reverse complement strand
GGGAACATAACTTATGTAGCCGCGGCCGTCCGGTCGGCGGGACGGCCTGCGGTTCTGGCGCGGCGGCCGACGACCCGTCAGTGATGCCCGGTGTGACCGAAGCCGCCGTCCCCGCGCGTGGTGGTCCCGAGTGTTTCGGACTCCTCCCACACGATGCGCGGCACGCGCTGGAGCACCAGCTGCGCGATCCGCATGCCCCGCTCGATCGTGAACGGCGCCGAGCCCAGGTTGATCAACGCCACCTGGATCTCGCCGCGATAGTCCGAATCGATGGTGGCCGGCGTGTTCGGCAGCGTGATGCCGTTGCGCGCGGCGAGCCCGGACCGGGGGCGGATCTGGATCTCGTGGCCTTCCGGGATCTCGAACGCCCAGCCCGTGGGCACGCGCTCGATCGCGCCCGGCTCCACCACGAGGGGTGCCTGCACGGCGGCGCGCAGGTCCATGCCCGCCGCGCCGTGCGACTCGTACGCCGGCAACGGCAGCCCCTCGGCGTGCGGAAGCCGCCGGATGCGCACCGTCACGTCGGCGCTCACAGGGCCCTCGCCTGGAACGTGTCGCCCTGCCGGACGTCGCCGGTCTCGTAGCCCTTCATGAACCACCGCATCCGCTGTTCCGATGTGCCGTGCGTGAACGCGTCGGGCACCACGTAGCCCTGCGACTCCATCTGCAGCTTGTCGTCGCCGATCGCGTTCGCCGCGTTCAGCGCTTCCTCGATGTCGCCATCCTCGACGACCTGCTTCATGCGTTGCGCGTGGTGCGCCCAGACGCCGGCGAAGAAGTCGGCCTGCAGCTCGAGTCGCACCGAAAGCTGGTTGTACTCCTCGTCGCTCACCTGCCCGCGCAGGCCGTGCACCTTCTCGGTGATGCCGAGCTGGTTCTGCACGTGATGGCCGACCTCGTGGGCGATGACGTACGCCTGTGCGAAGTCGCCGGGCGCGTGGAAGCGCTGCTTCAGCAGGTCGTAGAAGCCGAGGTCGATGTAGACCTTCTGGTCGCCCGGGCAGTAGAACGGCCCCACGGCGGCGCTGCTCAGGCCACAGGCGGATTCCACGCGGTCGGTGAACAGCACCAGCGTGGGCTCGTGGTATTCGCGCCCCATGGCGCGGAACTGCTCGTGCCAGACGTCCTCGGTCTCGGCGAGCACCACGGACACGAACTCGGACTGCTCGTCGGGCACGCCCGGGGCCCGCGGGGCGCTGGTCTGTGCCGGCACGCTCTGCTGGACCTGGTTCAGCAGCTGCCGCGGGTCGGCCCCGAACAGGAGGGCCAGGATGATGACGATGATCGTCCCGCCGCCGCCCAGGACCAGCCCGCCGGGTCCCTGGCCCCGGCGATCCTCGACGTTGTCGCTTCGGCGCTCGTCTCTCCAACGCATGTGGGGGCTCTCGCTTTCGTGGATCGGCCGGGGGTGGGAAGGACGGCGCAGTCTAGCCGACGCGATGGACGGCCCGAAGAGCCTTGCCGGACCCACTGGCGTCGAGTTAAGGTCCCTCAACACTGTTCAGCCTCGGCCACCTCAGGGGACCCACCGTGGACGTCTGGAAGCGATTCGGGGAGAAGGAAGTCACGCACTCCATGGCCCACTACCTCCAGGCCGTGGCAGCGCTCAAGAACCAGAAGGGCTTCGCGAAGGTCGGCGACATCGCCGACCGGCTCGGCGTCTCCAAGAGCGGCGTCACGTCGATGATGCGCGCGCTGCAGGGGCGCGGTTACGTCGACCACGAGCGCTACGGCTGCGTGGAGCTGACCGAGAACGGTCGGCGCCTGGCCGAACGCACCGAGTCGAACCGCCGCGTGCTGACCGTCTTCCTGTCCGAGATCCTGGCGGCCCCGGAAGACGTCGCGCAGGAGGACGCGTGCATGATCGAGCACCTCGTGAGTCCCGAGGTGATGATCGAACTGCTGCGCTTCACGTCGTTCCTGCGCTCGAGCCATCCTTCGTCGAAGGCGTTCCTCGAGGCGTTCCGGGCCAGCCCCGGCGCCTGTGCGCACCATGCGCCGGGCACGTGCGACCTGTGCGGACCGTCGTCGTGCCTGCGCGACACGCTCCTTCATCAGATCGAAGACGACGGGCCCCGCGCGTGAGCGAGGAAGCGCTTCCGTCGCGCGACACGTTCGCGACGCTCGATCAGCTCGCGCCCGGGCAGGCGGGGCGCGTGATCCGCATCCTCGCGCCCGATCCCGTCACGCGTCGCCTGATGGAGCTGGGACTCACGCCCGGCACGCACATCGAAGTCGTTCGGCGCGCGCCGCTCGGCGACCCGATCGAACTCCGCCTGCGCGACACGCACCTGTCCATCCGCGAGACGGAGGCTTCGCAGGTCCATGTCGAGCTCGTTTGAAGGGCAGCGGCCCGGGCGGCCGCGCCTGCACGAGGTGCCGCGCACCGGTCCGGTGGCCGCACGCGAGCCGGCACGGCGGCGCATCGCGATCCTCGGCAACCCCAACGCGGGCAAGTCGACGCTGTTCAACGCGCTGACGGGGCTCCGCGCGAAGGTCGCGAACTACCCCGGCGTCACGGTGGAGAAGAAGACGGGGTCCTGCACACTGCCCTCGGGGCGGGTCGTGGAGATCACCGACCTTCCCGGCTCGTACAGCCTGCACCCGGGCTCGCCCGACGAAGTCGTGGTGCGCGACGTGCTGCTGGGCGTGCAGGCGGACACGCCGCCGCCGGACCTGATCGTGTTCGTCGTGGACGCCACGCACCTGGATCGGCACCTGTACCTGGCGCTCCAGGTGATCTCGATCGGACGCCCGGTGATCCTCGCCCTGAACATGATGGACGCGGCCGAAGCGCAGGGCCTGCAGATCGACGAACGCGCCCTCGAGCGACGGCTCGGGGTCCCGGTCATCGGCATCGCCGCGGCGAAAGGGCAGGGGCTCGGGCACCTCCGCCGTCTCATGGATCGCGACGTCGAGCCCTCGCTCGTGCACTTCCGTCGCTGGCCCGCCCACGTGCTGCGCGTGATCGAGAACCTCGAGGCCCGTCTGCCGCGTCACCCGCTGCTGCCGGAGCGCGGGCGGGCCGACCTCGCCATGGCGCTGCTGCTGGACGACGGCGAGGACGACGCGCTCGCCCGCGCCACGCCGGTGGACGTGCTCGACGACCTGAAGATCCTGCGCCGGCGGCTGGACCGTGTGGATCCGCAATGGCGTTCCGACGAGGTCGAGGGGCTGTACGAGGTCATCGACGAGGTGACGCGCGCCGCCGTCCTCGCCCGCGGCGAGGTGCGCGACCGCACGCGGGAGCGGATCGACCGTGTGCTCACGCACCGCGTGTGGGGGCCGGTGCTGTTCGTGGTGCTCATGGGTGCGGTGTTCCAGTCGGTGTTCGCCTGGGCGCAGCCGGCCATGGACCTGATCGACGGCGCGGTGGGCGCGTTCGGGCGCGGGCTCGAATCGGTGATGCCCCCGGGCCCTCTGCGCTCGCTCGTGGTGGACGGCATCGTCGCCGGCGTCGGCACCACGATCACGTTCGTCCCCCAGATCGCGATCCTGTTCTTCTTCCTCGGCGTGCTCGAGGACACGGGCTACATGGCGCGCGCCGCGTTCATCATGGACCGCCTGATGGCGCGCGTGGGCCTCTCGGGGCGCTCCTTCATTCCGCTGCTCTCGTCGTTCGCGTGCGCGATCCCCGGCATCATGGCCACCCGCACCATCGACAACCGTCGCGACCGCATCACCACCATGATGGTCGCGCCGTTCATGTCGTGCAGCGCCCGCCTGCCGGTCTATGCGCTGCTGATCGGCGCATTCGTTCCGAACCGCTGGGTCGGCTTCGTCACGTTGCCCGGCATCACGCTGTTCAGCATGTACTTCCTCGGCATCGCCGCGGCGATCGCGGTCGCCTGGGTGCTGAAGCGCTCCGTGCTCCGCGGCGGACAGCCGCTGTACGTGATGGAACTGCCGCCGTACCGGGTGCCGTCGTGGGGTTCCATCTTCGTCACCGTGCGGGATCGTTCGCGCGTGTTCCTGCAGAAGGCGGGAACGGTGATCCTCGCGGTGTCCGTCGTCCTGTGGTTCCTGGCGACCTACCCGCGCGGCGGGCCCGAGGTGCAGGCGGTGGCGGGCCGGCTCGCCATCGCGCGCGCGGCCGGCAACACCACGCAGGTGGCCGCCCTCGAACACGAAATGGCCGGCACCTCGCTGCGCAACTCGTTCGCCGGTCGCGTGGGGCGCGCCATCGAACCGACGATCGCGCCGCTCGGCTTCGACTGGCGCATCGGCATCGGGCTGGTGACGTCGCTCGCGGCGCGTGAGGTGATGGTGTCCACCATGGCGACGGTGTTCAACCTCGGCGAATCCGAGGACAACGTCCTGTCGCTGCGCGAAGCCCTGCGCGCGGCCACCGACGAGCACGGACGCCGCGCCTATTCGCCGCTCGTGGGCATCTCGCTGATGGTGTTCTTCGTGCTCGCGTGCCAGTGCATGTCGACCGTCGCGGTGGTGCGGCGCGAGACGAACTCGTGGCGGTGGCCGCTGTTCATGCTGGTGATGATGAATGCGCTCGCCTGGGGCGCGTCGTTCGTCGTCTACCAGGGCGGCCGCCTGCTGGGGTGGGGGTGAGCATGACGTTCGGCTTCCAGGATCTCGCGGCGCTCGCGCTCGCCGCACTCGCGCTGGGATGGCTCGTCCATCGCCGGCTCAAGCGCCGCAACGCCGGGCCGGCCTGCGAGGGCTGTCCCGTGGCGACGGCCGGGCCCGAGTCGGCCGGGAGCGACTTCGTTCCGCTGGGTGATCTCGCCCCACGCCCTCATCGAAACCCGCGCGCGCCGCGCTGAGGGCGCGCACCTCCCGGCACTTCCGCGCGTCGCCGCTCGCGGCCCGCACCTGCCGCCGATCCGCTCAAGCCGCGCCCACGTCCGTCGAGACTGGGGAGAGCCATGCCACCGCCTCGGGCGGAGCTCTTCACCCACGTGGACGGACCCATGCTCACGCCGCGCGCTCTCCACCGTTCGTCGCTGCCGCTCGCCTTGTGTCTCGTGGTCGGACTGGCCACCGTCGCCGCGCATGCCGCGGACCGCTTCTCTTCCACGAAGTTCCATGCGCGTCCCGACAGCACGACGCGCGCCGCCTCCGGCACCGCGGTCGCCCCGCTGGGGCGCACCTACCACAACGGCGGCACGCTGGTCTGTGTCGAGTGCCACGGCAACGGCTCGAAGACCGCGGCCACGCGGTTCGCGTCCATGGAACGACACTCTTCGCTTCGGTCGGAAGACGCCCTCGCCACGTGCCTCGATTGCCACGACGGCAAGATCGGCATCCCCGACGTCGTCGGCGACGACGTGAACAACCTGCGGGCGCGCTCCGCCGGGCGATTCGAGGCACCGGGCCGCCGCAATCCACACGGGCACGACCTCGCGTACGGGCTCGGCGAACAGGCGGGGACGTCCGCGGTGTGCTCGCGCTGCCACTCCGGCGGCATGGCCACCGCGAGCGTGACCTGCGTCGACTGCCACGATCCGCACGGAAACGGCCGCCCGCGCAACCTGAGATTCGCGAGCGACCCCGCGGCCACGCCGCAGCTCGGACTGCTCGTGAGCCCGCTCGCCAGCGGGCTCGAGCGCTACGAGTCGGACAACGTCGCGTTCGGTACGCTCGACTCCGAGCAGCTGCGCGAGGCGTCCGCGGTCTGCGTGGACTGCCACCACGCCATGAGTGGCGCCATGCACGTGGACCCGAACCACGACGGGCTGCACGAGATGCACCCGACCTACGACAGCGAGCACGGGGCCACGAACGTCATCCGGCAGGGCGCGTCGAAGGGCACGAGCGATCCGGGGCACTGGGAGCGGGGGGCCGGTTCGGGATTCGTGGGCGCGGAGCGTGTCCGGATCGTCACCCGCGGCGCGGACTCCTACGCGCGCGCGCGCGTCGTCAACGCCGCCACGAACGGCGTGTTCTGCCTGTCCTGCCACCGTGCGCACGGATCCGACCAGCCGTTCGGACTGGTGTGGACGGCGGCACGCGGCAGCGGCCCCGCCGGGTGCGAACAGTGCCACGGCACCACCGAGGTCGCGACCGCCGCGCTGCGCTGATTCCCCGCGCGGCGGGGGCGCCTCACCCCGGCCTCGCCGCCCCCCGGTCACGAAACCGCACGACAGCCGTCGCGTTCGGTCTCGCGTGCCGGCTCCCGCTGGAAGCGTGGCCCTCCACGTCCGGCGACGTGTTCGTGCTAGTGTCCGCCGGCGATTTCACGGAGGAGCCGTGTCGACCGACCCGAACACCGAACGCTACGAGATGCGGCTGGCCGTCCAGGCCGACGACATCGACATGCTCGGGCACGTGAACAACGTCGTGTACCTGCGCTGGGTGCAGGACATCGCGATCGCCCACTGGAACGCCGCGACGACGGACGAGCAGCGTGCCGAGCTGATCTGGGTCGTCGTGCGTCACGAGATCGACTACAAGCACGCCGCGCGGCTCGGTGACGACATCGTCGTGCGCACGTGGGTCGGGATCGCCACGCGGAACTCCTTCGAAAGGCACACGGAGATCCATCGCGCCGGCGGGCCCGTGCTCGCCCGCGCGCGGACGCTCTGGGTGCCGCTCGACCCATCCACCGGGAAGGTCAAGCAGCCCAGCGCCGCCGTTCGCGCCCGCTTCTCGATCCCTTCGAACGACTGAACCCGTGTCCCGCGGAGGCCGCCCATGCCGAAGACGCCCGTCGACGTGAAAACGATTCCACCCGTCTCCGCCCGCGGCCGGTCACGATGGCTCGGGCTCGTCCTCCTGGCCGGCCTCGCCGCGAGCGTCGGTGGCTGCGTGGCGCTGCATGGCGGCGCGCGGTCCGTCGCCACGAACACGAGCGCGAGCGACGTGCAGTTCCTGGACGACGTGGAGCACCGAACGTTCACGTGGTTCTGGGAGCGCGCGAATCCCGAGAACGGGCTCGTGCCCGATCGCTGGCCGACGCCTTCGTTCTCGAGCGTGGCCGCGATCGGGTTCGGGCTGACCGCGTACGGCGTCGGCGCGGAGCACGGCTGGGTGACCCGCGAGCAGGCGCGCGACCGCACGCGGACGACCCTGCGGTTCCTGTGGCAGGCGCCGTCGGGGCCGGAGCCGCGCGGGCGCACCACGTATCGCGGCTTCTTCTACCACTTCCTCGACATGAAGACCGGCGAGCGCTTCCAGACGGTGGAGCTGTCCACCATCGACACCGCGCTGCTGATGGGCGGCGTGCTGTTCGCGCAGTCCTACTACGACCGCGACGACCCCGCGGAGCGCGAGATCCGCGCGCTCGCCGACTCGCTGTACCGCCGCGTGGAGTGGCCCTTCTTCGACATCGACCAGCACGGCTTCAGCATGAGCTGGCGGCCGGAGGACGGGCCGGGCTTCAACGTCACGCGCTGGACGGGGCTCGACGAGAGCCTGCTGCTGCACGTACTGGCACTCGGCTCGCCGACGCACGCGGCGAGCCCCCAGGTGGTGGAGTGGTACCGCTCGAACTACGCGTGGTCGAGCTTCCAGGGCCAGCAGTACTTCGAGTTCGCGCCGCTGTTCGGCCACCAGTACTCGCAGATCTTCCTGGACCTGAAAGGTCTGCAGGACGATTCCACGGCCGCGCGTGGCATCGACTACTTCGAGAACTCCGCTCGCGCGACGCGGGCGAACCGGGCGTACGCGATGGCGAACCCCGGCGGCTGGAAGGGCTACAGCGACGTGCTCTGGGGCCTGAGCGCCTGCGACGGGCCCAAGGACACCACCATGACCGTGGACGGGCGCGAGCGCACGTTCATCTCGTACGCGGCGCGCGGCGCTTCGCTCACCGACACACGCGACGACGGCACGCTCACGCCCACGGCCCCGGGCGGCTCCGTGCCGTTCGCGCCGGACATCGCGATCCCCGCCCTGCGCGCCATGCGCGAGCGCTACCCCGACGAGCTGTACACGCGCTACGGCTTCCTGGACGCGTTCAATCCCACGTTCGACGTCGACGTGAAGCCCATGCTCGGCCGGGTCGTGCGCGGCAAGGGCTGGTTCGACACGGACTACCTCGGCATCGACCAGGGTCCGATCCTGCTCATGATCGAGAACCACCGCAGCGGCCTCGTCTGGAAGACACTGCGCCGCAACCCGCACGTCGTGCGCGGACTGCAGCGCGCGGGGTTCCGCGGCGGCTGGCTGGACTCGGCGAACCGCTGACGCTCGGGGGCGGGGCAGGCGAGCGAAGCCGCCCCGCCCGACGAGACGTCAGGGCCTGCAGAGGATCACGCGATCGCTCGGGAACACCGGCGCCGCCTTCCGGGGCGTGCGGCGCGCGGGGTGGCGGAACGACTCGATCTGCAGGTCGTCGTCCTGCCATTCGGTTTCGATCTCCCGTCCCTGCGCATCGAGGAACACCAGTTCGACCCGGCGATTCTCGGCGTGAGCCAGCTTGCTCGTGCCCGTGCGTCGCGGCAGGTCTTCGCCCATGCCGATGCCGCTCAGGCGATCGTCGGACACTTCCAGCTCGGTGAGCGTCGAGCGCACGGCACAGACGCGGCAGTCCGACAGCCCGCGGTTGTAGGCGTTCGTGCCGCGGACGTCCGTGTGGCCGACGACCCGCACCTTCACGGTCGGGTACTTCTTCAGCACCTCGGCCACCTGCTCCAGCACGCGCCGCGACTCCGGCGTCACGACGCACTCGTCGAACGCGAAGTGCACGTCGCGGGGCACCTTCAAGCGCAGCGGCGGCACGATCGTCGTGTCGGGAGGCGTCGGGATCGTGTCCGGCCGGGCGACGCAGCGCGCCTCGTCCTCGGCAGCCTTGCGTGCCAGGTCCTCGGCGTCGGCGAGGTGGGGGGCCGATACGCAGTCGCCCTGGTCCCAGCCCTCGTTGCCCGCCCACGCGAGTTCCACTTCGAGCCGCGCGAGGCGCTCGGCAGCGCACGCGAAGCCCTCGTGTCGTTTCATCGTCTCGAGATCGGTCCACAGCTGGTCGCGCACGCGCGACGAGCCCGGCAGCACCCGCGCCGGCGGAACGGTCTCGCGCGTGACGGGCACGGCGCCGCTCGACAGCTCGTCGACGAGCGAGGTGCCCAGCGTGAACGCCGCTTCGGCGAAGCCGGTCTCGTCGTTGTCGGTGTATTCCGTCCGCGCCACCTCCAGCCAGCGCCGCGCCGCCGCGGTGCGCCACGGATCGCGCTCGGCGCTGCGCAGGCTGTCCAGGCGTGCCTGCCACGCGTCGATCGTCGACAGGTCGCGGGCGATCCGCGCGTCCGTCGTGCGGGCGTGCAGAGGCGTGACGGTGTGCGCCAGCGGCAACGGCGCCGGCACCGGCGATTCCATCGCATCCCTCACGGCCGTGGGCCGCGTCGACAGGGTGGCCGGCTCGTTCGCTCCGCGGCCGAACAGCCCCTCGTCGAACTTGAGCCCCAGCCGCACGTAGGGACCGCGGTCGGTGCACTCGCCGCTCGCGAGTGTCTCGTCGCGGAATCCGAACGCGTTCCACCCTCCGGCGAGCCGCAGGTTGCGGGCCACCGTCACGCCGAGCTCGGCGCCCAGTCCGTTCTGGCGCTGGTCGAAGTGACGGGTCGTCAGGCTGCGCCCGATCAGGGACGCATCGACCCGGTCGGTGAGGTCGAGCCGGGCGCGTGCGCCGAACAGCTGCGCGTCGGTTCGGGTGGTGAGCCCGTGGCGTTCGTCGGAGTTCCACCGCGCGCCCGCCTGTCCGCTCAGCGTGAACGGCCGCCGCGGGCGCCAGTTGAGATCCGAGATCACGCCGTGGCTGACCGTGCGGAACGGATCGTCCCCCGTGCCGAGGCGTTCGTAACGGTTCTCGTAACGCGCGAGTGCGTTCCACGCGTTGCGCTCCGTCTGTCGCCACGCCACGCCGAACTGCGTACGCGCGTCGACGCGCTCTTCGTCGGGCGTCCAGTAGACGGTGCTCCGCGCCAGCGACGCCCAGTCGCGCGACAGCTTGCGCGCGACGCCCACCGTGCCGAGCCAGCGCTCGAGCTGCGACTGCGTGCGGAACTCGAGCCGCCCCGTGCCCTTCCACAGCGGGTTGGCGGTGTACTCGATGCCACCGGCCACCGACGTGGCGTCGCCCGATCCACCGCGCAGCACCTCGACGTGTTCGACGAGCCCGTCCAGCCGCACGCCGGCCACCGGCTGCCAGCGGTTGCGGAGGCCGAACGCGGCCTGCGCCTCGCGCCCGGCGAAGGCGTCGCGGGCGCGGTACTCGCTGAACACGGTCGCGTCGCGGAGCTCGTCGCTCGACAGGCCGATGATCGTGCTCGCCTGCTCCTGGCCGGCGTTCAGGGCGAACGGCCCCGCAAGGGAGTTCAGGTTCTCGTGGCGGGCGTACAGGCGCGTGCGCGGGGCCAGCCGGACGTCGCCGCCCAGCGCCCAGCGGTCCACGTCGTCGCCGCGCGTGTCGGCCTCGTACTCGGCGAACACGCTGCTCGCGCGCCGTGCCGGCAGGTCGGCGCTGAGCCGCCCACGCACCGTGGACACGTCGAAGGGCGCCACCGCGACGGTCGCGGCCGTCGCCGGTTCACGCGTCTCCTCGGC
>JBGAMH010000117.1:0-3208 GCA_044223135.1 Candidatus Eiseniibacteriota bacterium | reverse complement strand
CAGCGGTAGGCCAGCTCCGCGCCCAGCGGACCGAAGCGGCGACCGACGCCGAGCTCGGCACCGTCGCGGCGGCCACGGGAGAGGAGGTCCTCGGTGCGGAGCGCGCGGCCGAAGACCGAGGCGGGCCCGAACGCCAGGCGTGCATCCGCGCCGAACTCGGCGCGCCCGGAGAGCACGCCGGACGACGGGTTGCGGAAGCCGGGCTCGGTGCGCTGAGCGAACGCCCTGAGCGAGCCGAGCGAGCGCTGCAGCAGCGCTTCGCTGCGCCACGCATCGGCGCGGCGGGCGCCGTCGAAGAACGTTCCACCGGAGTCGCTGTGCGCGGCTTCGCCGGTGAGCACGAGTCCGCGCACCGGGGTGAGGCGGGCGTGCGCGCTCGACAGCGACGAGGAGGCAAGGGGGTCCTCGTCGCGCGACGCGGCCACGCCGACCGTGAGCGGACGTACGGGTGCCAGGTCGAGGCCGCCGCCGTACACGCCGTAACCGTCGCCGGCCGCCTCCACTTCGTAGAGCACGCGCACGGACACCGGGTTCAGGTCGGCGTCCAGGCTCGGCACCGGACGGCGGAAGAGCAGCCGGCCCGTGAACGGTTCCAGCGTGTAGTCCACGAACCGAGTCTGTGGCTCGCGACGCAGGACGCGGGAGGGCTGGTTCCGGTCGCGGACGATCCACTCGACCGTCTCCGTCCCGAGCACCCCGTCCGCGCGGGACAGCACGTACGGGCCCGAAACGCCCTGCCCCGGCAGCTCGTCCACCACCTGGCGCTCGCGCGCCTGCGTACCGAACGCCGAGAGCGTGGCGATACCGGACTCGAGTCGCACCGCGCCCCCGTTCAGGCTGCGCGTGTAGGCGCCGAGCTGCTGCAGGTCGGAAGCCGGCGTCACGAAGTCGCCGAACATCGCGTACGACGGGCCCCGGTCGAGGCGGGCATAGAGCCGGCTCGTGGAGCGGGCGTCGAACTCGCGGACGGACGCGTCGCCGAAGACGTCGTACCCCTCGAGCGGCCGGATGTCGCGGAAGCGGCGCGCCGTCGCGTCGCTCTCGCTGTCGTAGCGCAGCGTGAGGAGCATGTCGCCCGGCACGGCGCCCTTCGCGAACAGCGCGCCCCGTGCGGCGCCGGCGGTGCGGCCGTCGTCGTCGGTGAACGCCGCATCGCGCAGCGCGTCGTCGAAGCGATCGCGACACGACGTGCAGAGCTCGCTCGCGCGTCGGTCGCGCCACTCGAGCCGGCCTTCGAGGACGCCGGTCATGAGCAGCGATCGCAGCGCGGGCACGAACGACACCTGCGTGCTGGCCTGCGCGTCGCCGTCGGTCATGCGGACGCGGGCCACGCCGGACGTCTGGGGTGCCCGCAACGCGACGACGCGGTCGCCCGCGGTCAGCGTGACCTGCGTTCCGGGCGTGTTCGGATCCTCGTCGGCCACGAGCCAGCGACCGAGCGTGCTCTCGAGCGTGACCACGCGCGGCGAGACGTCTGCCGGGCGCGAGAGGCGCACCCGCAACTCGGACACACCGTCGGCTGGCGCCGTCCTCGAGGACGACACGAGGCTCGTCCCGCCCGAGGACGCCGGCGGCTCACCCGGAAGGTGGGCAACGAGTCCCTCCACCATCGGCCCGTCGACTTCACCCGCCGTGCGACGCAGCTTGACCTCAGCCAGCGCGGCCTCGGTCGGACGCGTGCTGGCGAAGTCGGCGCGGTGGAACTCGCCGCGCGTGAGGTCCACGAAGCGGCTGTACGGATCGAGTGCGTTGCGGACGTCGAGCGTGCGCAGCACGAGGCCCGCGGGCAGCGTGGTCGGATCCACGCGCAGCACGTGCAGGCGTGGCCGCAGGTGATCCAGCGAGTACTTGCCCTCGGCGTCGGTCACGACCGAGGTGCCGTCCTCCAGGAACAACCGCACGCCGGGCACGCCGAGTTCCTCGGGGCCCTGGCGGCCGTTGCTGTCGCAGTCGCAGTCGACGAACACCTTGCCGGCGATGATGCCCTCGTCCGAGAACAGGCCGGGGCGGATGCGCACCGTGGCGTACGCCGGGTTGGACTGCGTGGGAGGGATCGTGGGAGTCGTGGTGGAGTCGCCGGGCGAGGTGGCGATGGCCACGTTGGTTCCGGTGCCCAGCTCGGCGCCGGCGCCCACTTCGACCCGGTACTGGAGCCGGTGCGATTGCTCGGGAGCGCAGTCGCCGATGGGGAAGATCAACGTTCGGGTGCGAGCGCCCGCCGGGTCGGGAACGGAACGCCCGTCCAGGCGCGAGCTGCCGGAAACGTAGCGCATGCCGCTCGGCAGCACGTCCGTCACGCTCACGTTCGGGATCGAAGCGGTGCCGACGTTTCGGAGCGTCACCGTGTAGTCCACCACGTCGCCGATCGCGACGTCCGTCGGGTCGGCGAACTTCTCGAGCACGAGGCGGCCGGTGCCTCCGACGCCCGTCGGATCGCTGTCGCGATCGTTCGCCGGGTTGTCGTCGCCCGGCGTGCGGACCGAAGCGAAGTTCACCACCTGGGGCGCAGCGGCCTGGCCGATGTTCACCGTGATCGAGAACTGGATGCTGTCGCCGGCCGCGAGCGGGCCGGGGTTCGTTGCGGTGACCACCTGCCCGGTCGCACCGACGGTCCATCCCGCGCCCGTGCCGCTCACGAACGTGAGCCCGGCGGGCAGCGTGTCGGTGACCGTGATCGCGCCCGTCGTCGGTGCGGTGCCGACGTTGCGGACGAGCAGCTCGTAAATGCCACTGCCGCCCACCATGAATGCTCCGGCGTGCCGTTTGTCGATGGCGAGGTCCACGAATGGAGCCGCGCAGATCGGAACCCTGACCGAAGCCGTGTTGTTCGTGGTGGAGATCTCGCCGCCGCCCGCCACATGGGCGCGGTTGGTCACGGACGGCCGGGCCTCGGCGCCGACGAGGGTCCGCACGATCACCACGAGGCTGTCGCCGACGGCGATGGGGCCGGCGGAGGTAGCGGTCACGACCTGGCCGGCAGCGCCGATCGTCCAGCCGGCGCCCGTACCGCTCGTGAACGTGAGCCCGGCGGGCAGCGTGTCGAGCACGGTGATCGTGCCGACGGTCGGAGCCGTGCCGAGGTTCCGCACCACGAGCCGGTAACGCAGCGCGTCGCCGACGCACGGCAGGTCCAGCGCGCTCATGCCGAGTGCCAGGTCCGGCGTGCCGCCGTTCGCGACCGGCGTCGTGTCGGTGTCGCGGTTGTTCG
>JBGAMH010000116.1:0-13724 GCA_044223135.1 Candidatus Eiseniibacteriota bacterium | reverse complement strand
CGGGCGCTCGCCCCGCACCCGAATTGCTCCACTGCCCGGAAGATGCACGCGTCGGATTCCGGCGAACCCGGGGCGGCACCCGGCGTTCCACATCGGGGATCGACACTCAAGTGGCGGCGCCGGCCCCCGAGACTTGCAGTCCCCCCGTTCCCCCGAACGCCACTTCACGGGAGATCGCGCCCGCATCATGTCGCACTCGATGGAATCCGCGCTCCCCGCCGGCTCGCCGAGCGGGGATCCTCTGCTCCGCACGCTCGCGGATGCGCTCGAAGTCGGCGTGCTCGCCTGCGGCGGTGACGGGCGCATCCTGCACGCGAATCCCGCGTTCGCGCTGCTGAGCGGGCTCGCGACGGCCGAGGTGGTGGGGCGCGCGCCCGAGGATCTCGCGCCGCTCAGGGCCATGCCCGACCTGGGCGCCCGGCTCGCGTCGGCGCGTCGCTCGGGCGGCGCCTTCACCGACGTGTGCGCTCTCCCGGTGGCGGGAGGCGTGCGCCGGTGCCGCATCCAGGTGGCACCTCGCGGCGCGGGGGGCGACGGCACGGTGATCCTGCTGTCCGACGTGGGGCCGGTGGCGACGCACGGGCAGCGCCAGGCGGTGCTCGACTTCGCGCTCGACCGCGTGCAGGAGTTCGTCTACCTGATCGACGAGGACGCGCGCATCCTCTACGTGAACGATGCCGCGTGCCGCTCGCTCGGCTACACGCGCTCCGAACTGCTCAACATGACGGTGCTCGACATCACCACGCACTACACGCTGGAGCAATGGCGCGAACACTGGGCCAGCGTCGCGAACGCCGGCATCCGGACCGTCTACGCCTCGCACGTCACGCGCGAGGGCCACGCGTTCCCGGCGGAGATCCGCGTCAACCACTTCGAGCACGAGGGGCGGGGTTACCACCTGACGCTGGTCACCGACATCTCCGACCGCCGCCGCGCCGAATCGCTGGAAGACCGCCTGCGCGAGTTCCTGACGCTGGCCGAGAACCTGCCCGACAATGTCGCCCGTTACGGGCCGGACGGCCGCGCCACGTACGTGAACTCGCGCCTCGAGCAGACGCTCGGCATGTCGCGCGACGTGCTGCTGGGCACCCGGCCCACGGAGATGGCCCCGCCGGACTCGCACATGTTCGACGGCTACGAAGCCGGTGTGATGCGCTCGCTCGCCACCGGCGAGCCCCAGACGGTGGAGCTCGACTTCCCGGGCCCCGAAGGCCGGCAATACCACCAGATCCGCATGATCGCCGAGCGCGATCCGGAAGGCCGCGTGGTCGGGGTGATCACGCTGGGCCGCGACGTCACCGAGCGGAATCGCCACCTGCAGCAGATCGACGAGGCGCGCAAGGAGGCGGAGCGGCATGCGCGCGAGCTGGCCCGGGCTCGCGACGCCGCGCTGCAGGCCTCGCGCGTGAAGAGCGAGTTCCTCGCCAACATGAGCCACGAGATCCGCACACCGATGAACGGCGTGCTGGGCCTGACCGACCTGCTGCTGGCCAGCGACCTGCAGCCGTCGGAGCGCGAACTCGCCGAGGGCATCCACCGCAGCGGCATCGCGCTGCTCACGATCATCAACGACATCCTCGACCTCTCGAAGCTCGAGGCGGGTCGCATGACGCTGAGCAAGGAACCGTTCGACCTGCTCACGTTGTGCAACGACGTCGTGAGCCTGCTGTCGGCCCGCGCCGACCAGCGCGGCCTGCGGCTGCGGCTGGAACTCGCGCCGAACGTGCCGCTGGCCTGGCTCGGCGACGCCGGCCGGCTGCGGCAGGTGCTGCTGAACCTGATCGGCAACGCGCTCAAGTTCACGCCCTCGGGCGAGGTGGTGGTGCAGGCCCGCGCCGACGGCGAGCCCGTGCCCCGGCTCGTGATCGACGTGCGCGACACCGGCATCGGCATCCCGGCCGACCGCCTCGACGCGGTGTTCGACAGCTTCACGCAGGCCGACGGCAGCATCACGCGGCGGTTCGGCGGCACCGGGCTCGGGCTGTCGATCACGCGTCAGCTCGTGGAACTGATGGGTGGCGAGATCCGCGTGAGCAGCGAGGTGGGCCGGGGCAGCACCTTCACGTGCGTGCTGCCGCTGCCCGTGGTCGGCCGCGAGACGGTGGCGCCGCCGCCGCCGCCGGCCGCCGAACCGCGCGCCCCCCTGCCGCCGCTCGGGCTGAACGTGCTGCTGGTGGAGGACAACGCCATCAACCGGCTCGTGGCCACGAAACTGCTGCGCGAGTGGCGCTGCACGCAGACCTCCGCCGAGGACGGCAGCGAAGCGCTCGACCGCATGCGGTCGGGCGGGTTCGACGTGGTGCTGATGGACGTGCAGATGCCGGTGATGGACGGCCTCACCGCGGTGGCGCACTGGCGCGCGATCGAGCGCACGCTCGGCGGCCACACGCCCGTGGTGGCGCTCACCGCGCACGCCATGGACGGCGATCGCGAGCGCTGCATGGAGGCGGGCATGGACGACTACGTGTCCAAGCCGCTGCGCCCCGAGGAGCTGCACGCCGCCATCCGGCGCGCCCACGCGCTGCGGCAGCCACCCGGAACGCCGGCCGCGGACGCGGCGTAGCGCGACCCCGCGGGCCCGCGCGGTCAGCGCGTGGCGGCCGCCCGGCCCACGCGCACGTCGTCGATCGCGAAGTCGGCACCGCGACCGCCCGCGGCCCGAAAAGCGATGCGCACGTTCGCGCCGGCCCAGTCGGCCAGCGACACGCGTTCGGTGCGCCACGCGAACTCCGCCCCGGGCGTCTCGCCGCGCAACGACCACGCGCGCTCCCAGCGCGTGGCGCCCGCGCGCAGCACGCGGCACTCGGCGAGCACCGCCGCCGTCGTGCGCCGGTTGCCCGCCCATGCGAACTCCAGCGCCAGGTTCGAGTCCGGCACCGCGACGATCGGTGACACGAGCCACGCGTCGGCGCCGCGCTGCTGCCCGTCGGCCCACGCCGCGTGGCTGGCGCGCCCGGCCAGGTCGCCACGCCGCAGCCAGCGCTGCGTGCTGTCGGCGCCGAAGCGCTCGAGCGTCCAGCCGCGCGGCGGGAACGCGTTCGTCTCGAAGCGCTCGTCGAGCGCGGCGAGGGGAGCACCCGCCGGCGCGGGCACGGGCCCCGCGCCGTCTACGGCCGGCGGCTTCTCGGGCAGCTCGAACGACTCCGGGCGTGCGCGACCGCCCTCGCCGCGCGGCGCGAGCGCATAGCGCACGCCCTGTGCGAGCGCCTCGGCCATGCGTCGCTGCGATGCGCCGTCGCTCATCGCCGACTGCTGGCAGGCGTTCGTGACAAAGCCCATCTCCACGAGCACCGCCGGCGCCTCGGCGCGCCGCAATACCGAGTAGCCCGCCTCGCGCACGCTGCGATCCGCGCTGCACGCGCCGTAGACGCGGCCCAGCGCCTGCGCCACGCCCGCGTGCACCGCCGTGGCCACGGCGCTGTCCTCGCGCCACGTGTCCGCGCGCGCGGCGCGAGACTTGGCGCGCGCCCAGAACGACTCCGTGCCCACGACCGACGGCACGCTGCCGTTCAGGTGCAGGCTCACCATCAGCCGCCCGCGCGCCTGGTGGCCGGCCGCGTTGGGGATCTCGCCGTTCGCGATGCGCGAGCGCTGCCCCAGCGTGAGGAACCGGTCGTCGTCGCGCACCAGCAGCGCGTCGTACCCGCGGGCGTCGAGGGCCTCGCGGAAGTGGCGCGACACCGCGAGCACGAGCTGCTTCTCCTGCCGTGCCGGGTCGCGACTGGCGCCGAGTTTGCCGGGGTCCCCCCCGCCGTGGCCCGCGTCGATCCACACGTCCACGGGCCGCACGCCCGTGCCGGCCGGGTCGTCCGCCGGCGGGGCGCCGAACCGCGCGCAGCCCGCGAGCAGCGCGAGCACCGCCAGCGCGCACCCCGCGCGCCGCGCACTCACGGCGTCGCGCCGCGCGGCTCGACCACCGCCAGGCGCGCCACCGCGGCCTCGGGCCGTACACGCCCCGAGTGCTGCACGAAGCGCACGCGGCGCGCGTCCACCCAGCGCGGCTCGCGCACCACCTGCCCGGGCGCGCGCACGATCGGGCAGCGCCGTCCGTCCAGCGCCACCAGCCACAGCTGCGATTCGACGATCTCCTGCCCCACGACGAGCCCCGTGGGCCGCGCCACCGCGAGCGTGGCGCCGTCGGGCGACCAGCTGAACTCGTGATCCGCAAACACGCCCAGCGAGTCCACGATGCGCGCCTCGCCGTCGTCGGCCGCCACCACGGCCAGCACCACCACGTCGCGGGCGCTGCGCGCGCCCGACACCGCGATGTGCCGGGAATCGGGCGACCAGCGCATGGACGACACCTGCAGGTCGAGCGCGGGTTCGGTGACGCGGCCGGACGCCACGTCGACCAGGCACAGGTTCCACGGCCGCTGGCGCGACTTCCACACCGTGCACGCGAGCAATCGGCCGTCGGGCGACCAGCGTGGCTGCGACAGCCAGCGATCACCGCCCACCGCGTGCGACGTGCGGCGCGCCGTGTTTTCCACGACGAGGTGCGGGTGGCGCTGAGCGTCGGTGCGCACCACCGCCACCAGCGGCGGCAATCCCGGCACGCGGTTCGCGTCGAGCGGGTCGCGGAGCAGCGGATGGCGCGGCTCCCACGCGTCCTCGTGTTCACGCGGATCGCGCACGTCGATCACGCGCCAGGCGCAGTCGGCGGGCGGGGCGATCGCAGTGGGGCGTGACGGACGCGAAGCGGGGCGGGATCGGCGAACCGGGCGGGCCTGCAGGGCCGAGGCGAGCAGCAGCAACCCGATGGCGAGCGCGGCGGAGGCCACGAGCCACCGTCGAGGGAAGGCGACCATGCGCGGCAATCTAGCCGCCGGCACATGCTGGCCGCCAGTCACCGGCGCAGATCACGCGGCCCGACGCCCGCCCGACGAGTGGCTACTTCGCGACGTCGAGCGTGTAGTCGAACGTGTAGAAGTGCTGCTTGTCGCGGATCTCGATCACGAACGAACCCGCGAGGCCGGCCAGATCACCGGTGCCCGAATCCGGGATCACCTGGATCGACTGCTGCGGCACACCGCGCGCCATGGTGCTGCTGTGCTGGAGCACGAAGCTGCCCTCGCGCCCGTGCAGCCGGCCCGTCACGCGCTCGATCGCCACGTAGCCCGCAGAACCCTGCGTGTCCGTCATCATGGCCAGCATCTCGCCGCGCGAGGTGGCGTCGAGATCCCCGTGGAGACGCTTGTCGATCGACATGCGCGCGAGCTTCACGGGCACGGCCTCGTCGTGCACGGCGAGCGGGGACATCTTCACTTCGAACGTGCCGGTGGCGCGGGTGGTCATGGGGAGCTCCGTCGGGAGGAAGGGGCGCGGCGGGTTCGCGAAGTCGGGGCGGGGCGCTTTCGCGGGCGGGCGGCCGCACGAGGCGGCGCGGCGTCGGCCGCGGCGGCGAGCGAGCGCACCTTCGCCGGAGCGACCAGGTCCCAGGCCGCCTGCACGTGGAACGCGAGCGCGCTGTCGGAGACGCGGCCGAGCTCGATGCCCACCCAGCCGCGCACGCCGACGTACGGCGGGCGGAAGTACGTGCGCGGGTCGGACGCGATCAGCTGTTCCTGCACGCCCGGCGGTGCCGGCACCCACACGGCCACGTGGCCGTCGTCGTGGTGGTTGTCCGCGAACATCACGAACACGCGCTTCGCAACGAAGAACGTGGGCTCGCCGTGGCTGACGCGCTCGCTCGTGTCCGGCAGCGACAGGCAGAGCCCGCGCACGCGCGCGATCGTGGCGCGGGAGGCCCGGCGCGGCGAGCGCGCCCCGGCGCCGGCCCCGGCCGCACGCCCCGAGGACCTGCGCGTGCTCAATCCATGCGCTCCACGAGATGCGCGCGGTTCGCGGGCGGCTCGTACGGGTCGGGGAAGTACTCGACCATGCGCGTGATGCGGTCGTTCGCGACGGTGAAGAACGAGATCACGCGCGCCCCCTGCACACCGTCGGTGAACGAGACGTCCGTGACCGCGTCGTGCTCGCCGCCGACCACGCGGTGCACCTCGAAGCGCCACGGGCCGTTCGCCGGGTAATCGGTGTTGATCCGCGCGTAGGCCGTGGCGCCGCGGATGCGCTCGCGCGTCTGCGGCCACTCGGCCACGAAGTCGTCGGCGAGCACGGCGGCGACGGAAGAGAAGTCGTTCGTCGCCATGAGCCGCCAGAACTCGCGGGCGAGGGAGGTGGGCCGGTTCAAGGAATGGGCACTCCTCGTGCTGGCTGCGTCGGCCCAGGATCCACCGTCGCCGTCGTATCCACCGACGCCGCGTCGGGCGGCCGAACCGGCGGCACCACGAGTGGCACCCACAACGCGGCGATCGTGCACGCCGTGCAGATGCCGACGGCGACGCAGAAGATGCCCGACCCGGTCCAGAACGAGCACGCGTCGGCCTCCCGCTTCCCGATCGACTGGGCGGGCAACCCCGAGCGCGCGACCAGCGCCCTCTCGATGGCGACGAGGGCCGTCTTGAGCTTCCTGTAGCCACGGCCCTTGAAGATGAGATACGCGCAGACGAGCGCACCGAAGACGGCCAGGACCAGCGAACCGAGCACCTTCGCGATCGGCAGGAGGGCGATCCTCCCCGCGATCAGCCCCGCGAGGACGACCACGTTCAGGCTCAGGCTCTGCACCGTCGTCGCGAACGACCGTTCGCGCAATGCGTGCAGGCCCTCCAGGTGAGCGCCATAGAGCGCCTTGAGGGATTCCAGCTGTTCTTCGCCATTCGTCATCGCGCGGCCTCCCTGTGCCCAGACCACCCGAGGATGGGTGCTGCACGCCTCACGCCTTCCCCCACCAGCCGTCCACCTTCGCGATCGTCTCGGCGGGCAGGGCCACGGGGTCGGGGTAGCCGCTCTTCCACGTGGCGTCGATGCCGAGGGGCCCATGGCACTGCACCCACGTGCCGCGCGTTTCCACCTTCGCGGGGATCACGTCGCGCGCGCAGTCGAAGCGCGTGAAGATGCCCCACAGCAGCAGCGACGGATCGTCCAGCGGGACGTCCTCGCTCACCGCCACGATCCAGGTGCAGCCCTGGTACTCGGGCCGCGTGATCAGGCTCTCCACCACGGCGCGACCGTCGGCCTTCGCCTGCACGATCAGGATGCCGCCCCAGCCGAGCACCCACGCGGCCACGCGCGGCTCGAACGTGCGCGGGTCGGGCACGGTGGACATCGGCGCGCGCGTCGCGGGCGCCGCGAACGTGCCCCCGCCCGAACTGCCCACCGGCTTCGCGTGCGACTGGGCGTCCACCACCATCTTGCTGCCCAGGTTCATCGTGAAGCTCGTGAAGTCGAGCGTGTCCAGCGGCACGCCGGGGATCACCAGCAGGTCCTCGCCGGCGTCGAAGTTGCGCACGATCGCCTCGAACACGGCGTTCCGGTCGCGCGGGTTCACGTCGCCGTCCACGAGCACGATCATCTTGGTCAGCGACAGCTGACCGGTGCCCATCAGGCCGAGCGCGGTCTTGCGCGCCTCGCGCGCGAAGCGGTTCTCCACCGACACCACGAGCAGGTTGTGGAAGCCGGCCTCGAAGTACGCCCACAGGTCCACGATCTCGGGATGGATCACCTTGAGCACGCCGGTGAACATCTCCTGCACCGCCTCGCCCATCCACAGGTCCTCCTGCGGCGGCTTGCCCACGACGCTCGCGTGGAAGATGGGCTGCGTGCGGTGCGTCACGTTCTTCACGTGGAACACCGGGAACGGCGCGGCGTGCGAGTAGTGGCCGAAGTGGTCGCCGAACGGGCCCTCGGTGCGGCGCTCGCCGGCGGGCACCACGCCCTCGATCACGAACTCGGCGTCGGCGGGCACGCTCATGGACAGCGTGGTGGCGCGGGCCATGCGCGTGGGGCGGCCGCGCAGGAAGCCGGCGAAAGCGAGCTCGTCGATGCCCTCGGGCAGCGGGGCGACGCCGGCCAACAGCGTGGCGGGATCGGCGCCCACGCCGATCGCCACCTCCAGCGCCTGCCCGCGCTTCTCGGCCTTGTGGAAGTGGAAGCCGCCGCCCTTGCCGATCTGCCAGTGCATGCCGGTGGTCTTCGCGTCGTAGACGTGGATGCGGTACAGGCCGAGGTTCCGCTTGTGCGTGTCGGGGTCCTCGGTGAACACCAGCGGAAACGTGACGAACCGCCCGCCGTCCTTCGGCCACAGCTGGAGTATCGGCAGCGGCGCCAGGTCGGGGCCGAGCGAGTGCTCCTGCACGGGCGCGCGGCCCACGTGCGCGGGCCGGCTCGCCAGCACGCGCGGCAGCGAGCCACGCAGCGCCCACAGGTCCGACAGCTTCTTGGGCGGCAGCGCGTGGAAGATCTCCTCGATCTCGGCGCCGACCGACTTCGGCGTGCGGCCCAGGGCCCACTCGATCCGGCGGTGCGCGGCCAGCACGTTCACCGCGAGCGGGAACTTCGAGCCGCGGACGTTCTCGAACAGCAGCGCGGGGCCTTCCTGCTTCGCTTCGCGGCAGGCGATGTCGGTGACCTCGTACTGCCAGTCCACCTCGCGCGTGACGCGTTTCAGATCGCCGTTGGCCTGGCAGACGTCGAGGAATTCGCGAAGCGTGCGGAAGCTCATGGCTCTCCGTGGATGCGACATTCGCGCGGGCGGCATGCGCGAGCAGGTGGGCCCGGAGTCCTGCGAAGGCGTTCGCGCCCCGGGCGGTCGGGGAGCCTAGCCGCGCGCTCGGGCAGGCGCCAGCCGCGCCGGGCGACCGCGCCAATTCCGGCGTGGCTCCGGGCGGGCTTCGCGTGCAAGACTTCGCGACCGCTCCGACCCGCATGCGCTCCCTGCTCCTCTTCCTGCTCGCCCTGGCGATCCTCGCCGCGCCGCACGCCGCTCGTGCCGCGCGGCTCGAAGGCGTGCCCGCGCACGTGCCGGCGGCCTCGAGCGTGGACGTGCGCTGGTCCGACCTGCCGGCGGGGACCTACGAAGTGGAACTGGAGGTTTCGCTCGACGGCGGTCCCTGGCTGCGCGCCTCCTCGGAACGCATGGCGCTCGACGGGCACGCCGCCTGGCGCGCCCCCGCGGGCGTCGGTCACCGAGCGGTGCTCCGGCTGTGCGCCGGCTCCGAACACGGCGAGCGCGAAGTGGCGCGCTCGCAGGCGTTCGTGATCGATCCCGCGGGGCGCATGCCGCGACCGGTCGAAGCCCTGCAGGACGCACGCGTGGCGTTCCACGGCCGCGCGCCGCTGGGTGGCCGCCTCGGCACGGCCACGTACCAGGCCCACGCCGAGTGCGACGCCGACATCGAGGAAGACGTCCGCGTGCCGGCGGCGCCGGCCCCGGCGTGCGGCACCTCGCTCGGCCTGATCGTCGCCACCGGCGCCCGCGACGAAGCACCGCTTCCCTCGCTCCACGTCACTCCCGCGTTCCGCCCGCTGCGGAACTGATCGGCGCGCGCCCCTCCGACACGCCCCGATCCCGCGCGCGCTCGCGCGCCCGACGTATCCCGTGGCACCGGCTTCGGCCGTGCCGCCCGACACACGGAGTGACTTCCCATGCGATTCCCGTTCGCGCGGCTCGCCGCCGCGTGCCTGTTCGTTGCCGCCTTCGCGCCCGCTGCGCGCGCCGAGCAGAGCGACACGCTCACGATGAAGCACGATCCCGAGAAGTACCGGGTCGTGGTGACCGCCACCAAGACCACGCGCGCGCGGCTCGACGTGGCCGGCAGCGCCGACGTGGTGAGCGGCGCCGAGTTGCGCCGCACCGGCGCGCGCACGCTCGCCGACGCGCTCATCAACGTGCCCGGCCTGGACACGGGCGACGGCTCCGACAACGGCGCGCGCTTCCCGAACATCGGCGTCTGGGGACTCAAGGAATTCGACGCGCTGCTCGTGACCGTGGACGGCGTGCCGGTGGGCGGACCGTTCAACCCGTCGCTGTCGCAGATCCCGGTGGAGGACATCGAGCGCATCGAGATCCTGAAGGGCCCGCAGGGTTCGCTGTACGGCGTGTCGGCGTTCGCCGGCGCGATCCACGTGATCACGCGCGGCGCGCAGGGCGCGGCGAACACGGTCACGCTGGGCGGCGGCACGTTCGGCGCGCTGAACGGCGACGCCACGTGGGGCGGGCAGCTCGCCGACGGCACGGCGCTGCGCGCGTCGGTCGCGTCGTCGCGCGACGACGGCTGGCAGGACCGCGCGGGCAGTTCGCTGGACCGCGGCACGCTCCGGCTGTCGCGGGCGTTCGGCGAGCGGAAGCTGTCGCTCGACCTGCAGGCGTACCGCGACGACCAGCGCTGGGGCACGCCGCTGCCGTACGACGCGGGCGAGGTGCTGCCGAACTTCGTGCTCGACCGCAACTACGCGGTGCTCGGCGCACACGTGGAGCACCGCGTGCTGACGGCGGCGCTGCGCGCGGAGTCGCCGGCGCCGTGGGCGAGCCGGCTCGAGAACACGTTCGGCGTCACGCACGACCGGCAGACGTTCCTGCGCAGCTTCTTCATGGACTTCCCGACCGCCGACACGGTGGGCTCCGAGGGCGTGAAGCTGGAGCCCACGGAGACGACGGTGTTCGACGACCTGCGCTGGATCGCGCCGTTCCAGGCGGCCGGCTCGCACGAACTGGTGACGGGCGCGTCGCTCACGTTCGGCAGCACGAAGGGCGACGGCAAGGGGTTCGACTTCGACCAGTCACTGACGAACTACCCGTCGATGCCGGGCGCCGAGAGCGTGCCGGTGGGCGACACACGCGACTTCGAGGACGAGCGCACGTTCTTCGGGCTCTACGCGCACGACGAGTGGACGCCGCACGCGCGCGTGACGATTTCGGGCGGCGGCCGCTTCGACGCCACGAACGAGAGCCTCGAAGTGGGCATGACCGAAGGCGGCCTCGAATCCGAAGGCGCGACGGACGAGAAGAGCACGCAGGCGTGGTCGGGCGACCTCGGCGCGGTGCTGCGGCTGGCGCCGTCCAACGTGCCCGAGCTGGGCGCGCTGAACCTGTTCGGCAACTGGAAGAGCTCGTTCAAGCCGGCGGCCCCGAACCTGACCGAGGCCGAGGCGGCCGAGATCCTCGATCCCGAGCGCACGCACTCGCTGGAGGGCGGGCTCAAGGCGTCCGCGCTCGACGACCAGCTCGGACTGGAGGCGTCGATCTTCCAGATGGACTTCCACAACATGGTCGTGTCGAACCTGGGCCCCGGCGACGTGATCGAGCTGCTGAACGCCGGTCACGAGCGCTTCAAGGGCTGGGAGCTGAGCGCGAACGTGGCCCCGGCCGCGGTCCCGGGCCTGACGCTGAACGCGGGCTACGCGCACCACGACGCGCGCTTCGTGCAGTTCACGTTCGTGACGCCCGACGGGCAGCTGCGGAACGTGGCGGGCAAGCGGCTGGAGCTGGTGCCGGAGGAGCTCTGGAACGCTTCGGCTGCCTACCGCGCGCCGTGCGGCGCCGCGGTGTGGGCCGCGATCCGTCACCAGGGCGATCGCCCGCTGACGCGGCGCAACACGTTCTGGACGCCGGCCTACGAGGAATGGGATGCCGGTGCGAGCTGGGAACACGGCCCCGTGCGCGTGGCGGTGACCGGTCGCAACCTGGGCGACGATCGCCACCCGGTCAGCGAGAGCGACATCGGCGACTCGCAGTTCTACGTCTCCGCGCCGCGCCGCGTGACGGGCAGCGTGACGGTGCGGTACTAGGCGGGCTCCGCGAACATGAGTGGCGGCCCGGCGCGACGCGCGTCGGGCCGCCGCGCTATTCCAGCTCGCGCTCGCGCCAGCCTTCGCCGGCCGGCTCGCCGAGCAGCGCCAGCAGCTTGCTCGTGAAGCCCGCCACGGCGTCGGACATCGTCTGCGGCTCGCGGTACCACGGCGTGCAGAGCGGCATGATCACGACGCCCTCGCGCGACAGCTTGAGCGCGTTCTCGAGCGCGATGCTCGACAGCGGCGTCTCGCGCAGGCCGATCACCAGCCGCATGCGCTCCTTGAGCGCCACCGATGCCGCGCGCGTGATGAGCGTGTCGGCAATGCCGCACGCGATCTTGGCGAGCGTGCTCGTGCTGCACGGCAGGATGACCATGCCGTCGTGCCGGTTGCTGCCCGAGGCGAACGGTGCGGCCAGGTCGGTGTCCGCGAACGTGCGCTTCACGTGCGGCTCGAGATCGCTGGGCTTGAGCCCGGTCTCCTCGTGCAGCACGTGCCGCGCCCAGTCGCTCATCACGAGGTACTTCTCGCCGGGGCAGCGCTTCACGAAGTCCACCGCGTGCACGGCGCCCGAAGCGCCGGTCATGCCGATCAGGTAGCGCGCCACGTCAGAAGCCTCCCGCGGCCAGCCGCGTGGCGAGCACGATCGCCAGCACCATCGCGCCCACCCACACGTTGATCTTGAAGAACGCGAGGTTCACGTTCTCGGCCCAGCGCTGCTCCAGGAACAGCGCCACCAGCGTGCCCGCGTAGAGCAGCGCGGCCAGCGCGCCCCACGGCCGGGCCAGCGCCACGGCGGCGGCGCCCGGGCCGCCCAGCATCTCCACCGCCACCCACCCGAGCGCCAGCGCCGCGGCCGCGTGCAGCACCGCCGACACGCGCAGGGCGCGCTCCCGGCCGAGCCACACCACCATCGAGTGCACGCCCGCCGAGCGGTCGAAGTCCTCGTCGAGCGTCGCGTAGATCACGTCGAATCCCGTCACCCAGCACAGCGCGAACACCGCCAGCGTCACCGCCGGACGCCAGAGCGCGAGGTCGGGGTGCGCGGCCGCGTAGCCCGCGAGCGGCGCCAGCGCCAGCCCGGCGCCCACGCCCACGTGGCAGAACGGCGTGAAGCGCTTGAGGTACGGGTACACGGTGAACACCGCCAGCGGCACGACGGCCACCTTCAGGAACCACGGGCCCAGCGCCGCGCAGGCCGCCAGGTAGACGGCCGTGCTCACCACGAGCAGCGCCACGCCCTCGGCGGTCTTCATCCTGCCACTCGGCAGCTCACGCACCTTCGTGCGCGGGTTGCGCGCGTCGATGCCGCGGTCGATCAGCCGGTTCAGGCTCATGGCCGCCGTCCGCGCGCCCACGGCCGCGAGCGCCACCAGCAGCCAGCGCACCACGGTGAGCGCCGGCCCGGGCACGCTGAACACGCCGGCCAGGATGAGCGGCAGCGAGAACAGCGTGTGCTCGAAGCGCACGAACGAGGCGTACGTGCGCGCGCGTTCGGCGACCGGAAGGCTGGGGGCAGCGCTGGTCATGGGGCGGCGAAGGTAGCCTCCGGGGCCCCGGGGATCCAAGCCGGCCGTCGCCTTTCGCCCTCGGCTGCCGGTGGGGGCATGCGCTACATTCCCCCGCCCACACGCGGTGCCGCCCCGGAGCGTTCCCCCATGCGTCGAGTTCTCCCCACGATGATCGCGCTGATGCTGGCCGCGCTCGCCTTCGTCAGCGCCCTTCCGG
Source organism: Candidatus Eiseniibacteriota bacterium (assembly GCA_044223135.1). GTDB lineage: Bacteria > Eisenbacteria > RBG-16-71-46 > RBG-16-71-46 > RBG-16-71-46 > JBGAMH01. The sequence continues at coordinate 368 of JBGAMH010000116.1, read as the reverse complement.
CGCGGGCGGCGGTGGAGCTCCCGACCGGCCCCGCGATCGCCGGGCTGCCGGGGCCTGCGGGAGTGCGCGCCGGCGACGTGGTGGAGTTGCGCTGGCGGCTCGACGACCCGTCCGTGGAGGAGCTCGAGCTCGAGCTGTCCGTGGACGGCGGGCCCTGGCGCCGGATCTCGCCCGAGTTGCCGGGCCTGACGAGCCGGTTCGAATGGCGCGTGCCGGCCCTGGGTGCGACCCATGCCCGGCTGCGTCTGCGCGTGGGCACGCGCGACGGCGAGTACGACCTGCCGCCGAGCGAGCCGTTCGCGATCCAGGACGACCCGGCCGTCGCGCGCCCGCTCGCGGCCTCGCCGCTGTCGGGCCAGGCCGCAATG
>JBGAMH010000115.1:0-13765 GCA_044223135.1 Candidatus Eiseniibacteriota bacterium | reverse complement strand
CCCCGGCACCGTGGCGGTGCTGCAGCTCGAGGTGGAGATGGTGAAGACGGGCCGCGCCATCCGGCAGGCCGTGCTGGAGACGGACCCCGAGGAGATCCGGCGCTACCTCACCGACGCGGACTCTTCGATGGCCGACATCGACGTGCACCTGGCCGAGTGCGAGCGCACGCTCGTGTCGCCCGAGGCCAAGAAGGAAGCGGCCGACCTGCGGGCGCAGCTGCCGCCATGGAAGGAGTCGATGCGCGGCGCCGGCCAGTTCGCCCTGCACGGACGTCCGGACCTGGCGAGTGCGCGGCTCCGCGAGACCTGGCAGATGGCGAGCGCGATCGCGACGCACATCGACGCGATCCGCGAGAACAAGCTGGCACGCGTGCGCGTCCTCGCGAAGGAGACCGACGCGCTGCGCAGCAGCGCCCGCCTGGTCATGATCGGCATGATCCTGTTCGGCGCGCTCGTGTCCACGCTGCTCGGCATCTTCATCTCCCGGATCATCTCGCGGCCGCTCGTGACCGCCGCGAAGGCACTCGAAGGGCTCGCGGCCGGCGACCTCACGCAGCACGTGGTGGTGACCGCGCACGACGAGGTGGGCCAGCTGTCGACGTCGCTGAACAAGGCGTGCGCCAGCATCCGCGACGCGATGACCGGCATGCGCGCCACCGCCGACGGCGTGGCGAGCGCGGCGGAACAGCTGTCGGCGGGCGCGCAGGAGATCTCGTCGGGTGCGCAGGAACAGGCGTCGAGCCTCGAAGAGACCGCCGCCAGCCTCGAGGAGCTCACGTCCACCGTGAAGCAGAACGCCGACAGCGCCCAGCAGGCCAACCAGCTCGCCTCCGGCTCCCGCGACATCGCCGAGCGCGGCGGCGCCGTCGTCAGCAACGCGATCCACGCCATGGCCGAGATCAACGCCTCGTCCAAGCAGATCGCCGACATCATCACCACCATCGACGAGATCGCCTTCCAGACCAACCTGCTCGCGCTGAACGCCGCCGTCGAGGCCGCCCGCGCCGGTGAGCAGGGGCGCGGCTTCGCGGTCGTCGCCGGCGAGGTGCGCAACCTCGCCCAGCGCTCCGCCTCCGCCGCCAAGGAGATCAAGTCGCTGATCCAGGACTCCGTCCGCAAGGTCGAGGGCGGCTCCGCGCTGGTGAGCGACTCGGGCCGCACGCTCGAGGAGATCGTCGGCTCGGTGAAGCGCGTCACCGACATCGTCGGCGAGATCGCCGCCGCGTCGAAGGAGCAGTCCATCGGCATCGACCAGGTGACCACGGCGGTCTCGGCGATGGACCACGTCACGCAGTCGAACGCCTCGCAGACCGAGGAGCTGAACGCCACGGCCGAGAACCTGGCGGCGCAGGCCCGCGAGATGAAGAGCCTGGTCGCGCACTTCAAGCTCGACAACGGCTCGCACGTGAGCGCGGCGGCGGCGCCGCCGGCCGCGCGTCCCACGACCGGCACGATCACGAAGCTGCCGCGGTTCGGGCGCAAGCCCGCTCCCGCACCCGTCGCCGCCCGCACCGGCACCGACGGCGGGTACGAATCGTACTGATCTCCCCACCCACCACTCGCTCACGCATCGCACGGGCCCGCTCGATCGAGCGGGCCCGACGCGTTCAGGCCGGGGGCGGCTCCGGGGCCGGCGCCTCGCGGCGCACGAACACGCCGCGCGCGAGCCATGCCACGATCGCCATGGAGCACACCGACAGCGCCGAGGCGAGCGCGTACGCGGCGCCCGGGAAGTGCGGGCGAGCGTCGGGCCGCGAGAACGTGGCGAACGCGCCGGTGAGCACCGGCGGCCCGACGATGGCCGCGATGCTCTGCAGGCTGGCGACGCCGCCCTGCAGCTCGCCCTGCTCGCTCGGCGGCACGGCGCGCGACAGCGTGGAGTTCATGCTCGGGAACACCAGGCCCTGCAGCGCGAACACCGCCATCACCACGTAGGCCATCCAGCCGTACGGCACGAACGCGTTCGCGAGGAACCCGCACGCGCCCATGGACAGGCCCATCAGGATCGCGCGCTTCTCGCCGAGCTTCGGGATCAGCCGGCGCGTGAGGAACGCCTGCGCGAGCGCCATCGTCACGCCCGCGAAGGACAGCGACAGGCCGACCTCGTGATCGGTCCAGCCGAACCGGAGCCGCGAGTAGAACGCCCATGTCGCGGGATACGACTGGTGCGCCAGCATCCACAGGAACCACGCCGCGAACAGCGGGGTCGCGCCCTTGTGGCGCGCGAGCGACGCGAACGTACCGAACGGGTTCGCTCGCCGCAGGTCGAACGCGCGCCGGCGCTCGGGCGCGAGCGACTCGGGCAGCAGGAACCAGCCGGCGGTCGCGTTCGCCAGCGCCAGGCCGGCGGCCACGAAGAACGGCGCCCGCGGCCCGAAGCTGCCGAGCAGGCCGCCGAGCGCGGGGCCGATCGTGAAGCCCAGGCCGAACGCGGCGCCGATCAGGCCGAAGTTCTGCGCGCGACGTTCGGGCGGCGTGACGTCGGCGATGTAGGCGCTCGCGGGCACGAACGTGGCGCCGGCGACGCCGGCCACGGCGCGGCTCACGAACAGCCAGCCGAACGTGGGCGCGAGTCCCATCACCAGGTAGTCGAGCCCGAACGCCAGCATGCTGGTGAGCAGCACGGGCCGGCGGCCGAAGCGGTCGCCGAGCCCGCCCATCACGGGCCCGAACAGGAACTGCATGGCGGCGAACACGCCCATGAGCCAGCCCGAAAGGCGCGCCGCCTCGCCGAGCGTGGTGTGCGTGAGCGACGTGATCAGGTCGGGCATCACCGGGATCACGATGCCGAAGCCGATGGTGTCGATGAGCAGCGCGCTGAGCACGACGGCGAGCGCGCGCTTCTCGTGGGTGGGGTTCAAGCGGTCTCCGTGGGGGCGTCACCGATCGGCGCCGCGGGGCGGCGTGACCGACGGGTGGTGGAAGCGGGGTCCCGCGCATCATGCCCGAGCCGCCGGCGCGCGTCTCGGGGAATTCGCGGCTACTCGTTCACGGACCCCGGCCCGGCCTTGATCGCCTGCTCGATGCGGTAGCGCTGCGTGTCGAGCACGAAGTCGATCAGCCAGCGCGTGAACTCCACGCGGAAGAAGTCGCTGTGGTTGTTGATCACCGTGCGGTCGGTGCGAACCACCACCGCCGGCGGCGTGGCCGGCAGCGGCAGCAGCGCGCCCCGGCGGTCGCGCGTGGGGCTGGCTTCCAGCGTGAGGAAGCCCGTTTCGGCGGGCGGCCCCGGCACGCCGCGCTTCATCTGCTGCACCACCTTGCGCGTGGCCTCGCGCCGGCCGGCGCCGGATTCGGGCAGCCCGGCGGGCTCGAGGTCGAGCAGCAGCTGCGCGGCGCGGCGCCGGTTCTCGGGCGAGTCGTGCGCGAGGCGCAGGCGGTGCGTCACCTGCGGCGGCCAGCTGCCGAGCGCGTGACCGAGCATGCGGGCCTGCTCGTCGCTCTGCACGGCGACGCCGAAGTGCGACACGTACCGCCCCAGCGTGAACAGCGTGTTGCGCGCGGCGTCGTTCTCGGCCGACACGACGGCCAGCACCGGCGTCTGGTCGGGCCGGAACTTCGTGCCGCGCACGAGCTGGTCGATGCGCCGGTAGCTCGCGGCCTCGATCGCGGGGTTGATCAGCACCACGAGGTCGCCGAGCCCGCGCACGAGACGCCGGCACGAGTCGGGCGGCGCGGTGAGCGCATGGTGCAGCCGCTGCCCGGTGCCGCCGTCCTGCGGGCTGGCGGCGCCGGTGATGCTGGCCGCGAGGCTGCGCTCGAGCGCCTCGCGCGTGGCGTCGAACAGCGCGTGGCCACCGAAGCTGTGGCCGATCAGCACCAGGCTCATCACCTTGTTGTCGTGCGCGTTCGTGGCGCGCTGCAGCGCGTCGAGCTCGCGCACGAACGACGCGAGGTCGCCGCGTCCCACGCGCCCGGCGGCGGCCTTGCGCGTCCAGAACGTGAAGTAGATCGGGTAGTTGATCGCGTTGATCGCGGTCACCGGGATCTCGGGCCACGCCTTGCCGCGCCAGCCCACGTAGATGCCGTACACGGCGGCCGCGGGATCGCCGGTCATCTGGCGGCGGATCTGCTGCAGCGTGTCGCGCTGCAGCGCCTCCCCCAGGTAGTGCAGCGTCGAGCGGAACGCGCGCAGGTCGGAGTCCTTGCGCGACGCGTCGTGGCGCCAGCCGTGCACGTACAGCACGACCGCGGTGTTCCGCGTGCGCGCCATGGCCTGCAGACTGTCGAGGATGGCGCGCGCCTGCGTGGGATCGCGGAACCAGCCGTGCTCGTCGCATTCCACCGTGGACAGCCGCACGGGCACGGGCGTCTCGGTGACGGCCACGACGTTGCTGCCCGGCGCGTACGTGTGGTTGTAGAGGTGGTTCAGCCGCGTGGCCGGCAGGATCGCGAGCCCGCCGCCGGCGATCCACGCGGCGGGCGAGCACGAGGCGCACGCGAGCGCGGCCAGCAGCAGGGCGGCGAGCGTGGCGGGGCGCAGCGGACGGGCGAACGGCGCGAGCATGGGATCCCTCCCGGTGGCGGAACGTGCCCGCGCAAGATAGCGCTCGATGCGCCCGCGCCGAAGCGCGAAGCGGCGGGGGGCGCGCCCCGCCGCCTCGGTGCCGCTTCGCGTCGTGGCGCGACGTGCCCGTGCACGAGGCGCCCGCGCGCTACTCCACGCGCACGAGCTTCGCGCGCACGTCGCCCGCGCCGGCCAGCGCGAGTCGCACCAGGTACACGCCGGGCCGGCTCGCGGCGCCGGACGCGTCGCGTCCGTCCCACGTGGCGCGGTGCGCGCCCGCGGCGTGCGCGCCGCTCGCGAGCGAGCGCACGTGACGGCCGGCGAGGTCGTACACGTCGAGCGCGACCTCTCCGGAGCGTGGCAGCTCGAACGCCAGCGTGGTCGCGCCGCGCGAGGGGTTCGGCGAGGGCGCGGCCAGCCGCAGCCGGGCCGCCGCGGTGCCGGCGGGCGCGTCGGTGGTGTGCGAGGTCTCGCACTCGTAGCAGAACGAGTGCGCGGCGTCGTAGCCGTACATGGGCCACGAGCCGGGAGAGGTGGGCATGGTCGTCGCGCCCACCATGTCCCACACGATCATGCCGCCGCGATGCAGCTGCACGAGCTCGGGCCATCCGTCGCCGTCCACGTCGCCGATGCCGGCGTCGTAGTCGGTGCCGTAGCCCACGTACGTGGGCCAGCCCCACTCGGGGCCGCCGGCGGAGGTGAACACCTGCATGAACGGGTCGTCGTCGCCGAACGCGAGTACGGCGGGGACGGTGTAGCCGCCGTCCAGGTCGCCGGCCACGAGGCCGCACGAGGACGCCGGCGCGCCGGGCCGGGGCGTGAACGTGGCCGGCTGCACGCCGGCGTTCGTGCGCACGTGCAGCGTGGTATCCGCCCACGCGACGGCGTGCGTGTCGCCCGACGTGAAGCGCCCGAAGATCGCACCGGCGTTGCTCGCGGAGGCGGCGCCGGTCACGGGCCAGCCCGCGCGGTTCGCGAACGCGGTGTGGTCGGTGAGGAACACGAGCCCGCCGTCGGACCGGAACAGCGCTTCGAGGTCGCCGTTGCCGTCGACGTCCGCGAGCGCCACGGGCGAGCGGAGCGCGGAGCCGCCCACGTTGCGGATCGAGCCCAGCGTGCCGTCGGCGCGCAGCCAGCGGATGTTCATGTCGGAAAGCACCACGAGGTCGCGCGAGCCGTCGGCGTCCACGTCGCCGATCGCGGCGGGACTCGGGATGTCGAAGCCGGTCGTGGTGAACGCGGGGAATCCGGGCATCTCGTTCGCGCCGGCGTCGAGCACGTGCACCTGGTTGCCGGCGCACGCCACGATCTCGAGGCGCGAGTCCCCCTGCAGGTCGCCGAGCGACACCCAGCAGGGGTGCAGCGAATTCACCGTCTTGGGGAAGCCGGGCAGCACGGCGCCGGTGCGGTTCATGGCCCACACGCCGCCGCCTGCGGTGCCCGCGACGACTTCGTTGCGGCCGTCGCCGTCGAGGTCGCCCACCGCGATCGACGCGCGCGGACGCAGCGGCCCCACGCTGCGCGGCCAGCCCGCGAGCGCGCTGCCGTCGCCGTTGCGCGCCCACACCTGGCCGAGCGTGTCGGCGTAGACGATCTCGAGCGCCGGATCGTCGTCCAGGTTCGCGAGCGTGGGCGGCGTCTTCGGCGGCGTGAAGAACGTGCGCGACGCGCGCTCGCCGAAGCCGCCGTGCGCGCGGTAGGTCGCGTCGAAGAACACCGTGTCGGCGCCGGTCGCGCCGGCGCGCAGCCACAGCGCGGCGGGCGACTGCACGAGTTCGCTCGCGATGTCGACGGGCACGCGGTCGTCGGCGGTCCATGGATACAGCGCGTTGCTCACGGTGTCCTGGAAGGCGAGCGACGCGTTCACGTCGAGGTTCCGCGTGGCCACGACGACCTGCCCGCCCGGCTCGTGGTGCGACGTGATCCAGCCGCGCGACGCGGGCAACGCCTTCACGTCGGGCGCGCCACGCAGGTTCGGGAACGCCAGCGTCTGCACGTTGGCGCCGTCGCTGCTGAACGTGGCGAACACGTGGCCGGGGCCGAAGCGGTTCGAGAGCCCGGCGATCAGCACGTGGCCGTCGGACGACGCGCCCAGCGACGGCGCCCACGCGCTGTCGGCGGCGGTCACGGTGCCGAACCAGTTCGCGATGCTCGCGGCCGAGCCGTTCGCGCGGCGATAGCTGATGTGCGGGGCGCCGAGGAACGGGTGGCGCGCCCACGCCACGTGCACGAAGCCGGTGCGGCCGCACGTGATCCGCGGATACCGCTCGTTTCCGCCCAGGATGCTGGTGACCTCGGCGATCTTGTAGCCCGCCTGCCACGTGCTGCCGTTGTCGAGCGAACGGATCACCCACACGTCGGTGCCGGTGCCGTCGAGGCCCTCGCACGTGACGAACAGCTTCGCCCCGCCGGTCACGTCGTCGCCGGCGATGTCGGGATGGCGGTACGTCACGTCGGTGGCGGCGATCACGGTGAAGCCGGTGAAGCTGCCGAGGAACGGCTCGCCGTAGGACGCCTTCTGCAGTTCGATCGTGCTGATCGGCGTGCCGAACAGCACCGCGTCGTGGCGCATGACCACGTGCAGCGTGGGGTTGGCGCCGGACATGAAGTACAGCGCGGGATCGGAGTAGCCCGTGGCGGGATCGCCATCCGCGTCGGCGAACACGTGGACCTGGCTCCAGTGGAGGCCGCGATCCGGGGACGAGTACACGCGCACGCCGGGTCCGTTCGTGGCGTCGTCCACCTGCACCGCGGCGAACACGGCGGCGCCGTCGCTGGTGGCCAGGTCGATCGCGTAGGGCGAGGCGAGCGACGGACCGGTGGTCACGACCACGTCGTCGTCGTGCGCGGGCTGGCCCGCGTGCGCCGGGGGAACGAGCGCCGCGACGCCGAGGAGGAAGCTCAGGAGCAGAACTCGCGAACCGCGCATGGAATCTCCCGCGATGACGGACCCCGGCCGTCGGGGCCCGCTCTCCCAACGACCGCGGCCCGCGAAACCGCACGGATCGCGCGTCCGCGCGGCGTGCAGCAGGGGCGAACGGCCCGCCCGGGCACCGCACCGCGCCGCGAAGCGAGTGCTGGACCTGCCCGAGCGCGTTGTCTAGCTTGGGCTTCCGATACCGAGGCCGAACCCGGAGGAACCCCATGCGCCCTGCTCCCGTCCTGCTCGCCGCGCTGCTCACGCTTGCCCCCGCCGCCGCCCTCGCCCAGCACGAAGGGCACATGCACGAGGCGCCCGCCACGCCCGCGGCCGCGCCCGCGACGCGCGATCCCAGCCTGCCCCCCGGCGAGGACGCCGCGCTCGACGCGCTCAACCACACGCCGCGGCACGGCGAGTACATCGACATCGCGGTGCCGGGCGACGTGACGTTGCGCGCGTGGGTGTCGTATCCCGAGCGCCCCGACAAGGCGGGCGTCGTGATCCTGATCCACGAGATCTTCGGACTGTCGGACTGGATCCGCGGCGTGGCCGACCAGCTGGCGGCCGAGGGCTTCATCGCGGTGGTGCCGGACCTGGTGACGGGCCTGGGCCCGAACGGCGGCGGCACCGAGTCGGCGGCGAGCCGTGACAGCGTGGTGGCGATGGTGCGACGCATCACGCGCGACATGGGCGCACGGCGGCTCGACGCGGTGCGCGCGTGGGCCACGAAGGAGCCGGCCGCGAACGGGCGCGTGGGCACCGTGGGCTTCTGCTGGGGCGGCGCCTGGAGCTTCTCCGTCGCGACGATGCCGGGCCCGCTCGACGCGGCGGTCGTCTACTACGGCACGTCGCCCGACAGTGCGGCGGTGACACGGCTGCACGCGCCGGTGCTGGGCTTCTACGGCGGCGACGACGCGCGCGTGAACGCCACGATCCCGCCCGCCGAGCGCGTGGCGAAGGCCGCGAAGAAGAGCTACGAAGCGGTGGTGCTCGAAGGCGCGGGCCACGGCTTCCTGCGCCAGCAGACGGGCCGCGACGGCGCGAACCTGCGCGCGACGCAGAAGGCCTGGCCGCGCACGGTGGCGTTCCTGCGGGAGAAGCTGAAGACGGGAAAGAAGTAGCGCGGGGGACGGCGCGCGGGGGTGGCGATGACGTCTCGCCACCCCCGCGTCGTCTCAGCGGACCGCGTCGAGCAGCACGACGCGGCGAGTGAGCGCTCGCCCGCCGACGATCAGTCGGCAGTGATACACGCCCGCCGCGAGCCGTTCACCGAGCGCACCGCGCCCGTCCCATCGCACGGACTGCAGGCCCGGCCCGAACTCCCGGCCCTCCAGCAGCGTGCGTACGAGACGCCCGCCCACGTCGTAGACGCGAAGCGAGACGACGGCGCGCATCGGAAGCGTGAAGGGCACGAGCGTGACACCGTCGGTCGGATTCGGACGTGGCGCCGCCAGGGCGAGCCGGCCGTCTCTCGATCCGAGCGACGCTCCGTCGGGGGTCTCCTCGACTACGTCCACCACCTGCCCCGCCGCCACGTCCGCCATGACCTGGCGCACACCGCGCGGCCACTCGACGATCACGCTGTCCGCGACCGTGGCATTCCCGAGCCCGAAGATCGCGGGCAGTTCGTTCTGAGAGTAGTAGCCCGAGCCGCCACTCACCTCGCGGAGCTGCCGCATGCCCCCCGCCAGGACGCTGATGCGCGCGCCGATACCGGCCGTGTTCGACATCAGACCGTGCAGGCGCACCTTCAGCCAGTGGCGTGGCGACACGTCGTCGTTCCGAAGGATTTGCAGCGCCTGCCCCGGGTGCGCCACCGCGAGGTCCGGGTCGAGGTCACCGTCGATGTCCGCCCAAGCGACGCCGAGCCCGATCGCGGACGCGCCGGGCACGGGAGCGGGGAACCCCTCGAACCCCCAGACGGGCTTGGCCAGCCAGAATCGGTCCAGCCCGTCGCTCGATGCGTAGAGGTCCAGCCAACCGTCACCGTCGGCGTCCGCCCACGCGCACCCGTTCAGGCCAACGGGCGCCGCGAGCGAGTCGGGCGTCGCGCTGACGAGCCCGCCGGCCCCGTCATTGCGGAAGAGCCGGCTCGGCGCGCCGTTTCGCGTGGCGAACAGATCGAGGTCGCCATCACCGTCCGCGTCGCCCCAGCTTCCGCCGGTACCCGGTCCGCCTTCACCGACGACGTTCGGGTAGACGCTCTCGAACTGGCCATTGCCGAGATTGTGGAAGAGCCGGCTGGGCTGGTTCCAGTTGGCGACGAAGAGGTCCGGGCGACCGTCGCGATCGTAATCCCCCCAAGTCACGCCCCGTGCGTTGCTCGGCGCCGCGACCACCGGCGAACTGACCTCGGCGAACTGGCCGTGACCGAGATTCCGGATCAGGTGGTTGCCGGCGTTCTCGGTGGCGACGAAGAGATCCACCCACCCGTCGCGATCGTAGTCGCCCCATGCCGCTCCGGTCGCCGACAGGATGTCGAAGACCAGGCCCTGCATTCGCGCCCACCCCGTTTCCCGATCGTTGCGAAGCACGCAACAGCCGTTCGACGCGACCACGACCAGGTCGAGGTCACCGTCCTTGTCGAAGTCGGCCCAGGCGCACGAGCGCACGTCCACGAGCGAGGCCAGGTCTTCCTGTGGCACCAGTTCGAAGGAGCCGGCCCCGGTGTTGTGGAACAGCTTCGCCCCACCCCCACGCAATCCCGCGCAGAGGTCGGGCGCGCCGTCGCCGTCGAAGTCGCCCCACGCGACACCCCGCCAGTCACTGCGCGCCTGGAGTTCCGGAGGCGTGACGTCGGTCCAGGAGAGCGGCGCTGGATACGCAAAGCGCACGACGGCGTCCCCCGCCGAGTAGGCGCCCACGTTTCCGGCGCCGTCGGTGGCACGCGCGCGGAAGAAGTACGCGTGCCCCGGGGTCGGCGCGATCGGCTGAGTCGGCCCGAAGACCGCGGACGTGTCCGACGTGCCGGTGAACCAGGAATCCCACGTGGCATCGGTCGAATCGCGGAACTCGACGTCGAAGGCGGTCACGGGCGAAAGCGCGTCGGTGCTACGCCACGTGACACCGACCGAGCTGGTGGTCACGACGGGGTTCGCGACGAGAACGGTCGATGCGGGCCCGGTCCCGTCCCAGCAGAACGCGGTACTGCCCCAGGCACCCCAATTGCCCGCTACGTCGCGGGCGCGCACCCGGAACGTGTTCGCGCCCTCATGCACCGCGAGAGCGCCCTGCGCCGTGTTCCCCGTGGTCCACACGGTCGGCTGCGACTCGACCTGGTACTCGTAGCCCGCGAGTCCGCAACCGGCTTCCGCCGGGGCCGGCCACGAGAACGTGAATGCGTTCGAACTGGAGCAACTGGCCGGCGACGCCGACGGCACGCAGGCTGCGGGCGGAGAGTCGTCGAAGTAGAAGTACGCAGCCCGAGCCGGCCCCCTGTTTCCGGCGCAATCCACCGCCGCCGCCTCCACGACGTTCTGCCCGAGCTGGTAGGCCTGGATCTGGAAGTAGGAGAGGTTCACGGACTGCCAGGGGCCGGAACCGAGGCGGTAGTCGTTGTGCGAGAAGCAGCAGTTGTCCGTCCACGGCCCGAGGTCGAGGTTGAACGAGCTGTTGTTCGTGCAACTGGTCGGCGTCACGCTCACGGTGATCGGTTGCGGAGGCGTGGTGTCGAGGTAGAACGGGACCGTCGACTCGGGCCCCACGTTTCCGACCTTGTCGGTGGCGCGCACGGTGAACGTGTTCGTGCATTGCGCTCCGGTGAACGCATACGAGGTCGCCGAGCCGACGTTCACGAACGCTCCCCCGTTCACGCTGACCTCGTAGGACACGATGCCGGAACCGTAGCCGCTGCCGTCGTCCGGCCCGTCCCAACCGCCCCACGTCGCCGTGAACGAATTGGTGCCCGACCAGCCGGAGGGGCTGACCGCGAGCGATTGGACCACCGGGGAGACGTTGTCGGTGACGTAGTGGATGTAGTCGAAGTACCAGTTGCCGGTGGCACAACTGGTCCCGGGCAGCTGGATGCGGAAGCGGCGCCAGTTGCCATGAACGTTGTACTCCGGCACGTCCTTTACCGCGATGACGACCGTCCCCCATGCCCCATTCGCCGGAGCCGTGAAGTGCTTGACCATCGTCGAGTTGAATGGGTCGTTGACGGTCTGCAGGTAGAACTGTGCGACCGCGCAAGCGCTCTGGTTGGCCATGTGGAGCTTCACGTAGATCTTGGAGTTCGGCACGCGGTTCATGTACGGACTGTAGATGCGTGTGTTGGAGCCGATCGACTCGATCAGCCAGTCGCTCCCGACCGACCACGCCTGCTCGTACGGCAGCGTGGTCCAGCCCTCCTTTTGCCCGTTGGTCGAGAACTGCCAGTAGTTCGCGGTCGCTCCCGAATAGAGTCGGGCGGCGATGAAGGCCAGCGGGTCGGTGAACCCGCTGCTCGTGCATGTCTGCGACGAGAGATAGCCCGGGCCGTCCGAGTTGCTCGTCTTGATCTCGATGTGCAGGTGATTGCCGGTGCTGCTGCCGGTCGTCCCCACCTTGCCGATGGGTTCGCTCATCTGCACGGTGGACCCGATCCCCTTGGCCGTCAGGCTGCCGTCCTGCATGTGACCGTACTGGGAGTACCAGATCGAGCCGTCGGTCAACGTGTGCTCGATGCGGATCATGTTGCCCCAGCCCGTACCGCTCGACTTCTGGACGATCTTCCCGTTCGCGATCGCATGCACCTCGCCACCGCCGGATCCGTTCGCGAGGTCGGTACCCGTGTGATACCCGGAGCCGGAGCGGTAGACGCAGAAGCCCTGGGAGATCGTGTAGCCGTTGGGGTTGCCCGAACTGCTTGTCGGCTGCTCCCACTCCGTGCCGACCGGGAATACGAAGGCATACGCCTTCTCGTAGGCGCTCGCGTCACGCACGGCCAACGTCATCGCGAGGGCGAACAGCATCGTGAAGGCGCTGCGGACAGCGGGTCCGCGCAGCGCCGAGGGGTTCTGGAGCCGAAGCATGGCGGCCTCCGAATGCGTGGTGCTCGTGGAACTCGCGCGGGGGGCGCGAGGCTTCGACGAGTCGCATGGCGCGGGGGGACCGCGCGTCACCCATCCGGACAAGCCCGACCCGATTCGACCTCGGGGGCGGTCGAGACACGGAACTGGAGCCCGGGATCGAGAGGGGAAGTCCACACTCGACGGACACCAGCGATTGCTGGGCCCTCACGCGCGAACAGGCCACGGCGGAGCGCAACATGTGAAGCACGCGGGTCGACACCGGTGAGCATCGAGCGCGTGCGCATGACTCTCGATCGAGAGACTCGACGCGATCGACCCGCTGCGGAAGTGAAATACGCTCCCCCGCACTCCCTTCGGCGAACAGAGAGTGGAACACCGATGTGGGCTTCCTGCGCCAGCAGACGGGCCGCGATGGCGCGAACCTGCGCGCGACTCAGAAGGCCTGGCCGCGCACGGTGGCGTTCCTGCGGGAGAAGCTGAAGACGGGAAAGAAGTAGCGCGGGGGACGGCGCGCGGGGGTGGCGGCAGTCTCCCTAGGACGCTTCGGAATTTTCCCTGTTGACGTGATTCCGCGATCCACTCGGCGGAAGCCAAGACACCTCTCACGACCCGGCGCCTGAGCGCCGCGGGCGCCCGTGGTTACGCTCGCGGCGCTCTTCGTTCGCGCGTTGTCGTGAAGCGCTTCGTTTCGCGGCGTGCGGGCGCGTGACGCACTCGAAAATGCTCGTGCTATGAAGTGAGTGTCCCCGCGACGACTCGCCCCCGACGCGAGTTCCGCGATGCCGAGCTACACGCTGTCGCACCTGGAAGACCACGACGTTCAGAAGGGCCTGCTCGCGGCGGTGCCGGTGGAGCGCACGGCCACTGCCGCCGTGCTCGCGCACATCGCCGAGTTCGACGCCCGGCAGCTGTACCGGGACCAGGCGTGCTCGTCGATGTTCGTGTACTGCGTCCGGGAGCTGGGCTACTCGGAGGACGGGGCCCAGCGTCGGCTGCAGGCGGCCCGCCTCGCTCGCCGCTTCCCGATCCTGTTCGACGCGCTGGCCGACGGCCGCCTCCACATGACGGCGCTCGCCCTGCTCGAACCCCACCTGACAGAGCAGAATGCCGTCGAGCTGGTGGCGGCGGCCTCGCACCAGAGCAAGGCTGAGCTGGTGCGGGAACTGGCGGTGCGCTTTCCGCGGGACGGGGTGGCCGTGTTAACGAAATCGGCCGATTCCCAAGGAATTTCACCCGCGCTAGCGCGGGTAGATGGCGCGGACGGGGCCGACGGAGCCGCCGATGAGTCCATGGCCGGCGACCTCGGCGCGCTGCTCGCCGCGACCTCGC
>JBGAMH010000114.1:0-13854 GCA_044223135.1 Candidatus Eiseniibacteriota bacterium | reverse complement strand
GGGTACTTCGTCACGCTCGAGGGCGGCGAGGGCTCGGGCAAGTCCACGCAGATCCAACGGCTGGCCGGGCGCCTCCGGGCGCTCGGCCACGAGCCGGTCCTCACGCGCGAGCCGGGCGGCACGCCGCTCGCCGAGGGCGTCCGTGCGCTGCTGCTGGACGGCCAGGTGCGCCCGACCTCGCTGGCCGAAGTGTTCCTGCTGGAGGCCTCGCGCGCGCAGCACGTGGAGACGGTGATCCGCCCCGCGCTCGCCGAGGGCCGCGTGGTGCTGTGCGACCGCTACGCGGACTCCACGCTCGCCTACCAGGGCGGCGGCCGCGGCCTCGACGACGCGCTGCTGCGCACGCTGAACCGCGCGGCCACGGGCGGCCTGCAGCCGCACGTCACGTTCCTGCTCGACACCCCGCACGAGACGGGGCTCGAACGGCGCACGAAGGACGGCGAGATGAACCGCCTCGACCGCGAGCCCGACGACTTCCACGCGCGCGTCCATCGCCGCTACCTGGCACTGGCCGCCGAGGAGCCCGCGCGGTTCGTCGTGGTGGACGCCACGCGGTCGCCCGAGGAGATCGAGGCCCGGCTGTGGGACGTACTCGAGGCCCGGCTGCGCGCCGAAGGGGTGCTGGCCGGCCGCTGAAACGGCCGTTCCGGGGCGTTCGTCGGATCGGCTCGCCCGACCGGATGCGCACAGGCTAGAATCCCGGCCCGCTCCGGGTGCGACGGAACACGATCCGCGCGCCCACCGGTCCCAGCCGCGGGACCGGTCTTCCATCGGTTTTCCGGAGGCTCCTTGGCTCGACGACGCGTGCTGCTCGGCGTGCTGTTGGCGACGCTGTTCGTGGCCGGTTGGTCGGCGGGTCGCGGGCACGCGGCCGGCAGCTTCTATCGCCAGTTCGACCTGCTGCTCGAGGTCCTGCAGGCCGTGCGCGCGAACTACGTGGACCCGGTGGAGCCGCCGAAGCTGATGGACGGCGCGCTCAAGGGCATGGTCCGCGACCTCGATCCGTACTCGCAGTACCTGACGCCCGCGGCATACGAGAGCCTGCGCGGCAGCATCGAAGGCGCGTTCGACGGCATCGGCGCGTACGTCGACGTGCGCGGCGGCTATCCCGTGGTGATCGCGCCCATCGAGGGCTCGCCGGCGTGGGAGGCGGGGCTGCTGCCCGGCGACGTGATCGTGAAAGTGGACGGCCACCCGACGTGGTCGCAGGGGCTCGACGAACTGGCGGACCGCCTGCGCGGCGAAGCGGGCAAGCCCGTGACGCTGTCGCTGTCGCGCCCGGGCGAGACCGAGCTGCACGAGATCACGCTGAAGCGCGCGCACGTGGTGACGCCGGCCGTGCCGTACAAGCTGCTGCTCTCGCGCGACGTGGGCGTGGTGCGCATCGCGAGCTTCTCCGAGCACTCGGCCGCCGAGACACGCGCGGCGATCGACTCGCTGCGCGCGATGGGCGCCCGCTCGCTCGTGCTCGACCTGCGCGGCAATCCCGGCGGCCTGGTGCAGGACGCGGTGGAGATCGCGGGGCTGTTCCTGCCGAAGGGCGCGCTCGTCACGTACACGAAGGGCCGCATGACCGAGGCCGACCGGCGCTACGCCGCCGAGTCCGCACGGCCGGTGCTCGACTGGCCGATCGCGGTGCTGGTGGACGGCGGCAGCGCGTCGGCGTCCGAGATCCTCGCGGGCGCGCTGCAGGACCACGACCGCGCGGTGATCGTGGGCGAGACCACGTTCGGCAAGGGTTCGGTGCAGAACGTGTTCCCGCTGAAGGGCTCGGGTGGCGCGCTCAAGCTGACCACGGCGTGGTACTTCACGCCGAGCGGGCGCGCGATCCATCCCGACGTGTCGGATTCGCTGAACGACGATGGCGAGGACGACGAGGAGACCTCGCCGCACGGTGCGCCGGCCGACACGGCGCCGCGACCGACGTTCCGCACCGCCGCCGGGCGCCGCGTGATCGGCGGGGGCGGCGTGACTCCGGACGTGGCGGTGGGGCCGGACTCGCTCGGGCCGATCGCCACGCAGATCGAGAGCCACCGGCTGACGTTCCGCTTCGCCGAGCACTGGAACCGTGGCGTCCACGCGGGCGACGCGATCGCGACGCCGGAAGTGATCGCGGCGTTCCGGGCGTGGCTCGTGCAGGACAAGCACGCGGTCGAGGACGCGGCGTTCGCGCGCGAGCAGGCCGTGGTCGAGCGCATGCTGACGCGCGAGCTCACGCGGCGCGTGCGCGGCGGGCCGGCGGCCGCCGCGGTGGCCGCGGATTCCGACGCCGCGCTGCAGCGCGCCCTCCGCATCCTGTCGAAGGCGCGCGTTCCGCGCGACGTGTTCGCGCTCGCCGGAGGCCGCTGACGTGCCGCAGGCGTACCTCTGTGACTTCGACGGCACCATTTCGCCGCGGGACATCGGCGCGGCGTTCGTGCATGCGTACTCGCCCGACGGGGCCGCCTCGCGCGACGAGTTGCTCGCCGACTGGCTCGCCGGCCGCATGGGGCACCGCGACCTGACGCGGCGCCAGACCGCGCTCGTCAAGGCCACGTCGGACGAGGCGCTCGCGTTCGCGCGGCGTTTCAAGCTCGACCCGCACTTCGCGCCGTTCGCGCGCGAAGCGCTGGGCCGTGGCGACGCGGTGATGGTGGTGAGCGAGGGCTTCGACTTCTACGTGCGCGACCACCTCGACCGCGCGGGGCTCGGCGCACTGCCGTGGGCCGCGAACCACGTGGAGTTCGTGGACGGCCGGCTGCAGGTGGAGTTCCCGTTCGCCGACCCGGCGTGCGAATCGTGCGGCAACTGCAAGGCACAGCACGTGCGGCGTTATCGCTCGCAGGGTTTCCACACCGTGCTGGTGGGCGACGGGCTCTCCGACCGCCACGGCGCGCAGGCGGCCGACACGGTGTTCGCGCGCGGCGGGCTCGCCGAGTGGTGCCGGGCAGAAGGCCGACCGTTCCTGCCGTTCGACCACTTCGGGGACGTGGCCGAGTGGGCGCGTCGCCGCGACGCGGACCTGAACCCGCTGCGCCGGAGATGAGGGCTCGATGAAGATCGGATCCGTCGAGTTCGAATCGCCGTTCCTGCTGGCCCCGCTCGCGGGCGTGAGCGACTCGCCGTTCCGTCAGCTCGCCCGCGAGCAGGGTGCGGCCGGCGTGTACACCGAGATGGTGTCGGCCGACGGGCTCGTGCGCGGCAGCCGCGCGACGATGGAGTACTGCGCGTTCGAGTCGCACGAGCGACCGATCGGCATCCAGCTGTTCGGCGCCGATCCGGCGGTGCTGGCCGACGCCGCGCGCATGCTGTCGGACCTGCCGGCCGAGAAGCGGCCCGACCTGCTCGACATCAACATGGGCTGCCCGGTGCGCAAGGTGGTCAACCGTCGTGCCGGCGCCGCACTGCTGCAGGACGTGCCGCTCATCGAGCGCATCGTGAGCGCGATGAGCGCCGCCACCGACCTGCCGGTGACGGCGAAGATCCGCCTGGGCTGGGACGGACAGTCGCGCAACGTGGTCGAGGTGGCGAAGGCGCTCGAAGGGGCCGGCGCGAAGGCGGTGGCGATCCACGCCCGCACGCGCGCCGAGAAGTTCGAGGGCCACGCGCACTGGGACATGATCGCCGAGGCGCGCCGCGGCGTGGGCATCCCCGTGATCGGCAACGGCGACGTGCGCACGGCCGCCGACGCCGTGCGGATGCTCGAGACCACGGGCTGCGATGGCGTGATGCTGGGCCGCGCGGCGTTCGGCGACCCGTGGATCTTCCGCCGCATCCGGGCGCTGATCGAGCGCGGCGAGGAACTGCCGCCGCCGACCGCGGCCGAGCGGCTGCACGCCGGCGTCCGGCACCTGGCGATGATGGCGCGCTGCGTCGGCCCGGTGGCCGCCGCCAAGGAGATGCGCAAGCACGTGGCGTGGTACGTGAAGGGCCTGCCCCACAGCCACCGCGTGCGCGAGCAGGTCAACCGCACGGCCAGCGTGGAGGAGATGGCGGACCTGCTGCGCGGCTACCTCGCCGAGCTCGAGGCGAACGGCCTCGCGGCGTTCGCGCCCGAGCCGTCCGAATCGCCGGCCGGGGGAGTGTCGGGTGCGTCCGGCTGATCTGCGCTCAGTGCTCGAGGGCGGGAAGCGCGGCCGCGGGGCGCCCGCGCCCGCCGCCGAGCGCATCCACGCGGAGCCCATGGAGCGGCTGGAGTTCGCGACGCTCGATCACCAGCGCGCGCTGCGCACGGGATTCCCCGAGGTGATCTTCGGCCAGGGCAAGACGGCGGCGCAGGTGGTGGCGATCGCGCGGCGCCTGCACGCGCGCCACGGCGTCGTGCTGGTGACGCGTGCGTCGGAGGAGGCGCAGGCGGCCATGGCGGCCGAGTTCCCACGTGCCGAGATCCACGAGCGCGCGCGCTGCGTCGTGGTGCGCCGGCGCGCGCCGCGGCCGCGGGGCCGGGTGCTGGTGGTGTGCGCGGGCACCGCGGATCTGCCGGTGGCCGAGGAAGCGCTCGTCACGGCGCGCGCCATGGGCAGCCGCGCCGACCTGGTGGCCGACGTCGGCGTGGCGGGGCTGCACCGGCTGCTCGCGCACCGCGACCGCCTGCGCGGCGCGCGCGTGCTGGTGGTGGTGGCCGGCCTCGAGGGGGCGCTCCCGAGCGTCGTGGGCGGGCTCACCGACCGGCCGTTGATCGCCGTGCCGACGAGCGTCGGGTACGGGGCGCACTTCCACGGGCTGGCGCCGCTGCTGGCGATGCTGAACTCGTGCGCGGCGGGCGTGACGGTGGTGAACGTGGACAACGGCTTCGGGGCCGGCTACGCCGCGCACCTGGTGAACACGACGGGAGGGCGCTCGCGGTGAAGGTGGCGTGGTTCGACGCGTTCTCGGGCGTCAGCGGCGACATGACGCTGGCGGCGCTCGTCGATGCCGGCTGGAGCGAGCAGAGCCTGCGCGACCTGCCGCGGCGACTGCGGCTGGAGCACGTCGAGGTGGAGGTGACGCGGGTGCGCAAGGGAGCCTTCGCGGCGACGCGCGTGGACGTGCACGCCGGCGAGCGCCAGCCGCACCGGCACCTGCACCACGTCACGGCCCTGCTGGATGCCGCCGACCTGCCCGAATCCGTCCGCGCGCGGGCGCAGGCGGTGTTCCGGCGGCTGGCCGAGGCCGAGGCCACCGTGCACGGCACGTCCCTGGAGCGCGTCCACTTCCACGAGGTCGGCGCGGCCGATGCGCTGGTGGACATCGCCGGGGCCCTGTGGGGCCTGCACGAGCTGGGGATCGACCGCGTGCACGCCTCGCCGTTGCCGCTGGGCTCCGGTTTCGTCACCTGCGAGCACGGTCGGATCCCGGTGCCCGCCCCGGCGACGCTGCTCCTTCTGAAGGGTTGCCCGGTCCGCGCCAGCGCGATCGAGGCCGAGCTGGTCACGCCGACCGGGGCGGCCCTGCTGGCCGAGGTGGTCTCGGAGTGGTCGCCCCCCCGCGAGTTCCGCATGACGGCCGTCGGGATCGGGGCGGGTACGCGCGACCTCGAGGAGCAGCCGAACGTGCTGCGACTGGTGATCGGGGACACCGCGGGAGCGCCGGGCCTGGTGGAGGGGACCGTCGCCGTGCTCGAGACGGCTCTCGACGACGAGAGCCCGCAGGTGCTCGGCGACCTGGTCGGCGAACTGCTCGACCAGGGGGCGCTCGACGTGATGGTGGCGCCCGTGCTGATGAAGAAGGGCCGTCCGGGCCACTGGCTGGTGGTGTTGTGCGCCCCGGAACGCGCCGAATCCGTGGCAACGTTCCTTTTTGCACGGACTTCCACGCTGGGCGTACGACATCGGCTGGACAGCCGCTGGGAGCTCCGTCGCTCCTTCGAAGTCGTCCCGACGCCCTTCGGGGACGTCCGGATGAAGGTCGCCGAGCTCCCGGACGGGGGCAGAAGGGCCCTTCCAGAGTTCGAAGAGGTGCGAGAAGCAGCCCGGCGTGCAGGGGCGAGCCCGCGCGAGGTCGCCGAAGTCGCCAAGATGATGTGGCGACAGCGCGAACGCGCTAACCCCACAAGTCCCAGCGAAAAAACGGATTGACAGAACCATGAGGTACACCTAGCCTTTGTCTCACATCCATCCGGGAGAAGTACGTCCAGCGGATGGTGAGTACCTCGAGTTCCGCAGTCGTGTCACCCGCGGGCGAATCCACAGCGATTCACGGGTGAGCGACTCTCCGAGTGACGCAGAGCACATGCAAGTGTCCCGAGTGGCCTGAACTGCCTAAAGGCGCGCAAGGGACAGCGGAAAGGGGGGATGGGCACTCCGCAGTGCAGCCACGAAGCCGTCGGGAGGCTCACGATAGCGAGCGTCCGATGGCGATTTGTTCTGGCGACACCTCGCTCGCAATCCGTACCTGGAAGACTTCGCATTGCCCATGCATTGCGACGATGGAGGTAGTCACATGAAGAAGCCGTTCGTCGCGCTGCTTCTCCTCGTTGGAGCGGCCGCGATGGTGGCGAGCTCGGCGTTCGCGCAAGATGCCGGAGACATCGGCAACAAGCTCGTGAACGCCAAGCAGGTCCGCGAGATGCTGTCCTCGCGTGCGCAGCGTGTGCGCACGTCGAGCACCAGCGTCCGCCCGGACTCTGTGTGGCTCGGTCACTCGTACACGAATCACTGGTCGAACACGAACAACTTCTGGAACCTCTACACCGGTAACAACTTCCCCGGCACCGGCGATCCCAACAACGCCATCTGGGACTGGGATCACTTCACCGGTTACGGCCCCGGTTCGCCCGCCAACCTCGGCGACTCGCTCGAAGGCTGGTGGCCGATCAAGCGCTTCTACTACATCACTGGTGGTCTGACGCTGGCCGACGCGAGCCGTCCCTGGTGGGCGCTCGACTACGGCAACGGCATCAACTACCGCATCAACGCGGGTGCGGGCGGTCAGCGCAC
The DNA here is from genome assembly GCA_044223135.1 of Candidatus Eiseniibacteriota bacterium. Classification (GTDB taxonomy): domain Bacteria; phylum Eisenbacteria; class RBG-16-71-46; order RBG-16-71-46; family RBG-16-71-46; genus JBGAMH01. The sequence continues at coordinate 6,958 of JBGAMH010000114.1, read as the reverse complement.
CAAGGGCGTCATCGGTGCGTGGCACCACGATCCGGGCAACAGCCTGGGTGTGACGTGGTCGCCGATCGCCGGTGCTCGTTCGGCGTGGTGCGGTCTTCGTCAGCACGGCGACAACACGGTCGTCGACCAGGTGACGAAGAACGCCTACAACGCGGCGGCTGCTGAATTCGTGGCCAGCTTCCAGGGCACGCCCGCTGCGGCGACGGCGACCGGTACGCTGAAGAACTTCCCCGGCTACATGAACGCCTGGGATCAGATGCTGTACCGCGACATCACCATCACGTCGGGCAACGCGGTCAACCTGTCGTTCCAGTACCGGACGCGCATGTCGACCCAGCGTGACGCTGCGGCCGCCACGTGCACCGGTATCTTCTACGGCGACCCGCTGTCGGTCACGACGGGCAACTTCATCAGCGCCACCACGGCGGGTCCGGGCACGGGCGGCAACGCCCCGATCGACTCGTTCATGGTGTTCATCGGCGTGCCCACCAACACGGCCGCGGTCACGTACTCGGACGGCGTCGTTCGTCCGGTGTTCGACCCGCTCCGTCGGTGGTTCTCCGAAGTCATCAAGGTCTTCGGCTCGGGCAACACGTACTACGAGCTGTTTGCGGCCACGGGCGCCACGGACACGACCCTTGCGGCTCCGACCGTCAACGCGACGGTTTCGACGACGCAGGTGGCTGCTCTGCTGGCGGCTCAGGGTGGCGGCGCGTCGGGCACCGCTCGTCTGGTGTTCCGCGTCAAGACCAACAAGGACTACGCGGACGACGATGCTTCGGCGCTCGGCTTCACGTCGCGCGGCTGGGGCGCTGCCCAGATCGACAACGTCATCGTGAATGGCGTGACGATCGGCAGCTTCGACGGCACCGAAACGGGCGGCGTGGCTGGTACGCCGAACGCGGACGCGCCGATCGACAACACCACGTCGACCAGCGCGGCGCAGAACTGGAAGGCGACGGGCAAGCCCACCGCCATCTACTTCCACCCGCGCAACATCGCGCAGCTCCGCTACGAGGACCTCTGCGGTCCGTACGACTCGCCGAACCGTTTCTGCAACATCAACGGCACGGTGATTTCGGCCGGTAACCGCGACGACAACGAAGGCGCCGGCGATCGCCGCTTCTTCCCCGATCGTGAGCGTCTGGACGGCATGATGTCGCCGACCATCGACCTGGTGACGGATGCTTCGGGCGATGGCGAAACGCCGAACCCGATGGGCGTCACGTGGGTGGATTCGCAGGCCTGGAACATCGCCGACGACTACTACATCTGGTACGACCTGTACGCGGGCATCTTCAACCTGAACTTCACGGGCAACGCGTGGACGTTCGGCGCCCAGGCGTATCCGGCGACGCAGGCGAACGGCGGCAAGTGCTGGGGCGAGCTCCGCACGCCGACGTTCCAGATCTTCAATCCGGAGCCGCAGTGCTTCTCCGACGTCGAGGGCCTGTACCAGAACGGCCTCGTGCGCACGGCGAACGCCGACGGTGTGCCGGATTCGCTGCGCATCTTCCTCGGCAAGAACCAGCAGTGCTTCCGCTTCGGCGTGTCCACGACGTGTGGCGCGAACGACGGCGCGTACTTCGACAACGTGTCCTTCCTGTTCAGCAACTTCTTCGCTGGCGGCGGTGGCTCGAACCTGTCTGTCGACATCTGGCAGTGGTTCAACGACACCTTCCCGGCGAACGAGACGCTGGGCCTGTCGGGCACGGCGAACTTCGACACGACCTCGGCCTGGATCAAGACCGGCATCAACAACGCGCCGGGCGTGACCAACGAGCAGCGTTTCGACGTCGCTGGTGACACGACGCTGGTCTTCTCGCCGATCACCGGTTCGCGCCGGATCGATCTGGTCTTCCGTATCCTTCCGGGTCCGGGCAACTACCAGATCGCCGCTGGCCGTACGTTCCCGCCGGTGTCGACGATGCAGCTGCTGAAGCTCCCGACCGATCAGACGCAGGTCTCCGTGGCCGGCGACAACTCGTTCTGGGGCCAGTACATGGCCGATCCGGGCACGTTCGGTACGGCGGGTGGACACCACGGCGGTGTGTGGTGGGACAACCTGACGTGGAACAGCGCCCGTTGCGACACGGCTGAGCGCAACAACTTCCCGACGTCCGGTTTCGCGACGGGTCGTGGTGGCGCGAACCTGAACCAGTGGGCTTCGATGTACCACGAGGCGGATCCCAAGTTCGCCACGCTGGGCATCACGAAGTTCCGCTGCTTCCGCATGGACACCTCGGTCACGGCGTCCAACCTGAACATCAAGTGCGACGGCACGGTCCCGGCGTGGCTCACGACGGTTCCGGCTTCGCGCACGGGCTGGGACGGCCTCATGACCACCAAGGAGTTCACGAAGATCATCCCCGATGGTCTGCTGACTCCTGGTTCGCACGTGCAGTACTTCTACCGCTACTCGAACATCGCCACGCCGGGCACGTTCGCCATCGTGCCGGACACGGCCGCCATCTGGCCGCAGGCGAGCGAAGGTTCGACGGACGCGCACCGCTGGCAGCAGTTCGGCGTGCTTCCGGATCGCTGGAAGGATGCGAGCTTCGGCGGTCAGGGCATGGCGTGCATGCTGTACGTGGACAACAACGATCGTCGTGGCAACGAGCGCGTGTTCGTGTCCGTCATGGACTCGATCGGCGGTACGGCCTCGGCGAAGTACGGCGCTCACAACGGCTGGCACGCGGCCGGCACGGATGACATCACCGATCCTCTGGTGGTTCCGTCGGTGTCGACGCAGCGCAACTCGCAGCCGGGCACCATCTGGGACATGTACGGCGTCAAGGCGGCCGAGTCGCTCACCACGGGCGCCGGTTCGCTGGGCAGCCGTCTGTCGCTGCGCACGGCGGGTACGCTTCTCGACGGCAAGTGGTCGCGTTCGGGCCCGACGCCGCAGATGCTGCGTACCTACTACCGCATGATCAGCTTCCTGTCGGGTGACCTGAACTCGGGCATCCTCGGGCCGATCATCAACCGCAGCCAGGACGAGGTGACGCTCCTCAATGACTACCTCACGGCGGCCGGTGGTACGGCGCAGCCGCGTGGTCTGTACATTGGGGGCGACGGGTTCGTCTACTCGGAGACGCAGACGGGCAACACGTTCCCTGCCCACCTGCAGTTCCTGACGGACAAGCTCGGCCTCGAGCTCCGTAACAACAACTACACGTCGGTCTCCGGAAACCTGGCCTCCTGCATCGACCTGATCACCACCGCCACGACGAATCCGCGCGGTGACGTGTATGCCATCGGCAACACGTGCCTCTGGTCGAACGACGTTCTCCAGCGGTCGACGTCGGCCGCCGGTGGTGACGCCGTGGAAGCCAACTTCTACGAGAACGCCGGTGGTGTCGGTCCGTACGCTGCGAGCGTCTATCACCAGCCGATCTCGCCGCGCGTGTGGACGACTCTCACGGATGGCTGGGACATCGAGCACATCTACGGTCGTTACTGCTCGAGCGACGCCGGTCGTCTGGCTTACTACTACAACATGTTCACGACGGCCTTCGCGGGCCTGAACTGCAACCTGACGGCTGGTCCGCTCGTCGACGTGCCGAGCAACCCCGTCGGTCGCTATGTGAACTTCCTCAAGCCGACGATCAACAACCCGCTGCGTAGCGGCTTCGCGCGTGTCAACTTCTCGCTCGCGAACCGCGATCACGTCATGGCCCGTGTCTTCGACGTCTCCGGTCGTCTGGTCCGCACGCTTGCGGATCGCGACTTCGAGGCGGGCGAGCACAACCTGACGTGGGACGGCAGCGACGACAGCGGCAAGCAGGTGCCTCGCGGTGTGTACTTCACTCAGGTGCACTACCGGAACAGCAAGTTCACGAGCGCCAACAAGCTGGCCGTGCTGAAGTAGTCGAAGCCTGCAGCAAACGAACGGAGGGCGGGGTTCACTCCCCGCCCTCCGTTTCGTATTCCACGGGCTCGCCTGCGACGCAGCGCGTGCGCCCCGGAGCCAGGTCGGCCACGCGGCCGCTCGTCACGTTTCGACGGAGGTGTTGACCTCGGGGAGGCGCGCCCCCTAACGTCGGCGCATCGACGCCGGGCGACCGCGGAGCGAGCCCACCCTCCGCTGAGCGGTTTCCAGCTGTCCTCCTGCCTGCTGCGCCACGACCCACCAGCGCACGCCTCGATGCCGGGACATCGGGACGCCCGGACGCGCGTCCACCTCGTCGAGAACCGACCGGGATCCGCCTTCTGTTTCGGAAGGAGATCCACCTCGATGGCTCCCCGCTCGTGTCGTGCCCTCCCGGCGCTCCTGCCGGCCGTCTTCCTGTGTTCGCTGTTCGCCGGCTGCTCCGGCCCGGTGTTTCCCGTGCATCCGAATGCACGCCCCGTCGTGACGCTCACCCAGGCGCCGGTCGACACGACCGAGATCGACCCCGACACGGGCGCGCCCCGCGAGTACTTCTACGCCTACCGGCTGCAGTGGTCGGGCTACGACCCCGACGGTCGCGTGGACCACTTCCTCTGGGCGGTGGACCCGCCGACCGGCGCGCGCGCCCGGGCCGGTGAGGACACCGCCTGGACCCGCACCCAGGCGAACGAGGAAGTGGTCTTCTTCCGCGCGACGCGGCGGGATCCCCACGCGCCGCCGTCGCGGCCGACCGCATCGGACCTGCACGTGTTCGTGATCAAGGCGGTCGACCAGCAGGGCCTCGCTTCGGAGCCGACCACGCGCGCGTTCTTCTCGTACACGGTCGCGCCGTCGGTCACGATCGTCAGCCCCCGGCCCAGCGAGTTCCTGGCCCCCTCGATGCCTCCGAACGTCCGCGTGAGCTGGACCGGGACCGATCCCGACGGGCAGTTCACGCAGCGGCCCGTCCGCTACAAGTACCGGCTCTACCGCACGAGCCCCGAGGACCGGGCCCTCGTGCAGGCGGCCATGCTCGACCCGGGCGCGTTCCGGGACTCGGTGGTCGCGAGCGGGTTCGCCGGCTACGACTCGACCACGGCCGACACGACCTGGGCGCTGCTGAACGACCTGACTCCCACCGGGCCCACCGATCCGCCGTATCTGTTCGTGGTGGTGGGCTTCGACGAGGCCGGCGCCTATTCGCCGATCTTCGGCTTCGGCACGAACCTGCTGCTGTTCAGCGTCGGCTTCGCGAACGCGAGCGCGCCGGTGTTCCGCGTGTGGAACGCGTACGTCGACTACGAATACGTGAGCGGCGGGTACTCTCGTCCGACCGACCCGAACGATCGCAAGGTGATTCGCGTGCAGGTTCCGGCCGGCGTTCCGATCGACTTCCGGTGGGTGGCCCGCAGCCCGGTGGGGGCGACGATCACGGGCTACCGGTGGGTGCAGAGCCGCAAGGACTCGCAGGTGGACCTCGACGATCCCACGCCGCGATCCGACGAACTGCTCGACAAGTACCACTGGTCGCGGTGGAGCAACTCCACGACGAGCGGCAACCTCGGCGTCCTCGACGCCGGCTCGTACTGGCTGTACGTCGAAGCCGTGGACGCCAACCAGTCGCTCTCGAACGCCGTGGTGTACATGCAGGTGGTGCAGACCACGCTGCGGCGGGACCTGCTCGTGGTGGACGACACCCGTCGCGAGTTCGACTTCTACGCGGGCGGCCCCCGCGACACGACGATCGATCCCTACACGCGCGAGTGGCCTTCCGCGTCCGAGCTCGACACGCTCCTCTACGCCCGCGGAGGCATGCGGTGGCGGGGACTGCCGGCGGGGCGGGAGGCGGTCACGCCGCCGGGACTGCTGGCCGGCTTCGACTTCGACACGGTCGGGACGCGGCGCGGCGTCGAGGACCTCGCGTTCTCGCTGACGCTGGCCCAGCTGGCGCCCTACCGGCACGTGCTCTGGATCGTGGACGCCGACGGCGCCACCAGCGAGAGCCGCTCCCTGCTGAACCCGATGACCGCGCTGCGGTTCTTCTCGCGGGTGTTCAACGGCATCGGCGCGGCGAATCCGCTGTCGAGCTACATCGACGCGGGCGGGCAGGTGTGGCTCGCCGGCGGGGGCATCGCGATGGCGTCCACCCAGCGCTGGCTGAAATCCCCCGGCACCGGGTACATCGGCGGCATCGGGCAGAGCTTCTCCAGCGCCCCGGGACGCGAGCTGGCTCCCGGCCGGTTCATGGTGGACGCGGCGGGCTGGTCGAACGAGTTCGTCTGCAGCAGCGTGCTCTCGACGATCCACCGCTTCGAGGGGCCCTATCGCACCGACCTCCACGTTCGCGCCGACCGCATGCCCGTCCAGTGCCGGCGCCGCTCCGAAGCACTCGACGAACTTCCGCCGCTGCGCGAGGGACGGCCCGACGCGTTCTACCCCTCGGGCGGCCTGGCGGTGGAGTACATCAGCGACCGCACGCGGGCGGTCCTCGAAGACACGAGGGGCGGCCACTCGGTGCTCGACACGCTCCTCGTGCTGGAGGGCGGCGCCATCCGGACCGAGGCCCCGGAGAACCCCGAGTGGGTCACGCCAGTCATGACCTACTTCCACCCGTCGCGGCGCGTACCGGGCGCCGACTCCGACTACGGAGCGGTGCTGATGACCGGCTTCGCGCCGTGGGACCTGACGCGCGCCGACGCGCGGGCGCTCGTGCAGTTCGTGCTTTCGGACGTGTGGGGCCTCGTCCCGAGCAGCGGCAGCGTGCGGGACTGGAATGCTTCGCTGCGAAGCGGGGCCGCTGTGCCCGCGACGGGACGGTCCGCGCTCGGCCGGCTGCCGGCGCCGAGGAGGACACGATGACGGTGTGCCCCGCGCCGCGCCCGGGAACGCACCCGCGAGACATGGCGAGCCCGCGAGTCCGGCAGTCGGCCCGGGGCGCCGGCGGCGAGGCGGGGGGCGAGCCCGGGCCTCTCCGGTGGTGCGCGCAGCGGACGGCGCGCGCCGCCGCCCGGCTAAGTCGTTGCGAACATGTTGGAGCCCGGTCGAGATCCTGCGCATGGATTCGATTCCCGGCGCGCGCGGCGCGTG
>JBGAMH010000113.1:0-13860 GCA_044223135.1 Candidatus Eiseniibacteriota bacterium | reverse complement strand
GGTTCCGAGGGGTGATTCGGGTTCGGGAACTCCAGCCCCACGCTTTTCGGCTTCGTTCATGCGGCCATGGCGTTGCCGTCCAGACGGAAGCGGCCGATCTGGCTGCGAAGCTGGTCGGCCTGCGTGGACAGCGAGCGCGCGGTGTCGTCCACCTGCACCGTGTTCGCGGCCGTTTCCTGCGTGACCACGTCCATCTGCTGGACCGCGCGGCTCACCTGGTCGATGCCGTCGGCCTGCTCGGTGGAGGCGCTGGCGATGTCCGCCACCAGCTCGGCGACCTGCTTCACCTCGGTCACGATGCCGGTCAGCGTGTTGCCGGCCCGGCCCACCAGCGCGCTGCCCTCGTCGACACGCGTCACCGTGTCGTCGATCACGCTCTTGATCTCCTTCGACGCGTCCGCCGAGCGCAGCGCCAGGGCGCGGACTTCGTTCGCCACGACCGCGAAGCTGCGGCCCTGTTCGCCGGCGCGCGCCGCTTCGACGGCGGCGTTCAGCGCGAGCAGGTTGGTCTGGAACGCGATCTCGTCGATCGTGGCGCTGATGTCGGTGATGCGGCGCGACGCCTCCGCGATGCCCGACATGGCACGGACCGCGTCCTGCACGGCCCGTCCGCCCACTTCGGCCTGGTCGCGCGTGTGCGCGGCGAGCTGCTTGGCTTCCTGGGCGTGGCCGGCGTTGTTCCGCACGGTGTCGGTCATGGCGCGCAGCGACGCCGTCGTCTCCTCGAGCGATGCGGCCTGTTGCTGGCTGCCGGAAGCCAGCGTGGCCGCGCGGTCGGCCAGCCCGCCGGCGGCACCCTGCACGGTGGCCACGGTGCCCGAGAGATCCCTCAACACGGAGGCGACCTGTGTGCGGACCTTCTCGACTGCGGTCGCGATGAGCGCGACCTCGGCCACGGCCTGCACCCGGACGGGCCTGGAGAAGTCTCCTTCGGCGAGCGGCGCGACCGCGTCGAGCAGCCCGGCGACGGGGCGTTCCACCGTGCGCGTGATCACCCGGAGCAGGGCGAAGACGGCGGCGGCCATGAGCAGCACGAGCACGGCCACGGCCTGGAACGTGTTGGTCCGCGCGGCCGCGATCGCCGGCCCCAGCGGCACCTCCACCACCAGCGCGCCGATCGGGGCGTCCTTCGCGAACCTGGGCTCGCCGAAATGCGGCGACTTGTCCGCCGCCTCCATCTCGTGGCAGTCGACGCAGCTCTGCAGCGTGGCATTCTCAACGCGCATGTACGTGAGCGTCGGCTGCCCGTGCACGTCGTGGACGCGAGACGCGACGGCCGAGGGATCCGACAGCATCCGCTCGATGGCCTTCACCTCGAACTCGTCGCGCGGGCTGTGACTGGAGTCCGCCGGCCAGATCCCGAGCAGGTTCACGCGATAGAGCCCCTTGCCGTCCACGCTCATGCCGATCGAGTGCAGAAGCTCGGGATCGAGATTGTCCTCGGCGATCTGGGTCAGGTACTGCTTGCGGTCCTGGCCGATCTGGTAGGCGATCGACTCCGCCGACTGGCGGGCCTGTTTCTCGATCGTGCGCCGGGATTCGGTGACCAGGTACAGGCTCCCGACCAGCGTGAACACCACGCCCACGACGACGACGGGGAACACGAGACGGGACGCGAGGGTGTCTCGTCGGGTGCCGAACCACTGCATGGCGGCCTCGCACTTCAGGTCGTGACGCCGCGATGGCCCCGGATTCCCGGGCCGCCATCGTCGACTTCCACTCGAGCTCCGTCCGGCCGACGGGCCCGTATCGCGTCCGAAGGGAAGAGGGGGCCGTGAGCCGGCTCGAAGTGCACGGCTCGTGGCGACGGGAAGTCCCGCCCGGTCCCCGAACCCGCGGGGTCCGGACGGAGCCCTGCCATCCCGCCCTAGGCTCGGCGGAGATCGGGCTGGCTTTACACGTGGATTCTCAGGTTCATCGGGCGAGGTTGCGGAGCGGCGTAGCTGACGGGAAAGCCGTGCGTGCCGAGCGTTGCCCGCGGCGGGTCGCGACCACGGGTGCGGCCGGGCGCCGCCGCATCCCGCCCGACGGACCCGCATCTACACGCCCGCGAGCCGCCCGCACGGGGCTCCAGCCCGACCACATCGATCGCCGCGCGCGGCGCCCGGGTCCGCGCGCGCCCGATCGCCCGCTCCGAACCGTCTCCCCGGGGGCCGCGTACGCCCGCCCCCGGGGCCCCTCGATGCCCGTCTCCTGCCGATGGAGATCCCTGCGTGACTGGGCTGCTCCGAAGCTCGTTGGTGGTCTTCGCCCTGTGGGCCGCATCGCCGGCCGCCGCGCAGTGGGCGCGCGTCGAGGCCGTCCCCGCTTCCAACATCGGGTGCGTGTGGGCGAACGCCGACACGATCCTCGCGGGCGCGGACAGCACGGTCCACGTCAGCACCGACGGCGGCGTCACGTGGACGGAGTCGGAGAAGGTGGGCGCCGGCGTGACGAGCGTCCTCGCCGTGCGAATGCGCAACGGGCGGATCTACGCCGGCACGTATGGCCAGGGCGTCCGCGTCAGCGACGATCTCGGGGGCACGTGGTCCGCGTTCAACCAGGGGCTCACGGGCGGGCTCTTCAACTCGCATCTCTTCATCAAGGACCTGCTGCTGCGCGGCGACAGCCTGTTCGCGGCGACGGCGGGGGCGGGTTGCTACGTGCGCAACCTGGCGACCACGTCGAACTGGAGCCACTTCGGCAACGCGTTCGAACCGAACCAGGCCTCCAACATGAACGCCGTCTCCGCGGGCGGCTCCCGGTTGCTCGCCTCCGCGGGCGCCAACGGCACCGTGTTCTTCCGGGATCCGGGCGCATCGGACTGGACGCTCTCGTGGCTCGACAACGTCGGCATCGAGCCCGGCCTGGCCGCACTCACCGCGATCTGGACGGGGCGGCGCTGGGTGGTGGGCAGCAACGTCGGCGTGTTCCACAGCGCGCTCGGGCAGGAGCCGTGGGAGTTCAGCGATCCCGGCCTCGGCACGCTGTTCACCGTCTCGTTCGCGCTGCGCGGTCGTGACCTGTTCGCCAGCTTCGGCCGTGGCGGCGGCACGGTGGTCGCGTGGAGCCGCGACGACGGCGCCACGTGGCAGACGCTCGAGTCGCCGGATTTCGCGTTCACGCAGGACATGACTATTCGCGGCACGGATCTGTACGCCGCCCGGTTCGACGGCCTGTGGCGGCGCTCGGTCGCGAACGTGTCGTCCCCCGCCGAAGCCGCGCCAGTCCGCCTCGGGCTCGCGGTCGCCACGTCGGGCCCGTCGGGCCCCGGTGTGCGCTTCCGGCTCGACCTGCCGGCGGCCGGGCCCGTCCTGCTCGAGGTGTTCGACGTCACCGGCCGCCGCGTGGCCGAGCCCGCGCGCGGGGCGTGGCCCGCAGGCCGGCACGAGGTCGCGTGGGACGCCCGCGAGCTCTCCCCCGGCGTCTACCTGGCGAGGCTGACGTCCGGCGGCCAGCGCGCGAGCGCGAGGATCGTCCGCCTGCACGGAGCGGGCGCGATGCCGCGGTAGGGGCGAATGACCCGGTGGGGGGCGACGGATCGCGTGTGACGTCCGCGCGTCGCCCTCGTTCCAACGGTGAGCCACCCCCGGGCCTGCGCCGTGGGGTTGCTGCCTGCACCGAAAGCCCCCGTCCCCACGGAGACACCACCCGATGCGCGTCCGCCTCGCCGCCTTCCTGCTCGCGCTGCTCCTGCTGCCGTCCGTCGCGCTGGCCGCCAACTACTGGCCCGCGTCGGCTCGCCCCTCGAACCAGTTCGGATGGAACCTCGCCACGCTGCAGACGTCGATGGACGTCGCGGCCGACCAGGGCGGCGGGTACTTCGTGGCCTGGGACGACGGCTACGGCGGACACGTGCAGCACGTGCTCGCGAACGGCGCGACGGCGTGGCCGGCGTACGTGTACCAGCCTCCGGGTACGACGAGCGGCTACATGAACCCCTCGGTCGCCCTCGATGGATTCGGTGGCGTGCTGGTCGCCTTCGAGACGCACGGCGGCGGTGACGAACTCCGGCTGCAGCGCGTGGCCGCCGGCGGCTCGGCTCAGCCGGGCTGGCCGGCCGCGGGCGTCGCCGTCTCGCCCTCCTCCGACTACGACTATCTCGCCGACGTCGCCGCCGACGACGCGGGCGGCGCGTTCGTGTGCTTCATCCGCTCCGGGGCCTACCAGGTCTACGTCCAGCACGTGCTCTCGACCGGCGCGCTCGACCCCTACTGGCCGGCGACCGGCGTGCAGGTGCAGCTGTCCGGCAACACGTTCAGCCCGCCGCGAGTGTTCCCGGACGGCGAGGGCGGCGCGATGGTCTTCTACGTGGGCAGCCCCTACGGCGGCAGCACGCTGCTCGCTGCGCGCGTCGATCGCTTCGGCAACCGGCGCACGGACTTCTTCCCGGGAAGCGGGCTCGTGCTGGCCAACGCGCCCGCGTCGAACGTCTTCGACGCGGTGCGCACCGGGGACGGCCTCTACGGCGTGGTGTGGGCGGACGCGCGCACGGGCTCGAACGAGGTCTACATCGACGTGCTCGACGCCAACGGCCGCACGGGCGCCGCGCCGGTCGGCGGTCTCGCGCTCTCGAGCGATCCCGCGGCCAGCGACCAGCGGCCGGCGCTCGCCACGAACGAATACCGCGACTTCCTCGTCGCGTGGACTTCGGGCGCCAACATCATGGGTGCGCGCCGGCAGCAGGACCTGACGCTCCACCCGGAGTTCCCTTCCGGCGTGGCCGTCGTATCGAACGCCGCCGGTGTCTACACGCAGAAGCTGTCGATCGACAGCGGCGGGGCGGGGAGCATGGTGGTGGGCTGGCACGACCCGAGCGTGTACGACGTGCTGCGTGCCCAGCGCCTGACGGCTTCGGGCGCGCTGGCGACGGGCTGGGCCGCTGCGGGGGAGACGCTGGCCACGAACCCGAACGGCATCGGCGACTACCCGGTGGTCCTCGGTGACGGCGACGGTGGCGTGATCGGCGTCTTCCGCGACTACAACATGCTCGGCACGAACCGGCTGCGGCGCGACGGCAACCACGGCCTGCTGCGGGCCGCGGTCTTCACCGCGCTGAACGACGTGTCCCCGGACCAGGGCGGGCATCTCTCGCTCTACTGGCGCGCGAGCGAGGTCGACACGCTGCCCGCGAACCCGGTCGGGTCGTACATGGTCTGGCGGCGCATGCCTGCGATCGCCGCGCAGTCGCGGCTGGCGCAGGGCGCGCGCATGCTCGCCGGCGGAGAGTCGCCCGTCGCCGCCGGCCCGGGTGCGATCCGCGTGTTCTCCGGCGTGGCGACCACTGCGTACTGGGAGTACATCGGCCACACGCCCGCGCGGGGCTGGGCGGGATACGGCATGACGGTGTCCACGAACTCCGACCTGCTCGGGCCCGCCTACTGGCTGCCGTGGGAGGCGTTCGTCGTCGAGACCGTGTCGCCGGCCGGCGCCGTGCTCGCCACCTCGGCGCCGGACAGCGGATTCTCGATCGACAACCTTTCGCCGGGCATCCCCGCGGCATTCACGGCCGTGCGCGCGGGCGGCGCGACGCACCTGCACTGGCTGCGCAACGGCGAGGCCGACTTCCGCGACTACCGGCTCCACCGGGGGACCACCGCCGACTTCGTGCCCGGCGATGCCAACCTCGTCTCGGCGATGGTCGACACCGGCTACGTCGACGTCGCGGCGCCGGGCTTCTTCTACAAGCTCACGGCCACCGACGTGCACGGCAACAGCAGCGCCTACGCGCTCGTGACGCCCGCGTTGACGCTCGACTCGCCGGCGAACACGCCCGTGTCGCTCGCCTTCGCGCCGGTCTCGCCCAACCCGGCGCGCGGTCGCGTGTCGCTCTCGTTCGCGCTGCCCGCCGCGGGGCACGCGCAGCTCGCGGTATACGACACGCAGGGGCGCCTCGCGCGCACCGTCGTGGACGGCCCGCTCGCCGCCGGCGCGCACACGGTCGGCTGGGACCTGCGCGACGACGGTGGCCGGGCGCTCGCGCCGGGGCTGTATCTCGCGCGACTCGCGACGCCCGCGGGCACGCTCGTGCGACGGTTGGCCATCGTTCCGTAGCGCCGAGCGGGAGGTCTGCGCGGGGCGCCGGATTCGTCTCCGGCGCCCCGCGGCATGCCGGTCGGGGTGGGGCGCCCGCAGAAACCGTGGCGGCGGCGCCCCGGCCTGCCACTACACTCACCCGCGTCGTTCCCGCCGACCGGGGATGGCCGCGGCCGCTCCGAGTCCGGCGCCGCGCGTCCCGACCCACGCCCGACCGCCGACAGGAGTTCCCCATGCCCGGTCCGAACGTCCGCCCCGTCTCGCTCGCGATGCTCTGCGCCTGCCTGCTCGCCGCGTCCGCCGCGTATGCGGTGAACCTCGTGCCGAACGCGAGCTTCGAAACGCTGTCGAGCTGCCCCACGGGCTACGGCCAGCCCTACCTCGCGGCGCCATGGGACACACCGAACACCGGCACGTCCGACGTGCTCAACGCGTGCGCGCCGGTCGTGTTCCCGTCGCTCAACGTGCCGAACAACCAGCTCGGCTTCCAGGCCGCCTTCACCGGCGTGGGCTACGGTGGCCTGATCCCGTACTCCGCGGCACCCGACTACCGCGAGTACCTGCAGGCCCCGCTCACGCAGCCGCTGTCGCCGGGTCAGCCGTACCTGGTGCAGTTCCACGTCTCGCTGGCCGACAGCGCGTCGATCGCGATCGACCGCCTGGGCGCATACCTGAGCGTGGGGCCCGTCGGCCCGGTGCCGAACTACGCGGCGCTGCCCTACACGCCGCAGATCGAGACCCCGGTCGGCGTGCCGCTCGCCAACTCCACGGGCTGGACCACGATCAGCGGCGTGTTCGTGGCGAGTGGAGGCGAGGACCACATCGTGATCGGCAGCTTCCGCGACGACGCGAGCACGTCGACCACGCCCGGCCCCGGCACGTGGCCCGGCGGCTCGTACTACTACATCGACGACGTGAGCGTGGAGGTGAACGTACCCACCGTGCAGGCGTGCTGCCTGCCGGACGGCTCGTGCTCGATGCAGTTCCCCGGTGAATGCACGCTGCTGGGCGGTACGCCGGCGGGGCCGGGCACCTCGTGCACGCCGAGCCCGTGCGGCGCCACGCCGACCCGCAAGAAGACGTGGGGAGCGCTCAAGCAGGTCTACCGCTGACGGAAGGGACCGGCGTTCGATCGCGCCCGGTGTTCCGACGGCCGCCCCCTCGCGGGGCGGCCGTCGGGCTATCCCCGCGGTGCATGGACGAGAGAGCCTTCGCACCGGCGTGACGCGCCACGTTCCGGGACCGGCATCGCGGCGCGGAACGTCGGACGCCCCGCCGACGCGGCCGGGGACGTGCGCTTTTCGGGCCCCGAATCGTTGGGCGAATGCGGGGCGCGGCAGATGGCCCCTCCGCGATCCCCGACCCGGAGCCCGCCATGCCCAGATCCACCGTCCTGCCCGCCGCTCTCGCCGGCCTGCTGCTCGCGTTCGCGGCATCGTTCTTCGCGTCCGGAGCGCACGCCGAATCCGGTTCGCCGGCCGAGCTCGGGCGCGGCCAGTCCGTCGAGCGCGAAGCGCCGACCGTGCTGCGCGGGACACGGTCGCAGTTGCTGCGCGGCCTCTCGCGACGGCACACGGCCGAGATCGATTCGCTGGAAGCACTCGCGGCCGTCGCGCCGCGTGGAGCGTCGGCGCTGCAGGCCGAGATCGAACGCGCCAAGCACCGCCACGCCCGCGAGGAGATCGAACTGCAGCGGCAGGTCGCCGTGCGCGACGGACGCGTGGCGCTCGCGCGGCGGCTCGAACTCCGGCTGACGCGCCTCGACGGTGTCGCGCGAGGTGACCGATGAACGCGCGCACTCCGTCCCGCGGCGCCGCCGCCCTGCTGTTCGGGCTCGCGCTCCTCGTGCTCGCGCCACCCGCCCGCGCCACCGAGGGGCCGCGCGTGGGCGTGCGGCTGCAGTCGTACACGCCGCCCGCGTTCCCCGGCGGCCCCGCGACGTTCGAAGTGCGGCTCGAGGCGCGCGAGGCCATCGCCGTGTCGGGACTGCGCGCCTCGGGCGGCGAAGGACGCCGCGTCGACGTCACGTCGACGCAGTCGGCCGGGCCGCTGCTCGTGCCCCGCGGCGAACAGGGGGTGCTGCGCTTCACCGCGACGGGCGAGGCGGCCGAGGGCCAGGTCGTGCTCGACTTCCTGGCGAACGGCCTCCCGGTGCGCAAGGGCTTCGACTTCTCGCGCGCGAACCGCGAGAAGCACCTGCACGCCGGCCGGCTCCACTCCGTGCCGGACGCGGGCTCGCCGGCGGAGGTCGCGGCGGTCACGACGGCCGTCACCGACCCGGCGCCGCTCAAGGCCCGGCCCGCGACGAAGCACGCCGTGCGCATGCGGCCCGGGGCCGACGCGCGCGGGGTCGCACCGCAGTCGGCGCAGGGTCGCATCGTGCGCGTGCGGGGCTCGCTCAAGTACCAGCGCGACGACGGCGTCACGCTGGGCGCCGACGCCGTCACGTTCCGCATCTACGACGAGGACGACCTCTCGGACGACCTCGAGTACGTGGGCACCACCAGCACGAACGGCAGCTTCGACGTGACGATCTCGTTCGAAGAGGACGAGCCGGACATCTACGTGGAGTTCGAGACGTCGAACAGCCACGTCACGGTGGAGGACGCGTCGTTCTGGGAGAACAACTACGTCTACGAGACGATCCGCCACACCGACTACACCGGCAGCGACCTCGCGTTCGGCACGCTCATGCCGGACGAGTCGGACTACCCGGTGCTGCACATCTTCACGAACATCCAGCGCGCGTGGCGGTGGTGGGCCCAGAACCGCTCCAACACCGTCGAGCCGCTCGAGTGCCAGTACCCCGAGCAGACGTGGCCGCACTACGACGGCGAGATCCACATCCCGTACTCGTCCGAGGGGGAGCCGTTCCGCTGGATGTCGGCCACGCACGTGCACGAGTACGGCCATCACCTGAAGCACCAGTTCATGTACTCCGGCTCCACGAACTACGACAACGACATCTGCAATCGCGAGGACGGCAGTCCCGGGCACTGCGCCTGGTGCGAGGAGACGGGCTTCGTCGCGGTGAACGAAGGCTGGCCGAACTGGTACGCCGGGCACGTGCTGAGCCAGTACGCGTCGCTCTACAGCGTGGCGGCGAACCACACGCGGGACACCGAGCACCTGTCCGACTGCCGCGATTCCAACGGGAACTCGTGCCCGTGCGACCCGTACCGGACCGAGGGGCACTTCGGCGTGGTCTTCAAGGACCTGGTCGACGACACGCCGGGTGAGAACGATCCGCTGTCGGGCGAGGACTACTACTTCGACCGCATCGACCTGACCGTGGACGACGCGCTCGACGTGCTCAGCATGCCGAACGTGCTGAGCACGCAGCAGTTCGTCGATGCGATCCGCGCCGCGCATCCCGAGGTGCCCTCGTCCGACTGGTGGAGCACGCTCAACAACGCGGGCTTCCACTCGCCCGACACGAACCCACCGAGCTTCTCCGGCCTGTTCTGGTGCCCGTCCCACTCCACGCAGTCCGCGTCGCCGCGCGCGTTCCTGACGCTGCAGTGGCAACCCGCCACCGACCAGGAGTCCGGCGTCGCGGGTTACCTCATCCACGTGGGCGAAACCAAGGTCGCGCCGCAGTGGGGAGACGATCTCGTCGGCTCGCAGGCGACGACCTTCGACTCCGACTTCCTCACCGCGGGCCACTCGTACTACGCGTCCATCCGCGCCTTCGACCAGGAGGACAACCTCGGCAACTGGAAGTGGGTCGGACCGTTCGAGATTCGCGCGCCGGAGCCGCCGGACATGATGGCCACGACTCCGGGCAGCACGTGGTACCGGCCGCTCGTGGCGCGCGACGCCGGCGACGAGTCCGGCGGTGCTCAGCCCACCGCTTCGTTGCCGGGCAACGTGGCCGACACGTGGCTCAACGTGTACGCACGCAACCACGGCGAACTCAGCGCTTCCACGATCGAGGCGCACCTGCGCGTGGACGGGCAGGCGGTGGACTCGATCGCCGCCGGCTCGTTCAGCGTCGGGCAGGGCAAGGGCTTCCTGAACCTGGGCCCCTACACCGTCCGCGGCGGCCGCCATGCGCTGCAGGTGTACTGGGACTCCGACGCGCGCTACAGCGAAGCGGACGAGCGCGACAACCTCTACACCACGCAGTACACCTGGTTGCCGACCACGCTCGCGAGCAACATCCCGTACACGCGGCCGGCGCCGCCCGCGCGCGACGCGGGGCGGTCGACGATGGACCCGTCCCAGTCGTTCTACTGGAACGTCGACGGTTATCGCTTCAAGCACCGTACTTCGCCGCTGTCGCCGATCTCGTCGTGGTGGAGCGCGGTCACGCTGGCGCAGGTGAACTGGGAAGACGACGACGACCTGCAGCTGTACGACACGTCGGATCTCTCCGGCGTCGGCTTCGACATCGCGCGGGCGCGGTCCAGCCGGGCCGAGGGCCTGCTCGACGCGGTGTTCTCCAACCGCCGTGCGCACACCACGGACGCATGGGACGTCGGCGTGGTGAACGCGGATTCGGGGAACGGCTCGTACCGTCTCCGGCACGTCACCTCGAGTGCCGTGGCGCTCGGTGATTCCGTGTCGGTCACGCAGGGCGCGAACGTACTGCTGTCGCTCCGTGAGCTCGCGATCGGCGCTGGCGAGAGCGGCACCATCGAAGTCGTGGCGAGTGTCACGCGCGGTGCGCCCGACCTGTACGCGCTCCGGTTCGATCCCTCGTTCGAGAAGGGCGGCATCCTCGACTACGCGCAGAAGGTGTCCGCGAACGACGACGGCGTCATTCGCATGACGTTCGCCGCCACCGCGAACACCACGGTGCCGCTGGCGTTCTACCGCAACCCGGGCACGTCGCCGGCCGAGTCCACGGTCGTCTTCACGCTCCAGGTGCGGCGCCTGCTGCCCGATCTCGTGGTCGACCCGCCGTCGAACTGGTACGCGCCGCTGATCCCGCGGTCGAGCCTCGCCGTGATCACGTTCGGCCTGAACGCTCCGACGTCGCTCGAAGGGGACGACGGGCCCACGTACCTGAACTGGTCCTACGTCAACAACTCGCTGTCGGGCTTCTCGACCTACGTGCCCGGTCGCGTGCGTCACGACCTGACCACGCTGGCGAGTCCCACGTTGTTCGGCGACGTGGCGCCGGGGCAGCGCTTCACGGTTTCGAACAGCGGCCCGTACACGCTGGCCGGTGGTCGCCACGTGCTGTCGCTGGGCCTCGACTGGACGGGTGCGCTCGGGGAAGACGACGAGGGCAACAACCTCTGGGCCGAGCAGTGGGTGTGGACGCCGGACACGCTCGCATTCGGCGTGGGCGCGTGGCGCCGGGGAACGAACGGCATGCGCAACACGTTGTGGTCGTCGCTCTCGGCGGGCGAGCCCGCCTGGCCCAACGCCGACGGCGTGCGCACCGAGTTGCCGACGACGCCCACGCGCTGGTTCGGCGCGGCGGTGCTCCCGGGGGCGCGGAGCGACGTGGACCTGTTCGTGCACGAGCGGGCGACGGGCGCGAAGGACGGATTCGAGGACTTCCTCGCTTCGTCGGAATGGGGCCAGGGTGCGCTCGACTACGTGCTCTGGGACGCCGGTGCGACGCCGCGCCGGATGTTCGATCTCGGCCTCGTCCGGGCGAACGCCGACACGTCGAGCTACGTCGTGCAGCCCGAGCGCGCCACGACGTGGGCCTCGCTCGGGGGCTCACACGCGGGCGCGATCTCGGCCGGGGACGTCTTCGACCTGCACGAGTTCGACCTGCCGGCCGGGATCCATCGCTTCGACCTCACGCCCACCGCGGGCGGCGTGGACGTCGGCATGGCGCTGCACGCGCCGGGCGCCGTGTTCTCCAATCGCACGGCCGGTGACGCGCTCGCGTCTTCCTGGCTCGCGCCCGGTACCGCGGGCGAGTCGTTCACCGTCACGATCGGCGCGGCGGGCCGGTATGCGCTCGCGGTGTGGAAGGTCTCGCCCGCCGAGGTGGGCACCACGTCGCGCTACTCGATCACCGTCACGAGCGGCGCGGTGGACGCCGGCTCGGCACCGGTCGCGGCGACGGGCCTGCGCGGGGCGGCGCCCAATCCCTCGGCGCGCTCCAGTGCGATCCGCTTCACGCTCGCGCAGGAGGGTGCGGTGGAGCTCGACGTCTACGACATGCGGGGGGCGCGCGTGGCGTCGCTGCTGCACGGTGTGCAGCCCGCGGGAGCGCACAGCGCGACGTGGGACGGCCGCGATGCCAGCGGCCGGCGCTGCGCCCCGGGCGTGTACCTGGTGCGCATGCGCGCGGGCAGCTACTCGGGAACGCTCAAGCTGGTGCGCATGGAATAGGTGGCGCGCCGGTTCGGTTCGCGCACTTCGCCCCGGTGGGAGCGACCCCACCGGGGCGAAGCGCGACCCCCGGGAAGCGGTCCGTCACGGCAGCAGGACGGTCCGCATCGTGCGGGACGCCGCGCCCTGCTTGAGGCGGACGACGTACGCGCCCGCGTTCGCGCCGTGCGCGTCGAACGCGACGCCGGGCGCGCCGTCCACGTCCGTGGTCTGCACGGGGCCGACGCGGCGCGCCGGCTCGTGGGGAGCGCGTGCGTGTGGTCTTCGGTGCTCCCGGGATTGATCCCATCGGAGAGCCACCGGACGCCCGCGCGCTCGGCCCGGGCAGACTGCCCGCCCCGGTTCGGAAGGACGGAGCTCGCTTCCCCGACCTGGAGACTTCGTGACCCCAGACCGTTTCGTGGCTCGCCGCCGTTCGGATGTTCGTCCCCGCTCGCCCCTCACCTCCGCCGTCGTCGCGGCCGTGCTCGCCCTGTCGTCACTCGTGCGGCCGGCGGGCGCGGCTCCGTCGCTCGAGGCCTATTCGCTTTCCGCGGGCGGTGTCTCCAGCGGAGCGCTCGGCGGGTGCACGACGTTCCAGTCTCCCGCTCCGGTGCGCGCGTTCTTCGGCGGCGGGCTGGGATTGCCACAGGACGGTCTCGCCGCCTGCAACGTGGCGGGCGGGTTCGACGGCGTGACGGGCGTCGTCGGGCCGCTGCAGCGCACGTGGTCGTGCAACAGCTCGTGGTTCGACGGCACGTTCGTGGGCACGACGCTGGGGCAGGCGAACTACGGCCGCCTCGTCGCCACGGCGCACGCGGCGTTCGGCGGCTCGGCCAGCTCGACCAACGTGACCGGCTCCGAGAGCTTCGGGCGCTCGAACGAGACCTTCACGATCACCAGCCCCAGCGTCCCCAACGGCCAGAGCGGCACGATGCGCGTGCTGGTCACGATCACCGGCGGGCTCTCCACCACGGGCAACGGCACCGCGGACGTGGAGCTGAACTACCGGGTGGGGCCGTCGATCTACACGATGTTCCGCTCGCAGGCGAACAACGCGGCGGGCCTGCCGTTCCTCATCTCGATCGGCGGCATCGGCCTGTCGGGATTCGCGTCGGCGCCGGGCTCGATGAGTGGCAGCGGTGAGCCCTCGACGTTCGCGCACTCGATCGTGTTCGGCACGCCGCTCGACCTGGACCTCGGACTCTTCGCCTACGCGGTTCCCGGTGCGAGCTCCACGGTCGACTCGCACTTCGAAGCGCACGTCTCCGGGCTGGTGGTCACGGGGCCGGGCGGCCAGGTGCTGTCGGACATCGTCGTCACGTCGGGTTCGGGCACGTCCTACACGCCGGGTGGTGTCGCTGCGGTGGGAGACGCGCCGCCGGGCGACCGCGTGCGACTGGGTGCGTCGCCGAATCCCGCGACCTCGGGCGCTCGCCTGAGCTTCCGGCTGCCTCGCACGGAGCGCGCACGGCTCGAGGTCTTCGACGCGTCCGGGCGCGCCGTGCGACTGCTGCGGGACGGCGACGCGCCGGGCGGGGTCGAGCAGGACGCGTGGTGGGA
>JBGAMH010000112.1:0-13888 GCA_044223135.1 Candidatus Eiseniibacteriota bacterium | reverse complement strand
GCACACGATGCTCGCGCCGTCGGGCGAGACGTCGGGGTCCTGCACGTCGATGAGCGCGCCCTTGGGGTAGAGCCCCTGCACGCGACCATCCGGCTCGCGCACCAGCAGCACGCCGGTGGTGCGCACCGTGGACCCGTGCGGCCCGAGCCCGGGCACCTGCAGCGAGTCGGCGCCGTGCAGGGGCTTGCGTGACACGAACGCGATCGGCGGCAGCGAGGGGCCCCGCGGCGCGGCGGACGCGGCGAACAGGGCGGCGAGCATCAGGGCGAGCAGCGGACGGGCGGACATGGCGCGCGATGCTAACCCGTCGCGGCGGCGGCGCGGGCGTCGGAAGTGAGCGCGGATGACGGAGCGAGTGGCCGCGCGGCCAGTCGTCCCATCGGAGTCGGCGCGGCGCGCGTGTTCGACGGGACCACTTTCGAAGTGCCGAGCCCCAGCGGCGCGCGGTACGTTGCCCCCATGAGAGCCGCGCGCGCCCACCGAACTCGCCCCGCGCGGCCGCCGGAGACCGTCCATGCCTGAGTTCGCGCTGCCCGGACATCACGATCGCCTGCGCTGGCTCGACCTGCCCGGCGCGCTGCCCGCGATCGTGTTCGTGCACGGCCTGGGCTGCGCGTCGTCGTGGGACTACCCGGAGGTGGCCGCGCAGCCGGCGCTCGCGGCGCGCCGGCGGTTGCTCGTGGACCTGCCGGGCTACGGCTTCAGCGACCGGCCGGCGGACTTCGCGTACACGGTTGGTGCGCAGGCCGGCGTGCTGGCGGCGTGGCTCGACGCGCTGGCGCTGCCGGCGATCGACCTGTTCGGGCACAGCATGGGCGGCTCCATCGCCATCGAGCTGGCCGGGATCGCGACGCAGCGCGTGCGGCGGCTGGTGGTCAGCGAGCCGAACCTGGACGCGGGCGGCGGCGTGTTCAGCCGCCCGGTGGCCGCGCACCCCGAGGCCGACTACGTGGCGCACGGGCACGCGGCCGCGGTGCGCGCCGCGCGCGCCGGCGGGCTCGGCGCGTGGGAAGCCACCATGCGCGTGGCCTCGCCGCTCGCGGTGCACCGCGGCGCGGTGTCGCTGGTGCAGGGCGGTGAGCCCTCGTGGCGCGAACAGCTGGCGGCATTGCCCATGCCGCGCACGGTGGTGTTCGGCGAGCGAACGCTGCCCGATCCCGACACGGAGCGGCTGCCGGCGATGGGCGTGGCGGTCCGCGTGGTGCCCGAGGCCGGCCACGCGATGGCGAACGAGAACCCGCAGGGCCTGGCCGCGGCGATCGCGGCGTCGCTCGCCTGACCGCGCCCGGCCGCCTCGCCCTGTGGCGGCACCCGAAGCGCGTGCGCTACGGTGCGCGCATGAAGACCGTGCGCGCCACTCGCTACGTCACCCCGCTCCGCGAAGGCGGTTCGCTGCCCGCCGTGCTCGAGGTGGACGACGGCCGGCTGATGGTGACCAAGTTCCTGGGCGCGGGGCAGGGGCCGCGGGCGCTGATCGCCGAACTGGTGGTGGGCGAACTGGCGCGCGCGTGCGGGCTGCTGGTGCCCGACCTGGGGCTCGTCGAGCTGGACGCGGTGTTCGGGCGCAACGAGCCCGATCCCGAGATCCGCGACCTGCTGCGCGCGAGCGCGGGGATGAACCTGGGGCTCGAGTACCTGCCGGGCGCGATCGCGTACGACCCCATCGCGCCGCCCGGCGTGGACGCCGCCACCGCGTCGGCGATCGTGTGGCTGGACGCGTTCGCGCTGAACGTGGACCGCTCGCCGCGCAATCCCAACCTGCTGCTGTGGTCGGGCGGGCTGTGGCTCATCGATCACGGCGCGGCGCTGTACTTCCACCACGCGTGGTCGGGCGCGAAGGCGCACGCGGCGGGCGCGTTCCCGCAGGTGCGCGACCACGTGCTGCTGCGCCACGCCTCGGCGCTGCGCGCGGCCGACGCGGCGCTGCGCCCGCGCGTGGAGCAGGCGTTGCGGGGCGGCCTGCTGGCGGGCGTGCCCGACGCCTGGCTCGAGGCGGGTGGTACGCCGGGCTCGGCCGAGGCGACGCGCGCGGCCTACCTCGACTGGTTCGCCGCGCGGCTCGCGGCCACCGACGCGTTCGTGACGGAGGCGGAAAATGCCCGAAACGCACTCGTTTGAGTACGCGGTGCTGCGCGTGGTGCCGCGCGTGGAGCGCGGGGAGTTCGTGAACGCGGGCGTGATCCTGTACTGCCGCACGGCGGGCTTCCTCGAAGCGGTGGTCGAACTCGACCGCGCGCGGCTGCAGGCGCTGGACCCCGCGGTGGACGTGGCGCTGGTCGAATCGCACCTGGCGAGCGTCGAGCGCATCTGCCGCGGCGGCGAGGACGCCGGCCCGATCGGCGCGCTGCCGCAGGCCGAGCGTTTCCGCTGGCTGGTGGCGCCGCGCAGCACGGTGATCCAGGTGTCCGACGTGCACGAAGGCGTGTGCGAGTCCCCGCGCGACGCGCTCGAACACGCGCTGCGCACGCACGTGCGGCCGGCGCGATGAGCCGCGTCCGCGCCCGGAGGAGCCGGCCATGACCGAAGCGCTCGTCGTGTTCACCACGTTCGCCACCGAAGAGGACGCGGCCCGCGTGGTGCGCCAGCTCGTGGACGAGCGGCTGATCGCGTGCGGCAACCTGATCCCCGGCGCGCGTTCGATCTACCGCTGGAAGGAACAGGTCGAGGACGCGCGCGAGGTGATGGCGATCTTGAAGACCCGCAAGCAGGACTGGGCGGCGCTGATGTCGCGCCTGCACGATCTGCACTCGTACGACACGCCCGAGTGCATCGCGGTGCGCGTGGCGTCGGGTGCGCCGCGCTACATGGCGTGGCTCGACGAGGCGCTGTCGCCGGAGCCGAACGCGTGACGCTGCCGCACCGGGTGCTGGGGATCGAGTCGTCGTGCGACGACACGTCGGTGGCGCTGCTCGAGGGCGGCGTGACGCTGCGCGCGCACTTCGTGTCCACGCAGGACGTGCACCGCCTGTACGGCGGCGTCGTGCCGGAGCTGGCGTCGCGCGCGCACCTGGAGCTGCTGCCGCGGCTGGTGGAGCAGGCGCTGCGCGACGCGGGTGTGGAGGCGCGGCAGCTGGACGGCGTGGCGGTGACGCACGCGCCGGGGCTGGTGGGCGCGCTCGTGGTGGGGGTGGCGTTCGCGAAGGCGCTCGCGTGGGCGCTGCACGTGCCGGTGGTGGGCGTGAATCACGTGGAGGCGCACCTGCACTCGGCGTCGGTGGAGCACGGCGAGCCCGAGTGGCCGACGGTGGCGCTGATCGTGTCGGGCGGGCACACCGAGCTGGTGCACGTGCGCGGCTTCGGCGACTACCGCTGGCTCGGCAGCACGCTCGACGACGCGGCGGGCGAGGCGTACGACAAGGTGGCGAAGCGGCTGGGGCTCGGCTTCCCGGGCGGCCCGCTCGTGGACCGGCTCGCCGCCGAGGGCCGCGCGGACGCGTTCGACTTCCCGCGACCGATGCTGGACCGGCCGGGGTGCGACTTCTCGTTCTCGGGCCTCAAGACGGCGGTGTCCACCGCGCTCGGATCCCACGGCGAGCCGCCGTACCCGGCCGCGCTCGTGGCCGACGTGGCGGCCTCGTTCCAGGCGGCGGTGGTCGACGTGCTCGCGGCGAAGGCCGAGCGCGCGCTCGCCGCGACCGGGGCGCGCACGCTCGACCTGGGCGGCGGCGTGGCCGCGAACCGCGCGCTGCGCGAGCGGCTGGCGGCGGTGTGCGAGAAGCGCGGCGTGCGGCTGCGCGTGCCGTCGATGCGGCTCTGCTCCGACAACGCGGCGATGATCGCGTGGGTCGGCGCGCGCAAGCTCGCGCGCGGCGAGGCGAGCCCTCCCGACCTGGACGCGGTGGCGTCGCTGGAGGCCTCCGGGCTGGGCGTGGTCTGAGCCCGCCCGGCACCCCCTCCGGGGCCCCGGAGTCGCCGGAAATCCCGCCTCCGGGCCCCTGCCGGGTCCCGTGCCCGCAGCGCCCGAGCCGCTGCCCGTCGCCCCGGTCGGCCGCCGGGCCCGCCCCCGGCCGCCGAGAAACCGCGCAAGCCCCTGTCGCGACTGGCCGATGACAGGACCGGCATCGCTCTCCATGACCCGGCCCCAAGTGCCGGTCCCATGGGGGCGTGGACCGCCGCACCCTGCATTTCATCTTTCCCGACGGAGCCGGGAAGTGTCCGAAACCCGCATCCTGATCGCCGAAGACGAACCGCACCTGCGCGAGATCCTGCGTCTGCAGCTCGAGTGCGAGGGCTACCGCGTGCTCGAGGCCGCCGACGGCCGGGAGGCGGTCGATGCGGCGTTCCACCATCTTCCCGACCTGATCCTGCTCGACGTGATGATGCCGGAGCTGGACGGGCTCGAAGTGCACCGGCGGCTGCGCGAGGCGTTCTCGACGCGCCACATCCCGGTGATCCTGCTGACCGCGCGCGCGAGCGCCGACGAGAAGGTGAGCGGTCTCGCCGACGGCGTGAACGACTACGTCACCAAGCCGTGGGATCGCCGCGAGCTGCTGCTGCGGGTGCGCAACCTGCTCGAGTGGAGCCACCAGCAGCGCGCCGCGAGCCCGCTGACGGGCCTGCCGGGCAACCACTCGATCAACGACGAGATCCGCAAGCGGCTCGCGTCGGGCCACGCGTTCGCGCTGCTGCAGCTCGACGTGGACCACTTCAAGGCGTTCAACGACCAGTACGGCTACGGCCGCGGCGACCAGGCCATCCAGATGCTGGCGCGCATCCTCATCGACTGCACGCACCAGCTGGGCGGCGAGCAGGGATTCGTCGGCCACATCGGCGGCGACGACTTCGTGGTGCTCACGTCGCCCGAGCGCGCCGAGGACCTGGGCGGCGCGATCCTGGAGCGCTTCAACACGGAGTCCGCGCAGCTCTACGACCGCGAGGACCGCGAGCGCGGCTACGTGGAGGTGCTGAACCGCCGCCACGTGGCGGAGCGTTTCCCGCTGATGAGCCTGACCATCGCGCTCGTGAGCACCGACCGCGTGCCCGTCACGCACCTGGCCGAGCTCATCGACATCGCGCAGGAACTCAAGGCGCACGGCAAGGGCATCGCGGGCAGCGTGCTCGTGGGCGAGCGCCGTGCCCGCGAAGGCCCGGAGAGTGACCGCCATGTCGCCTGACGACGCGCTCGCCGCTCCGCCTGCGGGGCGCTTCCCGGAACTGCCCGACGGTGCGCTGCCGCTGCTGGCCGAGGCGGTGTTCGCCCTGCGCATGACGGGCGACCTCGGGCTGGCGTGGTCCACCGCGAGCGACGCCACGCGTCGCGCGCTGGAGACTTCGGACATGTGCCTGCTGCGGCTGGACCGGCGCAGCGGCACGCTGTTCCGCTTCGAGGAGACGGGCGTCGAGACACCGTACCTGGCCGAGCACGGCGGCCCGGTGGACTGGGTGATGCGCCACGACCGTCCGCTGTTCGAGGACGGCGACGGCGGTTCGCGCGTGGCGCGCGAGACGCTGCTGTGGACCGACCCGCCCGCCGCGCTGGCCACGCTGCCGCTGGTGGCGGGCAGCACGCCGTACGGCTTCCTGCTGGCGGCGTTCCCGCACGCAAGGCGCTGGTCGCCCGGCGAACGGCTGTTCCTGCAGACGCTGGCGGACGCGCTCGCGCTGGCGCTCGAGCGCCAGAGCCTGCAGCACGAGCTGGAGTCCACGCACGCGCGCGTGTCGATGCTGGAGCGCCGCCTGATGACGGCGCGCGAGTCGTCGGCCGGCCTGCTGTCGATCGTCGCGCACGAGTCGCGCAGCCCGCTCGCGTCGATCAAGGCGTACTCCGAAGCGCTCGCCGACCACCTGCACGACGCCCGCGCCCCGCGCGAGAAGTTCCTGCGCGTGGTGAGCGAGGAGTCGGACCGGCTGGCGGCGATCGTGTCGGACGTGCACGAGCTGTCGCGCATCGAGGGCGGCGAGTGCCCGCTGCGGCTGACGAGCGTGCCGCTGTCGCGCCTGGGCGCCGACGCGCTGGAAGGCGCCGCCGAAGCGCTGCGCACGCGCGACGTGCACGCGCGGCTCGAGGTGACCGACGACGCGAAGGCCGAGGTCGACGCCGATCTCGCCGTGCGCGTGATCGAGAATCTGGTGCTGAACGCCGCGCAGTTCTCGCCGGCCGGTGGCGAGGTGGTGGTGCGGCTGGGGCACGACGGCGAGGACTGGACCTGCACCGTGACGGACTCGGGCCCGACGCTCCCGCCCGGCGACCTGACCGCGGTGTTCGAAGGCTTCTACCGCACGTCGCGACGCGGCGAGACCGGCGGCACCAGCGAAGGCACGCGGCTGGGGCTCGCGATCTCGAGCTCGATCGTGGCGCTGCACGGCGGCCGGCTGTGGGCCGAGCAGCCGCTGGACGCCGCGGGCCAGCCGGTGGGCGCGCGCTTCTGCGTGTCGGCGCCGCTGCAGCAGGTGGCCTCGCCGCGCGCGCGCCGCATCGCCCGCCAGACGGTGGGCCGCGACGACCTGCGCCAGCTGTTCGACGCGATCGTGGAGATGGTGGCCGTGTCGCTCGAGGCCGGCATCGTGTCGCTGGTGCTGGTGGATCCCGACCGCGGCGACCTGTTCGTGGCCGCTTCGGTGGGACACGACGGCGGCGCGGTGACGGGCCGTCGCACGACGCTGCGCTCGGGCGTGGCCGGTTCGGTGGCGGCGTGGGGCCGCCCGCTGCTCGTGGAGAACATCGAGACCGACCGCCGGTTCCGCCGCCTGAATCACCCGCAGTACTGGACCAAGTCGCTCCTGTGCGTGCCGCTGCGCGTGGAGGGCGAGGTCATCGGCGTGATCAACGCGAACAACAAGTCGAGCGGCGAGTCGTTCGACGAGGACGACCTCGCGCTGCTCGCGATGCTGACCGAGCGCGTGGGCAGCGCCATCGAGCGCGCGACCGCGTACCCCGACAGCCGCCGGGTGGTCGAGGATGCGCTCGAGGCCGTGCGCTGCATGACGCGGTTGAAGCGCGACCTGTCGCTGGGCGGCCGGCAGACGGTGAAGCTGGCGCGCTCGGTGAGCCGCGAGCTGGGCCTGTCGCCGTCCGACGTGGACGTGGTGGGCTACGTGGCCAGCATCCACGACCTCGGCATGGTGAAGCTCGCGCAGCACGCGATGCACCCGCACCGCCTGAGCGCCGCGCAGCGCTCCGAGATCGCGGCGCACCCGCAGGTCAGCATCGAGATCCTGCGCCCGCTCGAGTACCTGGGGCTGGTCCGCGAACTGGTGCTGTCGCACCACGAGCGCTGGGACGGCACCGGCTACCCGCGCGGCCTGCAGGGCGAGGCGATCCCGCTGGGAGCCCGGATCCTGGCCGTGGTGGACGCCTGGGCCAGCATGACCGAGCCCCGGCCGTACCGGCCGAACCGGCCCAACAGCGAGGCCGTGGCGGAGTTGCGCCGGGAAGCGGGACAGCAGTTCGACGCCGTGGTGGTGGACGCGTTCCTCCGGGTCCTGGCCCGGGAAGGGGAGGTCGCCCGGAACGCGGCCTGAGGCCGCTCGGGCGCCCGGCCGGGTCGGCGGGGGCTCCGGAGGCCTGCCGAACGAGAAACTCAAGGCCGGCACGGGGCAAGCCGATACCAGCCCCCGTGAGAGCCGGCCAGGATGGCCAGAGCGCCGGCATTCGAAGCCGGAACACCCGGCGCAGGGAGGTGATCGGAATGGCGAAGGGCAGGATCCTGGTGGTGGACGACGAGATCTACATCGTCCATATCCTGGACTTCAGCCTCGGCATGGAAGGGTACGAGGTGATCACCGCGCTCGACGGCGAGCAGGCGCTGGAAAAGGCCCGCGGCGAGAAACCCGACCTGATCGTGCTCGACATCATGATGCCCAAGCTGGACGGCTACGAGACCTGCAAGCTGCTCAAGTCCGAGTCCGGCACCCGCGACATTCCGGTGATCCTGCTGTCCGCGAAGGGTCGCAACGTCGACCAGAAGATCGGCTTCGAAGTCGGCGCCGACGACTACATCACCAAGCCGTTCAGCCCGCGCAAGCTCGTGGAGAGGATCAACTCGATCCTGGGCCAGTCCAGCTCCCAGCAGCGCATGCAAGCCTGACGGCCCACGCATTCGCCAGGTCCACGCGCCGCGTTCCGGAAACGGAGCGCGGCGCGGGTCTTTTGCGGGAAGGGCCGCGCCGGCGCGGTCGCGAGGCGAAGGCGCCGTGGGCACGGCCGCGCGTGATCGCACTTGCTCCGCCGGGGCGCCCGTCGCATGTTCCCGCGGCTCCGAACGCGGCGTCCGCCGCGTCCCACCGCCGGATCCCGACCCATGCCCTTCGCTCTCGTCGCGCTGCCCGTTCCCGTGCGGCAGCTCTTCACCTACGCCGTGCCCGACGCGCTCGACGGCGACGTCCGCCCCGGCGTGCCCGTGGAAGTGCCGTTCCGAGGCCGCACGCTGCGCGGCATCGTCGTGGAGCGGCGCCGGACGACCGAGCTCGCGAAGGTGCGCGAGATCGCGCGCGTGGCCGGGCCGGAGCTGCTGTCGCCGCACCTGCTGGCGCTGACGCGCTGGGTGTCCGAGTACTACCTGGCGCCGCCCGGTGAAGTCGTGTCGTCCGCGCTGCCGGGGGGCCAGGCGGGCCTCGCGCGCAGCCGCGCGCGCCGCGCCGCCGAGGAGGACCCGATCGTGCGGCTCGGCATGCCCGAGCGCGTCACGCTGACCGCCGAGCAGCGCGCCGCGGCGCACGCGCTCGAGAGCGCGGTCGGCGAGGGCGGCTTCCGCACGTTCCTCGTGCACGGCGTCACGGCCAGCGGCAAGACCGAGGTCTACCTGCGCGCCGCGATGGCCGCGCGCGAAGCCGGCGGCCAGACGCTGGTGCTGGTGCCCGAGGTGGCGCTCGGCTCGCAGATCGTGGCGCAGTTCCGCCGCCGCTTCGGCGGGCGCGTGGGGCTGCTGCACAGCTACCTCAGCACCGGCGAGCGGCGCCGCAACTGGGAGCTCGCGCGGCGCGGGGCGCTCGACGTGGTGGTGGGTGCGCGCTCGGCGGTGTTCGCGCCGCTGCCGTCGATCAAGCTGATCGTGGTCGACGAGGAGCACGAGCCCGCCTACAAGCAGAGCGAGCAGCTGCGCTACCACGGCCGCGACGTGGCGGTACGGCGCGCGCAGATGCTGGGCGTGCCGGTGGCGCTGGGCTCGGCCACGCCGAGCCTCGAGTCGCTCGCGAACGCGGGCCGCGGCAAGTACACGCGGCTGGTGCTGCCGAACCGCGTGGACCGGCGCGCGATGCCGACGGTGCGCGTGGTGGACCTGAAGCGCGACGAGGGCGGCGACGACCTGCTCAGCCGGCCGCTCAAGGCGGCGCTCGCCGAACGGCTCGAGCGCGGCGAGCAGGCGCTGCTGTGGCTGAACCGCCGCGGGCACTCGCACCACACGCAGTGCCGCTCGTGCGGCTGGGTGCCGGAGTGCTCGCGTTGCGACATCACGCTGACGCTGCACGTGACGCCGCCGACCTGGCGCTGCCACTACTGCGACCACCAGGAGCCCGCCGGCGCGGCGTGCCCGCGCTGCCACGCGCCGCTGCTGCGCTACTCGGGCGCCGGCACGCAGCGCGCCGAGCGCGAGCTGGCGCGCTCGTTCCCGGCCGCGCGCGTGCTGCGCCTGGACACGGACGTCGCGCGCGACCGCGAGGCGCCGGCGAAGGTGCTGGAGCGCTTCGCGCGTGGCGAGGCCGACATCCTGCTGGGCACGCAGATGATCGCGAAGGGGCTCGACTTCCCGCGCGTCACGCTGGTGGGGGTGATCGACGCCGACGTGGCGCTGCACCTGCCGGACTTCCGTGCGTCGGAGCGCACGTGGCAGCTGCTGGTGCAGGTGTCGGGACGCGCGGGGCGCGGCCACACGCCGGGCGAAGTGCTCGTGCAGACGTGCACGCCGGAGCACCCGGCGATCGCGGCGGTCGCGAGCGGCGACACGCGCGCGTTCATCGACCGCGAGTTGAGCGAACGGCGCGAGGCGGGCTACCCGCCGTTCGTGCGGCTGGTGACGCTGCTCGTGTCGGGCGCCGACGAGGGCGAGGTCGAGGCGGCCGCGGGCGTGCTCGCCGACCGCGTGCGCGCGAGCGAGGCGGGCGCGGATCTCGACGTGCTCGGCCCCGCGCCGCAGTTGCTCGCCCGGTTGCGCGGCCGGCACCGCTGGCACGTGCTGCTGAAGGGTGGGAACGCCGCGAAGCTGCGCGCGGCGGCCGCCGAAGCGCTGGCATGGGCCGACTCGCCCGAGCGTCCGCCGGGCGTCACGGTGATGGCGGACGTGGACCCGATCGAGGTGCTCTAGCCCGGACGATCCGGCCGCCGGGTGAGGGGGAACGCGTTCGCATGCTCCGTTCGGGGAGCGCGCTGTACCGGCCGCGGGAGACTCCGCGGCCGTCGCGACGCGTGGAGCGCGTCCCCGCTGCCGGAACACATCCCCTGAACACGCTGTGGCGCCGGCGACGCACCGACGTGCGCCGACGCCGCGATTTCGCCCCCGTGCGCGCGTGCTCCGGCGAAGCGCGCTGCGCCCGCCAAGGCTTGACGCTGCGCGAGTTGCCCCCCTAGTCTGCGGTTCGCTCACCGACGTCCGGACGCTCTCGGGAACTGGCACCTTTCCCGCATATCCAGGACCCCGACATGACGCTCAAGCCCGGCAATTCCGGGGCCTCCGCCGAAGCTCCGGCCGCTGGCCCGGCGATCACTTTCGAGTTCGTCCGCGACCACCCCAAGGTGCGGAAGTACGTCCGCATGGCCGACGCCTCGCTCGAGCAGATCGGGTACACCGAGCACGGCGAACGTCACGTGGGGCTGGTCAGCCGGATCGCCTACAACGTCCTGAAGCGCATGGGGCACCCCGAGCGCACGTGCGAGCTGGCGTCGATCGCCGGCTACCTGCACGACATCGGGAACGCGGTCAACCGCGACCACCACGCGCAGACGGGCGCCGTCATGGCGATGTCGCTGCTCACGGACTTCGGCATGTCGGACGACGAAGTGCTCACGTGCATCGCCGCGATCGGCAACCACCACGAGAACGACGGGGACCCCGTGAACGCCGTGGCCGCCGCCGTGATCATGGCGGACAAGAGCGACGTGCACCGCACGCGGGTGCGCAATCCCGACATGATCCGGTTCGACATCCACGACCGCGTGAACTACGCGGTGGAGAAGAGCTTCCTGAACGTGGACGAGGACCGGAAGCACATCACGCTGGAACTGACGATCGATCCGAATATTTCCCACGTCATGGAGTACTTCGAGATCTTCATGACGCGGATGCTCGCGTCTCGCAAGGCGGCGAAGTTCCTGGGAGCCACGTTCGGGCTCCAGGTGAACGGCAACCGCCTGGTCTGAAGAAGGAGGAACGTCTTGAAGCTTCGTACGCTGACCGTTCGGGGCGCGATCTCCGCCGCGCTCGCCCTGTCGTTGGCGGCGCCGGCCCTCGCGCGCAATCCGCATTGCGCGGGTGGCATCCAGTACGTGGTGCAGGGCCTGCGTGACAAGGACAAGGGCAACACCGAGGACTACCAGCGCCAGATGAACAAGGCGGTGGACCAGCTGAACCTGTGCTCCACCGAAGATCCGAAGGACTACGAGGCCTTCGGTTACCTGGGCTGGGCGTACGCGGAGCTCGACAGCGCCGGCCCCGCCGGCGTGTGGTTCGACAAGGCGGTCGCGGGCCTCACCGAGCTGGGTGACAAGAAGAAGCTCGAGATGGTGACCACGAATCGCGAGTCGTACTGGGCGAAGGCGTTCAACGACGGCATCCGCAACATCCAGGACGCGCAGTCGGCCTATCCGGAGTACGCCAAGGAGCCGTCCGCCGACGAGAAGCCGCTGAAGGACGACGCCACCGCCAAGTACCTGTCGGCGATCGCGTCGCTCACGCGCGCGAAGCTGCTGAAGCCGGCCAGCGCGATGACGCTGCGCAACCTGGGCACCGCGTACGCGCTGATGGGGCGCTACGACGAGGCCGAGGCGGTGCTGCGCAACGGCCTGACCGAG
Source organism: Candidatus Eiseniibacteriota bacterium (assembly GCA_044223135.1). Lineage (GTDB taxonomy): Bacteria > Eisenbacteria > RBG-16-71-46 > RBG-16-71-46 > RBG-16-71-46 > JBGAMH01. Next base: position 1,944 of record JBGAMH010000112.1, on the reverse strand, counting down.
GCGGCGCAGGACACCGCCGTGGGGCAGATCGGCGAGGCGCTGAAGATGGTGCGCTCGAACAAGGCCGGCGGCCTGCTCGACGCGAAGAAGTACGACGAGGCCATCGTCTACTACCAGGACCTGGCGAAGCAGGAACCGACGAACGCCGACCACTTCATGGGCATGGCGAACGCGCTGTTCAGCCGTGCGCAGGGCGCCGCCGACGTCGCGAAGAGGAAGGCCGACTACAAGGCGGCCGGCGAGGCGTACGCGAAGGCCAGCGCGCTCAAGCCGAAGGATCCCGACCTCGCGTTCAACGCGGCGCTGTCGTTCCAGAACGCGCAGGAGTGGGCGTCGTCCGAGACCGCGTGGCGCAAGGCGATCGAGTTGCGTCCCGAGGATCCGGACGCGAAGTCCTCGCTCGGCGCGGTGCTCGCCGAGCAGCAGAAGTACGAGGAGGCGTCGAAGCAGCTGCACACCGCGCTCGGCCAGGCCAAGCCGGACAACGTGAAGTCGCTGTTCCGCCAGCTCGGCGCGATCTACTCGCGCGCCGGTGTGAACGCCAAGGCCACGGAAATGCTCACGCTCTACCTGGCGATGAACCAGGGCGAGATGGCCCCCGACGCCGCGGCCGCGGCGGGAGCTTTGAAGGGCGCTGCGGCCACCACGCTGGCGGCCAACGGCACGCCGGACCAGGTGTGGAACTGGAAGGGCAACGGCAGCGAGTTCCAGAGCTGGTTCTACTTCACGAAGAAGATCGGGTTCACGTTCGACCCTGCCGCGGGCTCGCTCGTGCAGAAGTCCGACTGGGGCACGCCGGGAACGATTCCGGCGAAGAAGTGACGTCGCTGCGGCGGATGGCCCGCCGGGCGTGATCGTGAGTGCGGCGGGCCGGAGCGATCCGGCCCGCCGCGCGCTTTTCGGGGAGCACCGCATGAGCACGCAGTGGACGCGCGGACCCGTCGCGATCGTCGGGCTCGGCAACCAGGGCGAGGCGCAGGCGCTGAACCTGCGCGATTCGGGCGTCGAGGTGATCGCGGGCGCACGCCCGGGCGGCGCTTCCGAGGCACGGGCGACGAAGCACGGCCTGCCGGTGTTCGCACCGGCGGAGGCGGTGCGGCGCGCGGGCGTGGTCGCGGTGCTGCTGCCGGACGAGGTGACGCCGGCCGCGTGGCCGGAGCTGGCCGCGGCGATGGCGCCCGGCGCCGGCGTGGTGTTCGCGCACGGCTTCAACCTGCTGTACGGGAACCTCGCCGTGCCCGCGGGCGTCGACGTCACGCTGGTGTCCCCGACCGGGCCGGGCCGCGTCCTGCGCTCGGTGTACGAGCGCGGCGACGGGTTGCCCGCGTACCTCGCCGTGCACCAGGACGGGACGGGCCACGCGTGGACGCTGGCCGAGCAGTACGCCACCGCGCTCGGCTGCGCGCGCGCGCGCCTGTGGCGCACGACGGTGCGCGAGGAGACCGAGGTCGACCTGTTCGGCGAGCAGGTGGTGCTGTGCGGCGGCATGAACGCGCTGGTCACCGCGGCGTTCGACACGCTGACGGCGCGCGGCTTCTCGCCCGAGATCGCCTACCTGGAATGCGTGCACCAGCTCAAGTACCTCGCGGACCTGCTGCACGACCGCGGGGTGTCGGCCATGCGTGCGGGGATCAGCGGGACCGCCTGCTATGGCGACGTCACCCGCGGCCCCCGGGTGATCGGGCCGGCCGTCCGGCAGGAGATGGAGCGGATCCTGGACGAGGTGCAGTCCGGCGCGTTCGCCCGCGAGTGGGCGGCCGAATCGGCCGCGGGCCGGCCGCGGCTGAAAGCGGCCCTGGAAGCGGCTTCCACTCATCCGATCGAAGTGGCCCGGCGCCGGGCGCTGGGCTCGGAGTGAGCTTCCGGCGCCTTCCGCCGGGTCGTCGTTCGGCCGCCGGCCGGGCCCGGGTCGTGGCCGACCCGACCCAAGCCATTGGCTGAAAG
>JBGAMH010000111.1:0-13906 GCA_044223135.1 Candidatus Eiseniibacteriota bacterium | reverse complement strand
GGCCTGGCCGCGCCCTCTGCCGCGGCCGACGCGGCGCCGGCCGCGGCCGCGCCGGACTGGACGCTGCCCACCGCCGAGGGCGGCGAGGGGTCGCTGCGCGCGAGCCTCGCGAAGGGGCCCGTGCTCGTGTCGTTCTGGGCGCTGTGGTGCGGCCCGTGCCTGCGCGAACTGCCACACCTGGACGCGATCGCGAAGGAGTACGAAGGAAAGCTCACCGTGCTGGCGGTGAATCGCGACGGCCCGCGCGGCGTGGCGCGCGTACGGCCGTACCTCAAGTCGAAGGGCCTGCGACTGACGGTGCCGCTGGACACATCGGGCGACGTCGCGCGGCGCATGCAGGTGGGCGACGTGCTGCCGTTCCTGGTGCTGTTCGACGCGCAGGGCCGCGAGGTCCACCGCAACGTCGGCTACCGCGACGGCGGCGAGGTGCTGCTGCGCGAGCAGTTGCGGCGAGTGCTGGGCGGCGCGCCGCCCGATTCCGCGTCCACGCCATGACGCGCGCGCGTCGACGGGTGCTGGGCGCGCTGGCGGCGGCCTGGTTGTGCGCGGCGCCGGGGTTCGCCCGCGCACAGGCCGCGGCCGGGGCGCCGACCGTGGGCGGCGGGCGCGTGGCGGTCACGAACGAGCTCGAGTACTCGTACGGCACGGCGACGCGCCGCGAGATCGTGGAGGACTGGCTCGACCTCTCGTGGTCGCAGGGCGACCTGCGCGCGGGGCTGCTGTTCGATCACCAGGCCCCGGGAGAAGAGGGCGGGCGCGCCAGCGAGGTTCGGCACCGGTTCGTGGAGTTCACCACGCACGGCGTGGACCTTCGCGCCGGGCATTTCTACGGGCTGTTCGGCCGCGGGCTGCTGTTCGCCGCGCGCGAGGACCGGCGCATCCGCATCGACACGGCGCTCGACGGCCTGGTCGCGTCGAGCCGGCGCGGGCCGGTGCGGGGCACGGTGTTCAGCGGTACGCCCCGCGCACTCGCCGTGGACGTGCGCGGCGGCGACGCCGAAGCGCGACTCGGCGCCGGCTGGGCCGCCGGCGCCTCGGGGCTCACGTGGCGCGCCGATCCGGGCGTGCGCACGGACGGCTCGGTGCGGCGCGAGTGGGCGGTGGCCCCGCGCGTCACGGCCACGCTGCCGTTCGGTGGCCTGTACGCGGAACTCGGCTGGAAACGCGGCTGGGACTACGAGCCGGTGGCGGACGACGTCGCGCAGCCCGGGCGCGCGTTCTACGGATCGCTGCAGCTGTTTCACGGTCCGCTCGGGCTGTCGCTGGAGGCGAAGGACTACGACCGCTTCGCCGTGCTGCGTGGCGCGGACGGCCGCACGCCCCTCAACAACCCGCCGTCACTCACGCGCGAGCACCTGTACACGCTGCCGAACCGCGCGCCGCACGCGTCGAACGCCGACGACGAGCGTGGCCAGCAGGCCGAGCTCACGTGGGACGCACCGGGCGGCTGGGGCACCCTCCTGAACGCCAGCCGCACGCGCAAGCACGACGGCACGACGGTGTTCGAGGAGCTCTACACGCAGGTCGAACACGAGCGGCTCGGCGCGTGGCGCGTGCGTGCGGGCTTCGGCTACCGCGAGAGCGAAGGCCTGCGCCAGGTGGTGGTGGGCGAGATCGGCTGGCGCGCGGACGAGCGGCGCAGCGTGGCGCTGAAGGCCGAGCACCAGCACGTCCGGATGGGCGGCGGCACCGGCTTCGACCTCGGGGCGTACGACGAAGAGTTCGTCGAACTGGAACTCGACGTCGCGCCGGCGTGGTCGATGTCGGCGATGCTCGAGGTGAACGACAAGTTCGACCTGCAGCGGGCGTTCGGGGAACGTGCCGGGCCGTTCCCCGCGGCGCAGATCGCCTACGCCACGACCGATGGCGCGCGCATCGCGCTGTGGGCCGGCAAGCGGCAGGCCGGATACCTGTGCTCGGGCGGCGTGTGCAAGTACGAGCCGGCGTTCCAGGGCGTGGAGCTGACGGCGACAGTGCGGTACTGAAGCGCGCCGCGCGTCAGGTGCGGGCGCGCTCCCGGATCAGCGCGACGCCCAGGATCACGAGCCACAGCGGCAGCACGATGTTGTTCGCGTCGGCCACCATCGACACGGACGGCGTGACGTTGCGGAACATCGCGACGAGCCCGATGCCGCCCGCGACGAAGCCGCCGATCGCGAGCCAGCGCGGATGGTGAGCCGAGCGCGCCATCGCGAATGCGGTCAGCACGAAGAACAGGCTCAGTGCCAGCTCCCCCACGAACTCGCCGATGAAGTTGCCGAGGTAGGAGTTGAGCCCGGCGAACACCGCGTCGAGCACGGTGCGCTCGGCGGCGCCGGCGAGCGCGTACGCGCGGCCCAGTTCCCACTGGATGCTCGGCCAGCGCAGCAGGCCCAGCATCATGCTGAGCGCCGCGATCGTCGCGAACGCGGCGCTCGCCCGCGCGGCGCCCGGGGCGGCGCCGCGAAGCGACACCACCACGCCGACGCCGGCCGGCACCAGCAGCAGCGGGATCAGCGCGTACAGCGACCACACCGCGCGCCCCGCGGTGCCGAGCGCGACCAGGCGGGGCAGCACCTCGGCGGCGGGGCGGTTGAGCACGTCGGGGTAGTCGAACGTGGCGGCGAGCCAGCTGAAGACGGCGATGAACAGGATCGCGGACACCACCAGAGCCCAGCCGCCCGTCCGGACGGCGGCGACTTCCTGCGGGCGGCTCATCGGCTCACTCGATTCGGCATCGATGCACTCCTCGGTCGGGGCGGGACACGCCGGCGGCGTGTCGGGTCGGGACGAGCAGCAACGAGCGGATCGGGGGTCCGGCAGGCTCGCACGCGCGCCATAGCTCGCCTACGGAATTGTGGTCCGTGTCCTTCGAGGGGTCGGTGGTGTCCGCGGGAGCGCAGCGTGATCGGGGATTCGCGACCCCTGGGTGTCGCCGCATCCCGTTGTCGGGCTGGTGACTGGACCGGTCACCTCGCCCATCCGGCGAGGGGGCGGAATGGCCCAGCCATCCGCGCAACGCGTCCGCGAAGAGGCGGCGATGGAGTGCCGGGGGCCGCGGTCCGATACCGCCCGTGTGAAAGGGGGTCCCTCATGACCCGTCGATTCGCGCTGGCCGCGCTGGCGCTCGTGTTCGTGTTGGGTTGCGCCGGCCCGGCGAAGCTCGCCCAGCGCAGCCAGGAGAGGCTCGACAAGGGTGAGTACGGGCGTGCATGGGAGCTCGCGGTGCGGGCGCTCAACAAGGAACCCGGCAACGCGAGCGCACGTGCGGCCGCCGCCGAGGCCGGCAACGCGATGGCGCGCGACTGGGAGCGGCGCATCCACGCGCTGGCCCAGTCCGACAGCCTGGCCGCCGCCGAGCAGGTGCTGGCCCTGAACGACTTCCGGGTGGGCGCTTCGCGCTACGCGCCGATCACCGTGACGCCGACGTGGGCGGGCGAGGAGACCGCGCTTCGCCAGGGCGCGGCGCGCACGTTCTACCAGCGTGCGACGGCCGACCTCGCCGCGAAGCGTCCGAAGCGAGCGTACTTCGGCTTCGGCGAGTCGCAGCGGTTCGTCACCGACTACCGTGACGCCTCGAAGCAGGCCGACAAGGCACGCGACAAGGCATTCGCGCGCGTGGCCATCGTGCCGTTCGCGACCGCGGGGAACCGGGCGATGCTCGGTCGCGACGTGGCCGCCGCGTGGCGCGACGACCTCGCCGAACGGCTGATGCCGCCGGACGCGCCGTTCACCAGCGTGCTCGGCAGCCCGGTGATCGAGCAGCAGATGAACCTGTCGCAGCTGGGCCGGCTGTCGCGCGCCGACGCCATCCGCATGGCGCAGAAGGCGGGCGCGCAGCGCGTGGTGTGGGGCTCGATCGGCGACGTCGAATCCAAGACCTCGCTGCACCTGTTCACCGAGCGCATCGCCCGCCGCGTGACGCAGAAGGACGCCGAGGGCCACACCGTGACGCGCTGGGTGGACGAGCCGGTGGAGGTCGTCTCGCGCGTGCGCACGGTGACCGTGGACGTGGACTACGAGGTGATCTCCACGCGCGAGGGCGCGACGCTGGCGCACAAGAGTTCGCAGCGGTCGACGAGCGCCCGCGTGGTGTGGACGTCGTTCGCGCCCGAGGGTGATCTCGCGAACTACGTGCTCGTGTCGGACGAGACGCGTGCGTCGAACCCCGATCGGGCCAAGGCGATCGAGTCGCGGTGGAAGGAGACCTGCGGCGAGGGCACGACGTTGCGCCAGGTGCTGGAAGCGCGCCGCACGGCGCGCGAGGGCGGCCGTTACGACCGCGGCGAGACGCTGAAGCGTTTCGTGGCCGGCACGGCGTTCGTGTTCCTGCAGGAACTGCCCCCGGTCGACGATCTCGCGTACGCCGCGCTCGCGCGTGGTTGGGAGCCGCTGCACGCCGACCTGCTCCGCCTGGATGCGACGGACGACGTGGACCTCGGCGTCGCGATGTCGGGCGTGGGCGCGCGCTGAGCCGCCACGCGAGCGGGCGCAGATCGAGGCGCGGCGAGCGATCGCCGCGCCTCGGTTGCTTCGGGGGGAGCGGCGCGGCGAGCGATCGCCGTGCCTCGGTTGCTTCGGGGGGAGCGGTCCCCACCGCGGCCCGACGGGGGACGCGAGAAGAGCCTTGAACGGAGCCCCGTCGGCCCGGTAATGTCCGCGCCTTGAACGAGCATTCAAGTCGCGCCCATCTCGCCCCCGGAGGCCCTCGATGCGCCTGTTCGCCGCCACCCGACTCGTCCTGCTGGCCCTGTTCGCGCTGCTCCTGCCTGCGGCGCCCGTGCGTGCCGCCCTGCCCGAAGGCGTCACCGAGACGTCCTACGTGCTGCCGGGTGGCGAGCGCGTGCTCGAACTGTCGGCCGACGTTCCGGCCGGCGTCCAGGAGGTGTGGGATGCGTGGGCGACCAGCGAGGGCTTCCGCGGCTGGGCGGCCCCGTTCGCGAACGTCGAGCTGCGCGTGGGCGGCGCGGTCGAGTCGTCGTACGACCCGAAGGCGAAGCCCGGCGATCCGAACAACATCCGCAACGAGATCGTGGCCCTGGTGCCGCTGCGGCTGTTCCTGATCCGCAACGTCCAGGCCCCGGGCAAGGTGCCGTTCGACGCGCCCACGTTTCAGAAGACCCAGACCGCGATCCTGCTGAGCCCGCTCGACGACAAGCACACGCGCGTGACGGTGACGAACTCGGGCTACCTCGCCGGCGCTCCGTGGGACGGCGTGTACGCGTTCTTCCGCGAAGGCAACGCGTGGACGTTGCAGCAGCTCCGCTCGCGATTCGAGAAGGGGCCGACCGACTGGGCCAAGGTCGTGGCGCCGAAACCGTCCACGAAGCCGTGACGGCGGACACGCGCACGCGCATCGTGCGCGCGGCGATGGAGCTGTTCTGGGAGAAGGGCTACCAGTCCACGTCCATGGCCGAGCTGTTCGTGCGCGCGGGGATCAACGCCGGCAGCCTGTACCATTTCTTTCCGGGCAAGCAGGACGTGCTCGTGGCGGTGCTCGCCGCGTACCGGGACGGCATCGGCGCGATGCTGCTGGAACCGGCGTGGGCCGGCGTCGACGATCCGCTGGAGCGCGTGTTCGCGCTGCTCGCGCGCTACCGCGCGCTGATCGTGCAGACCGACTGCACGTACGGCTGCCCCATCGGCAGCATCGCGCTCGAGCTGCACGAGCCCGACCCGGTGGTGCGCGAGCTGCTCGCCGCGAACTTCGACGCGTGGACGGGAGCGGTCGAGGGGCAGCTGGCCGCCGCGGGGCCGCGGCTGCCCGCCGACGTCGACCGCCGGGCGCTCGCCGAGTTCGTGCTGACCACGATGGAAGGCGCAGTCATGCTCACGCGCACGCATCGCGACGTGGGCTACTTCGACCGCGCGATCGCCGAGTTGCGACGCTACGTGGAGCGGCTGCAGGGAGAGCCGCCGCGCCGCGCCCCGGTGCGGGCCACCCCGGCGGGGCGGAAGCCGCGCGACTGATCGGTCGGCGGCGCCGGCGCAGGCAGTCGCACCGCGCGCCCCGGGGAACCGCCGCGTCGCGTGGGGAGGCGCCCGGCTCCCGCGGGAGATTCCGTGCGACGGCACGGGTGCAGCGCGAGCGGCGCGTCGGCGCGGCTCGTCCGCGATCGCGTCCGTACTCCCGCGAGTGCGTGGCGATGCGAGTGTTTCGCCGTTCGGGGAACGCGCGTGCGATGCGCGTCGATACTCGTCGTGAGTGTCACGACTCGTTTCGATACTGCGAGCGTTCCATGCTCGTCTACGACTCCCGTACCAGTTGACTCCCCCCAAGCGCCGGTTCAGCATGCCGAAGGTTTGGGGTCCTCTGCGTGGACCCATCACGACCGGCGCCACTCCCGATGGCCCAACGGCCGTCGTCGCAGCACTCCAGCGCATTCGCGAGGGTGTGTGGAGGCACACGAAGCCGGCTCCAACTCGATCGAGGGCCCCGGGCCGCACCGGCCCGGCATCCCCATGCGGTACGCGTACCCAGTGACTCCACCGCGCGAAGGAACGCCGGGTGAACGAGCGATCCCCGCGGGCTGGATTTCCGAGCCTCGACCCCGATCGAGGCCTGTTCAGGGGACCTTCATGGCTTTGGTGATCGGCATTCCGTCTGAAGTGGAACCGGGCGAGAAACGTGTCGCCACGGTGCCCGAGGTGGTGGAAAAGCTCATCAAGCTGGGCTTCTCCGTGACCGTGCAGAGCGGGGCGGGCGACGCCGCGAACTGCGACGACGCTTCGTACACCGCCGCGGGCGCGAACATCGCGCTCACGGCGCAGCTGCTCTGGGCCAACTCGGACGTCATCTTCAAGGTGCGGCCGCCGCGGCTCGACGAGGTCGCGATGATGCGGCCCGGCGCCACGCTGGTGTCGTTCGTGTGGCCGGCGCAGAACCCGGACCTCATGCAGGCGCTCGCGGCCAAGGGCGCCACCGTGCTGGCCATCGACTCGCTGCCCCGGCAGCTCAGCCGCGCGCAGAAGATGGACGCGCTCACGTCCATGGCCGGCGTCAGCGGCTACCGCGCCGTCGTCGAGGCGGCGAACGCGTTCGGGCGTTTCTTCAACGGACAGGTGACGGCCGCCGGCAAGATCCCGCCGGCGAAGGTGTTCGTGGCCGGCGCCGGCGTGGCGGGCCTCGCGGCCATCGGCACGGCGGCGAACCTGGGCGCGATCGTGCGCGCGAACGACACGCGCGCCGAAGTCGCCGACCAGGTGGTGTCGCTGGGCGGCGAGTTCGTGAAGGTGGACTACGAAGAGGAAGGCTCCGGCGGGGGCGGCTACGCCAGGGTGATGTCGGAGGGCTTCCAGCAGGCCCAGCGCGAGATGTACGCGAAGCAGGCGAAGGACGTGGACATCATCATCACCACGGCCCTGATCCCCGGGAAGCCCGCGCCGCGGCTGATCACGGCCGAGATGGTGCGCAGCATGCGGCCCGGCAGCGTGATCGTGGACATGGCCGCGGAGCAGGGCGGCAACTGCGAGCTGACCGAGCCCGGCAAGGCCGTGGTGAAGCACGGCGTCACGATCATCGGCTACACGGACCTGACGAGCCGCCTCGCGAAGCAGTCGTCGTCGCTCTACGCCACGAACCTGTTCCGCCTCACCGAGGAACTGTGCAAGGCGAAGGACGGCGCGCTCAACGTCAACATGGAGGACGAGGCCATCCGCGGCCTCACCGTGATCAAGGAGGGCCAGGTCACCTGGCCGCCTCCTCCTCCGAAGCCGGCTGCGGCGCCGCCGGCGCCCAAGGCCGCGGCGGCCAAGCCGGCCGAGAAGCCCAAGGGACACGGCGCCACCGAGGCGCCGCCGTCGGCGGGGCGCACCGCGGTGATGTTCGCCGTGGCGGGCCTGCTGCTGTGGCTGATCGGCGCGGGTGCGCCGGCCGCCTTCCTGTCGCACGTCATCGTCTTCGTGCTCGCGTGCTTCGTGGGCTACATGGTGGTCTGGAACGTCACCGCCGCCCTGCACACCCCCCTGATGAGCGTCACGAACGCGATCTCCAGCATCATCGTGATCGGCGCGCTCGTGCAGATCGCTCCGCCCCTCGCCGGTGACGCGGCGACGACGACGCGCCCGGTCCTGTGGATCGTCGGCCTGTCGGTGGCGAGCATCGTGATGGTCACCATCAACATGTTCGGCGGCTTCGCGGTGACGCGTCGCATGCTCGACATGTTCCGGAAGTAGGTGAGGCCGCCATGTTCCTGACTCCGAGTCTCGCGACCGTCGCCTACATCGGTGCGACCATCCTGTTCATCATGAGCCTGGGCGGGCTCTCGCATCCCGAGACGTCCCGCCGTGGCAACAAGTACGGCATGCTCGGCATGGCGATCGCCGTGCTGGCCACGATCTTCGGTCCGCACGTGACGCCGGCCGGTTACGGCTGGCTGCTCGGCGCGATGGTGGTGGGCGCCAGCGTGGGCCTGTACGCCGCGCGCGTGGTGAAGATGACGCAGATGCCCGAGCTGGTGGCGCTGATGCACAGCCTCGTCGGTCTCGCGGCGGTGTTCGTCGGCTTCGCCAACTACATCGATCCCGTGGCCACGGGATCGTTCGAGGGCGCCGAGCGCACGATCCACCACATCGAGGTGTACGTCGGCATCCTGATCGGAGCGATCACGTTCTCGGGTTCGGTGATCGCGTTCGGCAAGCTCGCCGGCAAGATCAGCGGCAAGCCGGTCATCCTGCCCGGACGGCACATCCTCAACCTGATCGCGCTCGCCGCGGTGATCTGGTTCGGCATCCAGTTCGTGGGTTCGCACGAAGTGGCGCAGGGCATGATCCCGCTGTACGTGATGACCGCGATCTCGCTGCTGTTCGGCGTGCACATGGTGATGGCGATCGGCGGCGCGGACATGCCGGTGGTGGTGTCGATGCTGAACAGCTACTCCGGCTGGGCGGCCGCCGCGACGGGCTTCATGCTGTCGAACGACCTGCTCATCGTGACCGGCGCGCTGGTCGGCTCGAGCGGCGCGATCCTGTCGTACATCATGTGCCGCGCGATGAACCGCCAGTTCCTGTCGGTGATCGCCGGCGGCTTCGGCACCGACGGTGGCGCCGCGCCGGCCGCGGGCGTCGAGCCCGCAGGCGAGGTCACGCCGATCAGCGCGGCGGAGACCGCGGAACTGCTGAAGGACTCCAAGAACGTCATCATCGTGCCGGGCTACGGCATGGCGGTGGCGCAGGCGCAGCACACGGTCTACGAGATCACGAAGCTGCTCCGCGACAAGGGCGTCAACGTGCGGTTCGGCATCCACCCGGTGGCCGGCCGCATGCCCGGTCACATGAACGTGCTGCTGGCCGAGGCGAAGGTGCCGTACGACATCGTGCTCGAGATGGACGAGTTGAACGACGACTTCCCCGACACCGACGTGGCCATGGTCATCGGCGCGAACGACATCGTGAACCCGGGCGCGCAGGACGACCCGGCCAGCCCCATCGCCGGCATGCCGGTGCTGGAGGTGTGGAAGGCGAAGATCTCGATCGTGATGAAGCGCAGCATGGCGTCCGGTTACGCGGGGGTGGACAACCCGCTCTTCTACAAGGAGAACAACCGGATGCTGTTCGGAGACGCCAAGAAGATGCTCGACGAGGTGCTCGGCGCGCTGAAGGCCTGAGCGACCCTTCGAATCGGCGGACACGCCCCGGGCGCCACCTGCTCCCGGGGCGGTTCGCCACCGTTCCAGCGCCGGCACACCCCGGGCTGCCGGCTCGTGAGTGCACACCTGCCGTGGTCCCTCGCAGCGGACCCGGAGGAGGCCGACATGCGAGCCATCGTGGGAGTGGCGGTGTTGCTGGTGGGAATCGCCTGGGCAGCGTCGTCGTTCGCGCAGGGGACGGGCCGTTCGCTCGACATCCAGCCCGGCGCGCGGCAGAACGGCATGGGCGAGACCGGCGTCGCACTGGAATCGGACCCGGCCGACGCGCTGTGGTGGAACCCCGCCGCGCTCGGCTTTGCGGAGTGGCAGGGCGTGAACTACACGCGGGCGAAACTCCTGCCCGGTCTCGCGGATGACATCGTCTACCAGCACGTGGCGGGTGGCGGGCGCGTGCGGCGGGGGGTCGGCATCGGCGGGAGCGCGACGTTCCTGTCGTACGGCGAGCCGGACTGGCTCGACAACGGCTTCGTCGGCGAGCAGTCGACCGAGTGGTCTGGCGCGGTGGCCGCGGGATGCGAGGTTCTGCCGGGGTTCGCTCTGGGCGTGACCGCCAAGTACGTGAAGGTGAACTACCTGTGGCTCGGCGATTCGAATGCCAACACCACGGGGTTCGACATCGGCGCCCTCTATCGCCACACGTTCGCCCCGGCGCGGGTGGCCGTCGGCTTCAATGCGCAGAACCTCGGCCCGAAGCTGAAGTTTGGCAGCTACGATGAGGGTTATCCGCTCAGCCGCAACCTCAAGCTCGGCGCCGCCGCCACGATGCCGCTCGCGACTGACGTGGACGGTGTCGACTTCGGCGCGACCGTGGCGTTCGACTTCAACCACTCGTGGGTGACGTCCGAGTACGAAGTCGAGAACTACGGACTCGAGCTGTACGCCGCGCACGAGCGCTGGATCCGCGCGGCGGCGCGCGTGGGCTACGTGAGCGACGACCTGGGCGAGATCACCGACGCCACGTTCGGCTTCGGCCTGCGCGTGGCCGGCGCCAGCGTCGACTACGCCGAGGTCCCGCAGGCGCGGAACTCGGGCCTGCCGCGCGTGAAGAAGTGGACGGTCGGGCTCCACACCGACCTGCTGCTCGAGCTGCTCGCCGCCCACTGACCGGCCGGGCGCGCGGCGCGGCCCGGGCCCCGGCGATGGCCGTCGGGCCCGGGCCACGCCCGTCCGTGGGGCTTCTGGCCCGCTCGAAAACCCCTCGCGACGAATTCCCGGTCTTCCCGGTAAGCGTTTCGGCCCCTAAGCTCGACCTGTCGGGCGAACCGGGAGAATCGAAGGGGCCGATGCCGAAAGATCTCCAGTCCGACCGAGAGCTGAGCGAACGAGCCCGGCGGGGCGAACCCGCCGCCTGGCGGGCGATCTACGACGCGACCTGCGATCGCCTGTTCGCCTTCCTCTGCTACCAGATCGGCGACCGCGACGAAGCCCGCGACATACTTCAAGAGACCTACCTGCAGGCGTTCCGCCGGCTCGACACGTGGCGAGCCGAGGCGCCGCTCGAGGTGTGGCTGCGCGCGATCGCGCTGGGCCGTTCGCTCGACTGGAAGCGCGTGATCCTGCGCCGCATCAAGCGCACCACGACGCTCGACGAGTCGACCGCGTCCGTGGACGCCGACATCCAGGGCGTGCGCTTCCGCTCCGAGGACGGCGCACTGCGCCGCGCGCTGCGCGGCCTCTCGCCGCACCAGCGTGCCGCGTTCCTGCTGCGCGAGTGGGAAGAGCGCAGCTTCCACGAGATCGCGGAGCTTCTCGGCTGCGCCGAGAGCACCGCCCGAGTCCACCACACCCGGGCCCGCGCGCACATGCGCGCCGCCCTGAGCGACCGCGAACACCTGCGGGTGGAGCGCGACTGGGAAGGACAGCAGACATGAAAGCGATCCTCGAGCGTCACGCGCAGCAGTTCTCGACCGAAGAGCGCCAGGCCACCTGGGAGCGCCTCCTGGCGGCGCGCCGGGCCGAGCCGCGGACGAAGCGCGCGCGCTGGTTTCCGGCGGCCGCGGCGGCCACGCTGGCGACGGCGGCGGTGGCGGTGGTGCTGATGCAGCGCTGGCAGCCGGACGTGCGGCCCGTGGCGCCGCAGGCCGCGCGGCCGACCGCGACGGCCGAACGCACGGCGCCGCCGCTGGCGCCCGGGCCGAAGCCGAGCGCGGTCGAGCCGCGCTCGGAGCGACAGGACGTCGCCGCGCCGACGCCGACCCATCCCGCCGCGCCGTCGTCGCGGAGGCGCGCGCTGGAGCGCGCGGTCGCGACGGCCCTTCCGCTCGACGTGGCCCGGACGCCCGCCCCGATGCCGCCTGCCGCCGCGGTGATCCCGGCGACCGGTCGCCTCGTGGGCCGGGTGACCGACGACCACGGGCAGCCGGTGGCGTTCGCGAACGTGGTCGTGCGTGGCACGCGTCGCGGCGCCATGACCGACGAGAACGGGAACTTCGTCGTGCTCGGTGTTCCGACCGGCGTGCTCGCGGTGGAGGTCCGCCTGATCGGCTTCAAGCCGGCCGCGGTGGAGGGCATCCAGCTGGGCGCCGACCAGTCGGTGACGGTGGACGTGCGCATGGGCCCGCCGATCGCGGTGCAGTCCATGGAGGAAGTGCAGGTGCGAGCCGAGCGGAGGATCGACACGAAGTCGTCCATGACCCGGGGAGCCATCCGCGCGGAGCGGCTGCGGGAGCTCCCGGTCGTCCGCGGTGGCGCGGCGGGAAAGCCCGGGGACCTCACTGCGGACGGCCTGCACGTGCGCGGCGGGCGCTCTGGCGAGGTGCAGTTCCAGGTGGACGGAGTGCCCATGGTGCCCGCCCCCACCAAGGGCAACGTGCCTGCACCCGCGCAGCCGAATGCGCCGGCGCGTCCACCGGTGATTCCCACCACGGGCGGCACCGCGCTGCCGAACGACGAAGCGTTCGACTCGATGTTCTTCAAGAACTGGGGCGTCAACCCGTTCGTCGCGGCCGACGAGGATCCGCTCTCCACGTTCGCCGTGGACGTGGATGCCGCCTCGTACACGGTGACGCGGCGCTACCTGCAGCTCGGCGAACTGCCGCCCGCCGACGCGGTGCGCACGGAGGAGTTCGTCAACTTCTTCCCGCAGGGCTACCCGTCGTTCGAGAACGACGACTTCCGCATCCTGGCCGACGGCGCGCCGTCGCCGTTCGGGCGCGGCTACCAGCTGCTGCGGGTCGGCCTCAAGGGCCGCGAGATCAGCGACCGCGACCGCAAACCCGCACGCCTCACGTTCGTGATCGACGTGTCGGGCTCCATGCAGCGCGAGGACCGGCTGGAGCTCGTGAAGCGCGCGCTGCGGCTGCTCGTGGACCAGCTGCGCGCCGACGACGAGGTGGGGATCGTCGTGTACGGCACGAACGGGCGCGTGCTGCTGGAGCCCGTGGCCATGGGCGGGGCGCCGGCGCGCGTGGGACGCGTCTCGCGGCCGGGGCAGGGCGTGCGCGCCGGCAGCGGGAGCGGCCGGGAGCGGCTGCTCGCGGCCATCGATGCCCTGCAGCCCGAGGGCAGCACGAACGCGGCGGAAGGCCTGCGGCTGGGCTACGAGATGGCGCGGCGCGCGCTGCGCCCGGATGCGATCAACCGCATCGTGCTGTGCTCGGACGGCGTGGCGAACGTGGGGGTGACCGGGCCGGAGTCGATCCTGGCGCAGGTGCGCAAGGACGCCGACCGCGGCATCCACCTGACCACGATCGGGTTCGGCATGGGCAACTACAACGACGTGCTGATGGAGCAGCTCGCCGACCACGGCGACGGCAACCACTACTACGTCGACGAGATCGGCGAGGCCCGTCGCGTGTTCGTGGAGAACCTCACGGGCACGCTGCAGACGATCGCGAAGGACGCGAAGGTGCAGGTGGAGTTCGACTCCACGCGCGTGCTGCGCTACCGCCTGCTGGGCTTCGAGAACCGCGACGTGGCCGATCGCGACTTCCGCAACGACAAGGTGGACGCGGGCGAGATCGGCGCCGGGCACGAGGTGACCGCACTGTACGAGGTGAAGCTGGCGCCCGGCGTGGCCAGCGGCACGTTCGCCACCGTGCGGCTGCGGTATGCCCGGCCGGAACACGAGGGCGCGGGCGCGCCGCGCGTCCGCGAGATCGAGCAGCGCGTGGACGTCGGCTCGCTGGCCCGCCGATTCGAGGACGCGAGCCCGCACTTCCGCCTGGATGCCGCCGTGGCGGAGTTCGCCGAGATCCTGAAGGGCAGCTACTGGGCGAAGGAGAGCCGCATGGGCGACGTGCTGCCGGTGGCGAGGAGCGCCGCGCGCGACCTGCGGAACG
>JBGAMH010000110.1:0-13938 GCA_044223135.1 Candidatus Eiseniibacteriota bacterium | reverse complement strand
GGTGCGCGGCTTCAACACCGGCGACCGCACCGCCCCCGCAAGCTGCAGCGGCTGCCACCTGGGGCATTCGAAGCGGCGGTAGGTGCGCACATACGGCGAAGCCGCGCCGGTTGCCCGGCGCGGCTCGCGCGCAGCGCGGAGGACCGACTCCCCCAGAGCCCGGTCACGCGCCGCGGAACGCGTCAGTTGTTCACGTCGATCTCGGCGCCCAGCGCCTGCGCGCCCGTGCCGCCCACGAAGCCGCGCGCGAACACCGTGTAGATCTTGCCGGCCTGCAGCGTGATGCCCGGCAGCGGCAGCACCACCGTGCCCGTGCCCGCCAGGCGCACTTCCAGGTCGTACGTGCCGGCGTCGAGCGGCGTAAACGCGGTGAACTGCTTGAACGTCTTGTTGCCGAACACCACCGCACCGCCCGTGACGCCCACGTCCACCGCGGGCGCGTTCGGCGACAGGTGCACGAACCGCACGTGCGCCTTGCCCGCGGCCGGCGCGGTGAGGTCGTCGGTCAGCACCAGCGGCGCGATCTTGCTGACGCTGTCCACGGCGAACACCGAGTAGCTGGCCGCCGAGCTCAGCGTGAGGTCGGCGTTGATCGCGGTGGTGCTCGTGCCGGACACGTTCACCTTCACGTTGCGGGCGCCGGCGGGCACGTCGAGGTAGCCGGTGTTGTTCGGGAACGCGAGGCCGCTGCCCTTCACGGCGCCGTCCACCAGCAGGTCCACGGCGGGGGCGTTCGGCGAGGCGTGCACCACGTTCACGCGCGCAGCGGGCGTGCCCGGCGCGGCGGGATTGTCGTTGTCGTCGCTGCAGCCGGCCAGCGCGAACGCGGACACGGCGAGGATCATCGTCAGGGCGGTGCGAAGGGGTCGCTTCATGGCGGAAGGTCCTCGGGAAGTCAGGGATTCGGAGTGCGCGGCCAGTCGGGCGCCGGCGGAGCCGGCGTGCGACGCCACGGAGGTCCGGAACCTCCCGGCGAAGCGAACGTTGAGATGCGACGCTCGCGGCGAGGCGCGCGTGTGCAAGCTTGCGTGCGCGCCCGCACGCGGACGGGCCGCCCGATCGAGCGGCCCGCCGGCTCGTCAACGTTGCGCGCGCGAACCGCGGCGCCCGCGGCCTACTTCACCGCGGCGATGTACGCGATCCAGCAGTCGTCGTTGTCCAGCTTCACGCGGCGCTGCAGGCGGCCGTCGTGCGTGCGCGACTCGGCGTCCCAGCCCTCGGTCCACACGCCCACGTCGCGGAAGCCCGCCTCGCGCATGGCCTCCTGGATCTCGGGCAGCGTCCACATGCGCCAGTCGTACGTGAACGCGCGCTTCAGCGTACGGCCGTCGCGCATCTCGAAGTGGATGTACGCGAGCAGCTCGCGCGTGAGCGCGTTGATGCGCTTCTGCTCCCACACGTACGTGAACGGCGGCGTCGCCGTGCCGTCGGGAGCGTTCGACGCGCTCTTGCGCGTGCGCTCCACCAGCGGTCGCTCGCCGCGCGTGCCGCCGAACGCGTTCAGCACCAGCACGCCGCCCGGGTTCAGCCCCGCGTGCGCGGCGCGCAGGTAGGCCACGAAGTCGGCCCGGCGCTTGAACACCCAGTACGAGAAGTTGAGCCCGCACGCCACGTCCACCTTCGGCGTGGCCACCTTGCGCACGTCGGCGCGCACCAGCGTCACGCGCTTCGCCACGTCCCGCACGTACGGCAGCCGGTGCCGGCGCGCCCACGCGAGCGGCTCGGGGTCCAGGTCCACCGCCCATGCGCGCCGCTCGGGCCCGCGCTGCGCCCACGCGGTGGCGAGTGCGGCGGTGCTGCAGAAGTCCTCCCGGAACGTGCGCGGCTCGCGGCCCCCGTTCGCCTGCCGGAACGCGCGCTCCAGGAAATCGAGGTCCCAGTCGGGGCCCTGCACGGCGACTTCGTACAGCGCGTGGCGGTCGGGGCGACTTCCGGGGCTGCTCATGCGGTCCGTCCTTGGGTAAGATGCCGCGTCCGCCGGTGGCGGACGTGTCCACGGTGGCCGCCCGGTGGGCGGGGCGTGGGCGCGCGAATGTTCCCGAACGCGGCGGGAGCGTCAACCGGCGGCAGCCGGTGGAACGCCCCGCGAGCCGGCACCAGGGAGGGTCATGGCGAACTCGCGATCGCAGGCGGCGCCCCGCGCCCGTCGCGCGCCCGTGCGCGGCTGGTCGGCGTGGTCCGACGAGCGACTGCTCGCCACGCGGTTCTGCGACCTGGGCCTGGAGCTGGACGGGAGCTGGATCGAGGCGCGCGTGCACGAGGTGCACGCCGAGCTGCGCGCCCGCGGCCTGCGGCTGGAGCCACACGTGTGGCTCTCCACCGAGTGGTTCTCGCCCGACGGCGTGCCCGGCATCGCGCTGCCGTTCTACCTGGCGCACCCGCGGCTCGAGCGGCTCGAGACGCGCATGATGCTCGACGCCGAGGGCGGCACGCGGCAGGAGGCGCTGATGATCCTGCGCCACGAGTGCGGCCACGCGTACCAGCACGCGTGGCGGCTGCACCGCCGGCCGGCGTGGCGCGCCACGTTCGGCAGCTCCGCGAAGCCCTACCCCGAGGTCTACCGCCCGAATCCCTCGAGCCAGCGCTACGTGCAGCACCTGCGGCAGTACTACGCGCAGGCGCACCCCGACGAGGACTTCGCCGAGACGTTCGCGGTGTGGCTCATGCCGCGTTCGCACTGGCGCCGCCGCTACGCCGGCTGGCCCGCACTGAAGAAGCTCGAGTACGTGGACGCGCTCATGGAGGAGCTGCGCGACGCGAAGCCGCCGGTGCGCAATCGCCGGCGCGTCGAACCGCTCGCCGAGAACCGCCAGACGCTCGCCGAGTACTACACGCTCAAGCAGGCGCACTACGCCAAGCACCGGCCGACGATCCCCGATCGCGACCTGCAGCGGCTGTTCGCGGTGCGCCCCGGGCGCACGGGCGAGCCGGCGTGGCGGTTCCTGCGCCGCAACCGCGGCGAGATCCGCCGGCTGGTGGCGCGCTGGACCGGCGAGTCGGCGTTCACGCTGGATCGCGTGATGGACGACGTCATCGCGCGCTGCCGCGTGCTGCAGTTGAGCGCGCTCGGCGCCGAGAAGCGTCTGCGTGTGGACGCGTCGCTGCTGCTGACCGTGCGCACGGTGCACTTCCACTACAGCCACAAGAACTGGATCGCCCTGTGAAGCCACTCCGCGTGCTCGTGCTGATGCACCCCAGCCTGGTGCCCCCCGATTCGCTGAAGGGCCACACCGTCGACGAGATCAACGTGTGGAAGACCGAGTTCGACATCGTGGCCACGCTGCGCAAGCTGGGCCACGAGGTGCGCGCGCTCGGCGTGCAGGACGAGTTGAACCCGATCCGCGTGGCGGCCGAGGAATGGAAGCCCGACATCGTGTTCAACCTGCTCGAGGAGTTCCACGGCGTCAGCAACTTCGACCAGCACGTGGTGGCGTACCTCGAGCTGCTGAAGCTCGCCTACACCGGCTGCAACCCGCGCGGCATGGTGCTGGCGCGCAGCAAGGCCATCACCAAGAAGATCGCCTCGTACCACCGCATCCGCGTGCCGGCGTTCCTCGTGGTGCCGCGCGGCCAGAAGGCGCGGCGGCCGGCGAGCCTGCGCTTCCCGCTGTTCGTGAAGAGCGCCAGCGAGGAGGCGTCGTACGGCATCTCGCAGGCGTCGATCGTGGACAACGACGAGAAGCTGGCCGAGCGCGTGCGCTTCATCCACGAGAGCATCCAGACCGACGCGCTCGTGGAGGAGTACATCGAGGGCCGCGAGCTGTACGTGGGCGCGATCGGCAACGAGCGCATCCGCGTGCTGCCCACGTGGGAGCTGGACTTCGGGCGGCTCGCGGAGTCGGCCGAGCCCATCGCCACCGCGCGCGTGAAGCACAGCCCGCGCTACCAGAAGAAGCACAAGATCGACATCCGCCGTGCCGAGGGGCTGGAGCCCGGCGTCGAGCGCGCGCTGGTGCGCACCACGCGCCGCGTGTACCGCATGCTCGAACTGGACGGCTACGCGCGCGTGGACTACCGGCTCACGGCGAAGGGCGAGATCTACCTGCTCGAGGCGAATCCGAATCCCGAGATCGCCGAGAAGGAGGAGTTCGCGTCCGCCGCCGCCGCCGCGGGGCTCAGCTACCGCCAGCTCATCGCGCGCGTGGTGTCGCTGGGGCTGAACCGCCCCGGCCGCCTCGACTGACGCGCGGCGCACGCTCGCGCCTCGCCCGCATCCACCGCGCCCCAAACGCCGCGCGGCGGGCCCCGAAGGACCCGCCGCGCGCGTGTGTCGTGTGAGACTTCGTCAGTTCGACTGCAGCAGCGTGACGCGCGTCGAGGCGATCTTGCCGGCCTGCGACAGGCGCGCCCAGTAGACGCCCGGCTGCACGCCCGTGCGGTCCATCGTCACGTCGGCGTCGCCCGGCTGACGCGAGCCCAGATCCATCTCGCGCACGCGACGGCCCGTCACGTCGACGAGCTCCAGGCGGGCGCTCTCGGCGGTCGGCAGCGTGATCGCGAAGTGCAGCGAGCCCGCGGTGCCCGAGGAGCGCACGGCCAGGCCGCGGCCCAGCGGCACGTCCACCCACACCCGACCCAGGCGCAGCTCCTGCGTGCCGTTGCGCAGACCCACTTCGTACTCGTAGCTGCGACCCGCGACCGCCGCGGCGTCCTCGTACGTCACCTGGCCGGTGCCGTTCACGGACGTCGTGGCCGCACGCTCCCAGTCACCGGGGACCGCGCGACGGTAGATCGTCACCGGCTCGCCGGCGCCGTCGGCCGAGAACCACGTCAGGCGGGGCTTCCCGTCGACGATCTCCGAGCCCACGAGCGACAGCTGCGTGGCGACCGGCTGGTCGAGCAGGCGCTCCCACATGCCGCGACCGTGCGTGGCGATGCGGAGGATGCGGCTCGGGCCCTGGATGGCCATGTCGAACACCGCGACCACCGGCATGCCGGTGGTGAACGGCGACCAGTTCGCGCCACCGTCGGTGCTGCGGTACACGCCCACGTCGGTGCCCGCGTACACGTTCGTCGGCGTCACCGGGTCGATCACGAACGCGTTCACCGGCACGTCGGGAATGCCGTTGCCGGCCAGCGTCCACGTCGGCGTACCCGACAGCAGGTTCGCCGTCTTGTACACGTGCGCGCCCGCCGCCAGGCCGAAGCCCGCGAACGAGACGTACGCCACGTTCGCGTTCGTCGGGTCGATGGTGCAGCGCGCGATGTACTTCGCCGGCAGGCCGGCGCCCATGTCGGTCAGCGTGCTCGAGCCCGTGACCGTGCCGAACAGCCGGCCGTTGCGAAGGCCGACCAGGCGCACGTTGTCGTTCTGCGGCGCGATGCCGATGGCGCTGATCGCCACGGCCGACACGATCGGCTCCTGGCTCACCTTGGTCATCGTCACGCCGGCGTTCGACGAGCGGTACAGCACGTCGGAGCCGAAGTAGAGCGTGTTCGGGCTGCCGGGACCCTGCGCGACCGGGGCGTAGAACAGGCACGCCGTCGCGGTGCACGTCATGCCGTTCGGGGTGGAGCCGCCGAACCCGCAGCCGAACAGCTGCCACAGGCCGTCCGACGCGCTGCCGGTGTTCGTCACGCGCGAGTAGCCCATGGCGTTCGTCTGGTTGAAGTACGTGTGGTACATCGTGACGTTGGTGTTGTCGACGGCGTTCTGGTCGATCGCCGTGAAGCCACCGTCACCGAAGTCCGCACGCGTCCACGTGCCGTCCGGCTTGTACCAGTTCGTGCCGTTGTCCTGCGTGCCGCCGATCGAGAAGTTCGGGTCGATCGGGTGCAGCGCGATGCTCTGGAACTGCGTCACGCTGAAGCCCGCGGTGTTGACGCTGGTCCACGTGATGCCGCGGTCGTTCGAGCGGTACACGCCGCCGTCGCAGCCGAGGTAGACGCGGTTCGGGTCGGACGGAGCCACCGTCAGCGCGTGCACGTCGGCGTGCAGGCCCGTGGCGCTCGCCGTGAACGTCGTGCCGCCGTTCGTGGAGCGCTTGTACAGGTTCGCGCCCGACGAGCCGCCGAGCAGCACGGTCTGGTTGTCCTCGGGCGGCATCGCGATCGCGATGTCGTAGAAGCACTGGCCGCTGCAGAAGTTCGCGCCACCGGCCACGTTCGTCCACGTGAGCGCGTCGGCCGAGCGGCGCGTGCTGCCGTTGCCGGTGCCGATCGCCGCCATCCACGTGGTCACGCCGGCCTGCGACGTCACCGCGAGCTCGCAGCGGTTGCTGAACGTGCCGTTCGTGGAGCCCACGAACGTCGGGGTCGCGGCGAGCGCGTTCGTCGACACGTAGATGCCGGAGCCGACCAGGCCGGCCACGACCAGCTTGTTCGGATCGTTCGGGTCGAGCTTCATGTCGTACGTGGCCACGTTCGTGGCGGCGCCGAACGTCAGGTACTCGAACGACGGCGACGCGGAGGTGGCGTTCATGCAGCGCGTGACGCCACGCAGGCCGAGCGCGGGCGGGCCCGTGCCCGGAGCGTCGCAGCCGATGCCGCCGATCGCCGAGACCGTGCTGCAGAACACGATGTCGGGGTTCGTCGGGTGCACGGCGATGGCGCTGATCGCGCGGCCCGTGAACGGCACGAAACCGGGCTGGTTCGTGAGGCCGGAGTTGAACGGACCGTTCAGCACCGGCGCCGTGTCGGCGTTGTCGATGCGGTACAGGCCGACGCCGTAGTAGCTGTCGCACGAGCCGCTCGACTCACCGGTGCCCACGTACAGGATGCTCGGGTTCGACGGCGAGAGCGCGAGCGCGCTCACGGCCAGCGAGGCCGCGCCGTCGAAGATCGGCGTCCACGTGGCGCCGCCGTTCAGCGAACGCCACACGCCGCCCTGCGCGGCGCCCACGTACACGATGTCGGGATTCGTCGGGTGCACGGCGATCGCGGTGCAGCGGCCGCTGACGGGCGTCGTCACCGTGGTGGTCTGGCCGTTCGGGATCGGGAACGGGCCGATCGGCGTCCACGAGCCGAACACGACGAACGGGCCCTGCTGGCGCGACTGGCGCTCCAGCACGCGGATGGCGTCGAGGCGGGCGTTGAAACCGACCTCGAACGGAGCGTCGTTGCGGTCCTCGAAGTACTGGTTCCGGGCCCGCATGTACGCTTCCTTGTCGACGATGTCGCGAGCGAACGGCGGCACGTCGGCGTCGTCTTCTTCGACGACGGTCGCGGGGGCCGCGGGCCGGCTCGCCGCGGGCGGCGTCCAGCTCGTCGGGCGGGTGGCGGCCACCGCGTTGACGGCGACCAGGGCGAACAGCGCGACGATGGTCATGCGGGCAAGTCGCATGGGGGAATCCTCCGGGTGGGGAACCAGCGTGAGGTCGTAGGCCCCCAGCCCGCGATGCACCGGGATCGGCCAGCGGGGAAGATAGCCGCCCACCCACTGTCCAGAGAACGAAAATCTCGCGCCGGCCCCGCCAAAAGAGCGGGGCGGCGGCGCGAATGCGTTCTCGATCAGGCGGCCGCGGCGCGGCGCAGGGCGGCCTTCACCCGCATGCCGAACCGCTTCGGCTCGATCGGCTTGCGGATGTAGTCGTCCGCCCCGAGCTCGAGCACCTCGACCTCGGTCTCGACCTCCGAGGCGCCCGTGAGCACCACCACCGGCACGCCCGCGACCCGGGGCGTGGAGCGGATCCGGCGCAGCAGATCCTGCCCGCTCATCCCGGGCAGTCCCAGGTCGAGCACGCACAGCGCCACGTCGGGGCGCTGGCTCAACTCCTCCAGGGCGCTCTCGGCGTCGGGCACCTCCACGGGCTCGTAGCCCGCCTCGCGCAGCAGCCGCGCCGCGATCGTGCGGCTGACCGGGTCGTCCTCCACCACCAGCACGCGCGGATCGCCGGCGGTGTTGGCGACCGGGCGTTCGAGCTGCTCGCCCAGCACGCGCTCGACTTCCTGCAGGGTGGTCTCGCCGGCCCGCACGCGCTCGAGGGCCGACTGCAGCATGGTGCTCATGCCGCCGGCCACCGCGGCGCGGTGCAGGTCCTGCGCGGTCGCGCCGCGCGCCACCATCTCCTGCAGCGCCGGCGACAGCACCATCGTCTCGATGACCACCAGCCGGCCGCGATAGCCGGTATGGCCACACTTTTCGCACCCGCGGGCCCGCACCACCGGCTTCACGCCGAACTGCCGCACCATGTCGAGTTCGGGTTCCGACAGCTCGCCCACGGGCTCCGCGCAGTCGGGGCACACGCGGCGCACGAGCCGCTGCGCCAGGATGCCGCGCAGCGACGAGGCGATCGCCGGGCGGTCCACGCCGAGGTCCGCCAGGCGCATCACCGCGCCCGCGGCCTCGTTCGTGTGCAGCGTGGTCAGCACGAGGTGCCCGGTCATGCTGGCGCGCACCGCGATCTCGGCGGTCTCCAGGTCGCGCACTTCGCCCACCAGGATCACGTCGGGGTCCTGCCGCAGGATCGCGCGCAGCGCCGTGGCGAACGTGAAGTTGCGGCGCGTCTCCACCTGCATCTGGGTGACGCCCGGCAGCTCGTACTCGATCGGGTCCTCGACCGTGGAGATGTTCACCTCGCCCGTCGCGAGCTCGCGGATGCACGCGTACTGCGTGGTGGTCTTGCCCGAGCCCGTGGGGCCGGTCACGATCACCACGCCGTTCCGGTAGCCGATCAGCTGCCGGATCACGCGCCGGTCGCGCTCGGTCAGCGCGAGGTCGTCGAGCGAGTTCGACATGTCGTGCCGCAGCAGGCGCAGCACCGCTTTCTCGGCGTCGCGCGTGGGCACGGTGCTCAGGCGCAGGTCCAGTTCCTGGCCGTCGATGCGCACGCGTGCGCGGCCGTCCTGCGGCCGCAGGCGGTCGGCGATGTCGAGCCGGGCGAGGATCTTGATGCGGCTCACCACGCGGTTCATGGCCGGCATCGGCAGCCGCATGTGCAGCCGCATCACGCCGTCCACGCGGAAGCGCACCACGCCGCCGCTGGGCCCGGGCTCGAAGTGGATGTCGCTGGCGCGCTCGCGGAACGCGCTCTGCAGGATCAGGTTCGACAGGCGGATCACCGGCGCGGACTCGATGTCGTCCACGGCGAGCTGCTCGGGCCCGGAGTCCTGAACGATCTCCACCGCGTGCACGGCGCTCTCGTCGATCGGCGTCAGCAGCGCGGTCGCGTCGTCGTTCTTGGCGGCGTAGACCTTCGCGATCGCCTGCTCGATCCGGTCCGGCGTGCACAGCTCGATCACCGCGGTGCGGCCCGAGGCGAACGACACGCCCTGCTCCATCTCGAGGTCGAACGGGTCGGCGGTCGCCACCACGATCTGGCGGTCGCTCTCGCGCAGCGGCACCACCAGGTACTTGCGCGCGGTCTTCTCGGGCAGCAGGCGCGCCACGTGCGGGTTCGCCGTCTCGAGGGCGGCCATCGGCAACCGCAGCTGATCGGCCACCTCGGAGAGCAGTCCGGGAAGCGCCACGCCGGTCTTCTCGGACACCGTCCGCCACGCCTCTGTCGCGGTGCAGCCGGCGGCGAGTCGGAGTTGGTCGGCATGCGGCAGCCCGGCACGGCGCGCGATGTCGATCAACCAGTGGCGACCGGCGTCGCTGGGGGTCATCGGATCCCTCGATGATGGAGTACGACCGAAGTGAGGACTGCTCCGGAGGATCGGCCGCGCCGCGCGGGCCTTGAGCGCGACATGGATGCGCGCGTCGGGTGCATCGGGAGCGCGCGCGCAAATGCCGGAGATTCCGTCGGGCGCACGTGACGCCCGCGGGCGGCGCGGGTAAGGTGCGCCGGCTGACGACTCGCAGTTCTTCCCTTTCGCCATCCGGAGGTCCCATGCCGACGCTCGACGAGATCGTGCAGTCCGCGGGAGTGGACACGACCCAGGCGGGCTGGCGCACGCGTCTGCGCAAGCCCGAGATGCTCACGTTCGACCCGTCGCAGAAGTGGTCGATGCGCATGCTCACCAACAAGGGCGAGATCGTGATCCGCCTGATGCCGGACGTGGCGCCGATGCACGTCACGAGCTTCGCCTACCTGGCACGCCTGGGCTTCTTCGACGGGCTCTCGTTCCACCGCGTGATCACGGCCTTCATGGCGCAGGGCGGCTGCCCGCTGGGCACGGGCACGGGCGGGCCGGGGTACCGCTTCGACGGCGAGTTCAACCCCCGCGTGAAGCACGACCGCCCCGGGCTGCTGTCGATGGCCAACGCGGGGCCGGGAACGGACGGCAGCCAGTTCTTCCTGACGTTCGTGGCGACGCCGTGGCTGGACGGCAAGCACACGATCTTCGGCGAGGTGGTCGAAGGCCACGACGTGCTGAAGGCGCTGGAGAAGGCCGGCTCGCAGTCGGGCAAGACGAGCGAAGCGCTCGGCATCGAGAAGGCGACGATCGAGATCGCCTGACCTCGAGCGCACGTCCGAACGCGGCGTCCCTCCCGGGCGCCGCGTTCGTGCTTTCAGCGCAGGCACGCGCACGCACGAAGCCCGGCGGACCCCGAGGCCGCCGGAGTGTCGTGGATCGGAGGGCCTGCCGAAGCGTCCTCAACCGGAGCACCTTCAGCCCGGCGCATTCCGTCCGAGACCCCCACCCGCCCACACGTACAGGCTCGGGAGGTGGAACCATGCTCGACGGGATCTCAGCACGGCTGCACATGCCCACGGGATTCGGTTTCCGCGGCGGACTCCCCGCGCGGGACGTCTCCACGAACACGCCCACCGCCAGCACCGGCGCCACCGCCGTGTCGGCGCAGTCGCACCTCGCCACGGAGCTCACCGTGGTCACGCGCGAAGGCGACACGGTCACGCTCGACTGGAGCCGCGACGCGTCCGTGACCTACTCGAACGCCACCGCCGCCGTGGACCGCGACGGCGACGGCACGCCCGACGCCACCACCGAGATCACCTCGCTCGAGCGCAGCGTGAAGACCGCGTTCAGCCTGAACGTGCAGGGCGACCTGAACGAGCAGGAACTGGCCGACATCCGCCGCATCGTGCACGCGGTGAAGCACGCGCTGCGCGACTTCGCGCATGGCGACGCCGCCGGCGCCGCCGAGGACATCGCTCGCGCCCGCACGTCCGGCTCGCTCGCCAGCGTGCAGGCGGAGTTCGAAGCGACCTCGTCCGTGACCGTGGCGCACACGCAGGCCAGCACGTCCACGCTGCCGGCGAAGCCGGCCGTCGAGCCCGTGCCGGTGACGCCCGCGCCGGTGACGGAGATCACCGCCGCGCCGACGCCGCCCGCCGCCCCCACGATCGACGCGGACGGCGACCACGACGCGGACGCCGGCCAGGAGACCGTCGAGCGCCTCCGCCAGGCGAACGAGCACATGCGCGCCTGGCTACACGCGGGCGACTCGCGCGACCGCTTCCACACCCAGCGCGCGCCGCAGTCCGAGGAACCGGTGGCCGCCGGCCGCTGACCTCGCGATCCGGCCGTTGCTCGCGCGCCCGGGGGCCCCGCTCCCGGGCGCGCGGCGTTGCGGGTCGCGGGCGCCGCCGACTACGATGCCGCGGTCGCTGCATCGTCTCCTCACGAACGTGGAGAGCTCCCACATGATTCGCCGGTCCTTCGTCGCCGCACTGGCCGTGCTGGCCCTTCCCGCCGTGCTGCTCGCCGCCGATTCGATCTCCGACCTCGGTTTCGACGAGATCATGGTGAAGAACGCCCTGTTCTCGAACCTGCGCGGCTGGGCCTCGGCGCCCCGCGTGCCGTCCGAACTGCGCACGCTGCCCACCGATCAGAAGGTGGCCGCCGTGAAGGTGCTGGGCGCGTTCGCGAAGTCCTACTTCGCGTCGGCCGAGTTCAAGAAGGAGTACGCGTCCGCCTACAAGCAGGGAAAGCCCAAGACCGGCTTCGGCCTGCCCAAGGTGAACCTGCGTGACATCGCCGAGCGCGCCGCCGAAAAGGCGGTGCTCGGCGAGAAGAAGGAGCAGCAGGGGCTCGACAAGGACCCGAACGTCCAGTTGAAGCGCCGCCTGCAGGCGTTCCTCGAGACCACCGCCGACGTGGACTTCGCCGCGAAGACGACCGGCTCGGGATCGATGCGTCGGTTCGCGGACGAGACGAACGAAGCCAAGCCGAACGAATGGAAGATGTGCTTCCGCGCCGGCCCCGAGGTCACGAAGGCCGTGCGGGACTTCGCGGAGGAGTGGCTGACCGAACTGCCCTGAGCCGCCCGCCGGGTCCGTTCACGAGCGGCGAGCCGGAAACCGCGGCCCCGTGCTCGCGAACGAGCCGGGGCCGCCGCGTTCCACGGAGAAACCCATGAGCGACACCCTCAACGAACTCCGCGCACGCCTGCACGAGATCGAGGATCTCAACGGCGCCGCGGGCCTCCTGCGCTGGGATCAGCAGACGTACATGCCGCCGCGCGGTTCGGCCGCGCGCGGCCGCCAGGTCGCGCTGCTGTCGCGCCTCGCCCACGAACGGCTCACCGACCCGGCGCACGGCCGGCTGCTCGCCACCGCCGAAGCCGAGACCGCGTCGCTGCCGCCCGAACACGACGACGCCGCGCTGGTGCGCGTGGCGCGGCGCGGCTTCGAGCAGGCCGTGAGAGTGCCGGCATCGCTCGTGTCCGAATTCAACGAGCACATGGCCGAGTCCTACCAGGTGTGGACGGCGGCCCGCCCCGCGAACGACTTCGAGCGCGTCCGCCCGCTGCTCGAGAAGACGCTCGACCTGTCGCGCCGCATGGCGAACTGCTTCCCCGGTTACGCGCACATCGCCGACCCGCTGATCGACTTCTCGGACTACGGCATGAAGGCGGCCAGCGTGAAGGAGCTGTTCGACCGGCTGCGCACGCGACTCGTGCCGCTCGTGCGCGCGATCACGTCGCGACCGGTCGCGGACGACGCCTGCCTCAAGCAGTTCGCCGGCGAGCCCGAGCAGCTGGATTTCGGCCTCACGGTGATCCGGCGGTTCGGGTTCGACTTCGAGCGCGGCCGGCAGGACAAGACGCACCATCCGTTCATGACCAAGTTCTCGCTCGGCGACGTGCGCATCACCACGCGCGTGCGCGAGAACGACCTCACCGACGCACTGTTCTCCACGCTGCACGAGTGCGGCCACGCGCTGTACGAGCTGGGCATCCGCGACGAGTACGAAGGCACGCCGCTGGCCAACGGCACGTCGTCGGGTGTGCACGAGAGCCAGTCCCGTCTCTGGGAAAACCTCGTCGGCCGCAGCCGCGGGTTCTGGACGTACTTCTACCCGCTGCTCCAGAAGCACTTCTCGAAGCAGCTCGGCAACGTGCCGCTCGACACGTTCTACCGGGCGATCAACAAGGTCGACCGCTCGCTGATCCGCGTGGACGCGGACGAGGTCACGTACAACCTTCACGTGATGCTGCGCTTCGGCCTGGAGCTGGACCTGCTCGAGGGCCGCGTCGAGGTGCGCGACCTGCCGCGCGTGTGGCGCGAGCGGTTCGAGTCGGACCTGGGGATCGCCGTGCCGGACGACAAGGACGGCTGCCTGCAGGACGTGCACTGGTACGCGGGCCCGATCGGCGGTGCGTTCCAGGGCTACACGCTGGGCAACATCCTGAGCGCGCAGTTCTTCCGCGCGGCGACGAAGGCGCATCCGTCGATCCCGTCCGAGATCGAGCGGGGCGAGTTCGCGACGCTGCACGGCTGGCTGAAGTCGAACGTGTACCAGCACGGTGCCAAGTTCACGGCGGCGGAACTGGTGCCGCGCGCGACGGGCGAACCGCTCACGATCGAGCCGTACCTGGACTACCTGTGGAACAAGTACCAGCCGCTGTACGGGCTGCAGGAGTCCGAACGCACGAGCGGCGTACCGGCCTAGTTCCGCCCGCACGAACGACGCCCCCACGGTGCTGCTCCGTCGGGGCGTCGTGCTGTGTGAGCGTTTGCTTGCAGCCACGAACCCGGAGCATTGCGCCCCGGGTGCGCGGGGAAGTGCTCTGTGGGCAGGGGCGAGAGCATGCGGCGGCGGGGTGAAGGGATGCGGGCGTGCGACGGGACCCATGCCCACGGAGCATCT
>JBGAMH010000109.1:0-14112 GCA_044223135.1 Candidatus Eiseniibacteriota bacterium | reverse complement strand
CCGTGCCCGCGGCGGGCAAGGTGAAGCGCAGCGCCCCGACGCCGCCGCGCACCGGGTTCGGCTGGGGCGCGGACAGCGACAGCGCCCGCCCGCGCGCTCCGTCGCCGGCGTCCACCGGGCCCGTCGGCATCGCCGTGGCCCACGGGCTCACGTTGCCGTGCACGTCCACGGCCACGAGCTTGTAGACGAGCGGTCGCGGGGCGGCGTCGGCCATCGTGGTGTCGGTGGTCTGGCCCACGAACGTGGCGGGGCCGGGGGTGAACGCCGGATCGGCGCCGCGGTACACCCGGTAGTACGCGAGGTCGGGCTCGACGTTGGCGCCCCAGTGCAGCTGCGTGCCGCCGCCGCCGGCCACGGCCACGAACGGCGCGGGCTGCGCGGGAGCGAGGTCGTCGACCGAGTAGCCCGAGTCGGGCTGCGAGAACCAGCGCTGGCTCGTGCTGGCCGTGCCGGCGCGCGCTTCCACCATGAAAGCGGTGCGCGGATTGGAGCCGCCGAGCGAATCGGATTCGGTGTCCGTCACCACGGAGTACTCGGCCAGCGAGGCCGCCGCCTGCGTGGCCACCAGCTCCCACGCGTAGCCGTTCGCCGCCTCGGGCAGCACCAGCAGGTCGCCGGTGCGCGCCGCCACGTCCGGACTCGCGGTGGCCGCGCGGACGGCCCGGCCGGCCGTGGCCGACACGCTCACCGATCGCCACACGCGGTAGTCCACGATGGCGCCCAGCCACTCGACGTCGCGGTCGCTGCGGTTCCACGACACGCGCACGCGACCGCCCTGGTCGTTGCGCACGTCGCGCACGCCGGTCATCACGGGCTCCGGCGCGCCGAGCGCTCCCTGCAGATCGAAGCGCTGCGCATGGAGGTCGTCGCCGACTTCGTTGTTCGACTGCCAGACGACGATGAAGTGCTGGTCGGTGGTCGCGACCATCTCCATCCCCTGCGAGTAGTACGCACTCTGCACCGGCACCCAGGTGCCGGACCACTGCGACGAGCCGCCACCGTTCACGCGCGCGGCGCGGAGCACCCCGTAGGGGCCCATGTAGGCGACGACGCAACCGCCCGCGCCGTCGGGGGCGATACGCGGGGCCTGGTACCACCCGGACACGTTGTCGATGGTGACCCCCGGCGTGGTCCATCCGGGAATGCCGCCGGCCCCCATCCGCTGCAGCACCGGCGTACCCGAATAGGCATGCACGCCGAAGAATCCGCCGGCGTTGTCGGGCACGATGCTGGACGAGGAGGACTTGTCGTTGACGGAGCCCATGCCGGTGATGCTCTCGATCCAGCGCGTGGCGCCCGTGCTGCTCACGCGCTGCGCACGCAGTTCGTGATTGCCGCCGGCTTCGAGGTACGTCAACAGCAGTCCGCCCGCGCCGTCGGGGGCCGTGGACCGGAGGTTCTGGTAGCCCGTGCCGGTCGCGACGGGCAGGCCGCCGGAAGTCCACATCTCGGATCCGCTGGCCGCGGACAGGCGCTGTGCGTACACGTCGAACTCACCGACGGTCACCTCGTGGTTCCAGGTCACGATCGCGCCGCCCGCGCCGTCGCTGACGATCTGCCCCGGATACTGATCGTTCGCCGCCGTGCTGACGGGCATGCCCTGCACGAACAGTCCGCCGCCCGTCCAGAGCAGCGAACCGCTCGCGTTGACCCGCTGCGCGTAGACGTCGGGAGTCGTCGCGGCGGATCGCTCGTCCCGCCAGCTCACCACGAAGCCCCCCTGGCCGTCTGCGGCGATGCTCTGCTGGTTCTGGTTGCCCGTGGCCCCCGTCACGAGCACCCCCGAATTCGTCCACAGCCGCGCGCCGGCGGCACTGAGCCGCTGCGCGTAGATGTCGTCGGTGACGAGGTTCCGCCGGTCGGTCCACACGATGAACGCCCCACCCGCGCCATCGGGCACGATCTGCGGGTTGGTCTGCGTGCCGGTGACCGTGCAGACCGGGACGCCATCCGCGGTCCACGCGGCGTTGCCGGCCGCGTTGATGCGCTGGGCGTAGATGTCCGTCGTCGCACCGGGTCGCTGGTCCACCCAGGTCACGATCACGCCTCCGGCTCCATCGGAGCACACGCTGAAGTCGGACTGCGTCCCGCTGGCCTGGCAGACGGCGACCTGCGAACTGAAGGGATCCTGCGACCACGCCGCGTGGGCGGCCGGAGCCGGAACGAGGCCGGCGGCGAGGGCGAAGGCGAAGACGCAGGTGAGGGGGCGCATGGCGGACTCCCGGTGACGGCGCACCACCCCGCGTGGCCGCCTGACGGGAGAACGTGCGCGCAGGACGAAAGCGCACGGAACGTGCGGCGCGGACCCGGACGCCGCGCAGCCCGTGGTCGAGTCGGGCGGGGACGCCTCAGCGGCGACGGGGCCCGCGCGAGCAGGAGGGACGACGCCGCAGGCGTGCAGCCACCTCGATCCGACGATGCGACTCCCCGCGCAAGTAGCAGTGGACCGCGATCGCGGGGGCGATTCTCTCCGAGGCCCGGCGCCCCGAACGCCGAGGCCCGAGTGATATCCGCTGCGCAATGAGGGGTTTCGGCTCGGTTCCACGCATTGAACGATGGACGGCACGAGCCGCGGCCTCCGACAATCCATGCTCCAGAACTCCGTCATCCTGCTCGCCACCCTCCCCGGGAGACCCGCCATGAGCCGACCCTCGCCCCGCACCCTGGCCGGCCGCGTGCTGCTTCGGCTGCTGCTTCCGCTGGCGCTCGTCGCGGCCGCCTCCGCCGCGCACGCCCAGCTCGTCGATCTCGACCTGTGGGTGCCCGACGGGGAGGTCAACTCGCTCATCCGCTCGGGGGACACGCTCTACGCCGCCGGCCTGTTCAAGAACGTGGGGCCGTGGACGGGCGGCGGATTGCGGTTCACCGCGGGGGTCAACACGCCGCTCCCGAGTTCGGCGGTGCGTGGGACCGTGCACGCGATCGTCCCGGACGGTTCGGGCGGCTGGTTCGTCGCGGGATCGTTCGACTCGGTGGGCGGGCTTCGCCGGCAGAACCTCGCGCGCATCAACGCCGACGGCAGCGTGGCGGCGTGGACCGCGAGCACCAGCGACCGCGTGCAGTCGCTCGCGCTGGCGAACGGCGTGCTCTACGCCGGTGGCGTGTTCACGCAGGCGAACAGCGTCCCGCGCAACCGGCTGGCCGCGTTCAACGCCGCCACGGGCGCACTCACCCCGTGGAATCCCGACGCCAGCACGTCCGTCGATGCGGTCGTCGTGTCCGGCGCCACCGTGTACGCCGGCGGGCTGTTCTCGACCGTGGGCGGGCAGCCCCGATCCTGCCTCGCCGCCATCGACACCGCGGGCGCCGGGGCGGTGACCGCGTGGAACCCGGCCGTCGCCGACACGGTGACGTCGTTTCCCGAGGTGATGGAGCTCCGCGCGGACGGCGGCACGCTGTACGTGGGCGGCCGCTTCAACAAGCTCCTCGGCGGCGTGCGCAGCGCGCTGGCGGCCGTCACGATCGCCACCGGCACGCTGACGGCGTGGAATCCCAACGTGAACGGCGACGTCAACACCATCGTTCCGAACGGCGCCAACCTGTACGTGGCGGGCAACTTCTTCGCGGTCAACGGCAGCGTGTCGCGCTCCGCGCTGGCCGAACTGTCCGCGGCCACCGGGCTCGCCACCGCGTGGAATCCCAACATCTCGGGTGCGGTCCAGGCACTCGCGGTGGTGGGCGGCGTGCCGTACATCGGCGGCGGCTTCGCCACGATCGCCGGCCAGAGCCGCAACTACCTCGCCGCGCTCGACCCGGTGACGGCCGCGCCGCTGGCCTGGAACCCGATGGCGAGCGCGAGCGTGGACGTGATCGCGGCGCAGGGCACCACGCTGTACGTGGGCGGCTACTTCGCGGCCATGAACGTGGTCCTTCGCAACAACCTCGCCGCGTTCCACGTCGGCACGGGCCAGGCCACGTCCTGGAACCCGAACTCGAGCAGCGAAGTCAACGCGATGATCAAGGTGGGCGACAAGATCTACGTGGGTGGTTCGTTCAACAACGTCGGCGGCGTCGCACGCAGTCGCCTGGCGGCGGTGCATGCCGTCAGCGGGGCCGTGCTGCCGTGGAATCCCAACGCGAGCAGCACGATCAACGCGCTCGCCGCCAGCGACACGTCGATCTACGTCGGCGGCCAGTTCACCACCGTGGGCGGCCAGTCGCGCAACCGGCTCGCCGCCGTGGACACCGCGGGCGGCGCCCCGCGGCCGTGGAATCCGAACTCCGGCGGCGTCGTCAACGCGCTCGCGGTCGGCCACGGCCGCGTGTACGCCGCCGGCGTGTTCACGACCGTGAGCGGCATCACGCGCAATCGCATCGTGGCGCTGCACCCGGACTCCGGCACGGTGATGGCGTGGAACCCCGGCGCCGATGGCACCGTGAACGGGCTCACGCTGACCCCCAGTCGCGTGTACGCGGCCGGCCAGTTCACCAACATCGGCGGCTTCGTTCGCCGCTACGTCGCCGCCATCGACCGGGTCACGGGCACGGCCCTGGCCTGGAACCCGAACCCCACCTCGTTCTGCGACGAGGTGCTGGCACTCGGCTCGCGCGTGTACATCGGAGGCACGTTCACGCAGATCAGCGGCGTGCCGCGATCCAAGTTCGCGGTCGTCGATTCGGCGACCGCGGTGGCCCGCCCGTGGCTCGCGAACCTCGACTTCGGGCAGGTCAACGCGCTCGCGAGCGGCGGGCAGATGATCTACGTGGGCGGCCTGTACAACAGCATCGCGGGCGTGGCGCGCACGCACATGGCGGCGATCCTGGACACGTCGGTGATCGTGGTCTCGGCGCCGCAGCCGCGCAGCGCGCGCGCCCTCGTGCACCTGGCGCCGCCGATGCCGCACCCGCTGCGCGGGCGCGGCACGCTGGCGTTCGACCTGCCCGTGCCCGCGCGGGTGACGCTCGAGCTGCTCGACGTGCA
Organism: Candidatus Eiseniibacteriota bacterium; assembly: GCA_044223135.1. Taxonomy (GTDB): domain Bacteria; phylum Eisenbacteria; class RBG-16-71-46; order RBG-16-71-46; family RBG-16-71-46; genus JBGAMH01. The sequence continues at coordinate 9,191 of JBGAMH010000109.1, read as the reverse complement.
GGGCCGGCGCGTGCGCACGCTGCTCGCGGGCGAACTGCGCGCCGCAGGCCGCCACCAGGTCACGCTGCAGGCCGCATCACTCCCGGCGGGCGTGTACCACGCGCGGTTGCGCACACCCGAGGGCGAGGCGACGACGCGGATCGTGGTGGTGGGGGACTGAGGCCCGGCGCGACGACGAGGTCGCCTCGCCGCGGTTCGCACGATGCCGCGAGAGGCGACCCCGCGATCGCCCGCCGCTACGGTGCCGCGCGGACCACGCGCCGGACGCACTGCTCCGAGCCCGCCCGCAGCCTCACGAAGTAGAGCCCGGAGCGCAGCGCATCGCCCGAGCCGTCGCGACCGTCCCATTCGACGGTGCGCGCTCCGGCGGCGTGCGGCTCGTCGTGCAGCAGCGTTCGCACCCGACGGCCGGCCAGGTCGATCACGTCGAGCGTGACGCGGGCCTCGCGCGCGAGCGTGAACCGCACGCGCGTGCTCGATCGGAACGGGCTGGGGGAGGGCGCACCGAGTTCGAGCCCCGACGCGGCCAACGGGGCCGGGGCTCCGACCACGCCCGTCACGGTGAGCTTCGCCGCGCTGCTCGGCTCGGTGATCGTGCCCTGCGTCACCACGCAGTCGTAGATGCCGGAGTCGGCCGCGACCACACCCGTGAGATGGAGCTGGGCCGTGTGCGCGCCGCTGATGCGACCGCCATCCGACAGTGGCTGGTAGTCGTGTCGCCACTGGTACGAGAGCGTGAGCACGCCCGGATCACGCGTCGCCACGCCGCTCGCCCCGACCGAAAATGCCGCCGGGCCGCCCGCCGGCGCGCTCTGGCTCTGGGGATGCTGCTGGATCAGCGGGTTCGGAACGTCCGCGAATCCCACGTGGGCGGACAGCTGGTTCGAGGTGCCGTCCGCGCTCTCGTCGCGGTAGTCGTTCTGGTAGTAGAACGCGTAGACGCCCGGCGACAGGCGAGTGCTCACGTTCGTGGTCCCCTCGCCGGTGACGAGGTTCACCATGGCCAGGTCCTTGTTCATGAAGTTCGCCACGAACGCCAGCGAACGACTCGACCCGAGCGTGCCCAGCGCCAGTTGCGCGATCGACTCGAGGGACTGGGTCCGCTCGACCGCGAAATACACGAAGGCGAGCGATCCGCAGCGCGTCGTGCCCCCCGAGGCATTCGTGGTGCCGACGGCGGACGACGCGCAGTCGAACGCCGAGTTGGAGAACGAGGTCTGCAGGATCATCGACGACGAACCGAAGGCGCCGCTCGCGGGGTCGTAGGCGACACTCGTCAGGGTCGAACTCCACTGCGCGGCTCCCGGCACCGACTGGCTGTCGATGTCCTCGACGGGGCCCGCCTTGGCCTGGGTCCCGAAGAACGCGATGTTTCCGCCCCACGGGGCGAGGACCACATCGGCGGACACGGGCGTCGGCGCGAGCGACAGGAGCACCGCCGCGAGGCACATCTTCACGGGTGCGAGCACTCCGTTCGATCGACCTGCGTGAGCCGACGTGAGCATCGGGCACCTCCGCTTCCTCGTTGGCCGGGCCCTCCGCCCCACGCGGGGGCGCGCCGGACGCGTCCTCATGTCTGGAACGCGCCCGACGCGAGTTCGTCACAAAGACGCGTGAGTTCCCATGAGAATGGGACGCCCGCGCGAGGGCGCGCGGCGGTGGTATGCCCTTCCCAGCGCGTTCGGCCATGGGAAATGCCGCGCTCGCACGAGTGTCCCGAGCCGCGGCAACCGGCTCGGACGTCGAGGCGTAGGAGCCCGCGTGTTCCGCCCACTCGTCGTCACCCTGCTCGCAGCGTCCATCGCCGCCATCGGCTGCCAGAAGCGCGCGGCCGCTCCGCCGTTCGACGGCTCGCCCGCACAGATGGCGGCCGAACTGAACCTGCTCCGCAGCGCACTGGAGGAGGGACACCCGGGGCTCTACCGGTATGCCCCGCGGGAGTCGCTGGAAGCCGCGTTCGCCGGGGCGCAGCGCGACATCTCCCGGCCGTTGAGCGCCCTGGAATACCGGCTGGTGGTGTGCCGGCTCGTGGCGCGCATCCGCGACGGACACACGGCCGTGCTGCTGCCCCGCGATACGCTCGATCGGCTGGACGGCGGCGTCACGGCGCTGCCGTTCCGCGTGGCGGTGGTCGGCGATTCGCTGTACGTGCGGAACAATCTCGGCGACCTTGCCGAGCCGGAGTTCCTGCACGCCCGGCTGCTGGCGATCAACGGCCACCCGACCGAGGAGATCCTGCGCACGATGCACGCGATCATCCCCGCGGACGGGCGGAACGAGACGCGATGGCGGCGCGTGCTCGAGAGCCTGCGGCTGAGCACGCGCTACCTCGCGATCGCGTACGGCGTCCGCGAGTCGTACGAGGTGCGGTACGTCGCGCCGGGCGAGGACACCGCCCGCACGGCCACGCTCCGGGCGCTGCCGTACGACGAGGCGGTGCGACGCCTGGAGACGCGCTATCCCCGCGACGCACGGCGGCCACCGGCCGAGTGGACCTGGCTGGCGGACTCGTCGATCGCCGTGCTTCGGATCGGGACCTTCGACAAGGACCTGTTCCGCGACGCGAAGATGGACGCGCCCCGGTTCCTCGAAGCGACGTTCCGCTCGCTGAACCAGCGCGCTGCGCGGGGGCTGATCCTGGACCTGCGCAACAACCGCGGCGGCACCGACGAGTACGGCGAGCGCGTGGCCGCGCACCTGGTCGACCACGATTTCACCTACTACGCGTCGCTGCGCATGAACAAGACGCGCTACGACTTCTTCGCGCACACCACGAACGCGCGCGGCTTCTCGGCCCCGCGCGGGTTCGCCCGCCGCAATGCCGCCGGCGGCTTCGACGTCGTGCAGCACCCGAACCTCGGCACCCGCCACCCCGCGCGGGACGTGTACCGCGGCCCGCTCGCCGTGCTGATCGACGGCGCCAGCTTCTCGACGACGAGCGAGCTGCTGTCGGTGCTCGCGTGCAACACGAAGGCGGTGTTCGTGGGCGAGGAGAGCGGCGGCGCGTTCGGCGGCAACTGCTCCGGGCCCACGCCGACGCTGGAGCTGCCGCACTCGCGGATCCGCGTGGACATTCCGCTGGTCCGTTACGACATGGCCGTGACGGGGTCGCGGCCGCGGGACCGGGGCATCCTGCCGGACATCGTGGTGCAGCGACCGTGGGACGCGCTGCACGGCGAGGACCCGGCACTGGACGCCGCCGCGCGGTGGATCCGGGAGTCGCGCGTGCCGCGCTGAAGCGGAGCGGCGCGCGCGAGCGTGAACCCCACGCGCGTGTTCGATCGGTGCGGGCTGGGAAAGGGCGAGATCAGTTCGGGCCCCGATGCGGGCGCCGCACCCGGCGCGGCGCTGCCGCGCGAGGAAGCGCCCACGCCGGTGCAGCCGGTGCGGTAGCGGGGGGCCGCGCGAGGGCGAGAGTCCCGGCCGCGCCCACCGCCTCCGGGGTCCGCGCGATGCCGCCACGAGCCGACGATCCGGGCCGCCGGCGCCGCGGCCCCTGGGTCGGGCACGGCCCGCTCATCGCAGAACGAGCACTTTGCGCACGCTCCGATCGCGATCGGTGTCCAGGCGCAGGAAGTAGACGCCGTTCGACATGGGGCGGCCGTCCACGTCCACCGCGCTCCACAGGCGCTCGTGGTGCCCGGCGGGGAGCGATCCCAGATCCTGTCTCCGCACCGCGCGACCGGAGATGTCGAAGACCGACAGCGCGACCCGCGAGGCCCGCGGGAGATCGAACGCCAATCGCGAGGTCGAGCGGATCGGGTTCGGCCTCGGCGCGAAGAAGGCGAACGCCCGCACCACCGGCGGGTTCTCGCCGACACCCACCGCTCCCGACGGCCCGCCGATCCAGAATCCGCCCCGGAGCGAGTAGGCGCCCGATGCGAGCACGCCGGCATCCGGCTGGCCGATCGTGCCGCCGAGCGTGTAGCCACCCGCCGCCGCGCGCGCCGTGCCGCCACCGTCGACCGAGTACCACGTGATCGGATCGTAGGCGTGGGCGGGCGTGGCCGCCGCCATCGTCGCCAGCAGCGCGACGAGCAGGCTCGGGAGTCTCCGGCCGCGGCTCATCGGTCACCGACCACGATGAAGCTGAAGGCGCCGTCCGCCGGAGTCCCGGAACCGTTCACGATCCGCAGCGCGACCACGGTCGGCCCGGGAAGCGACGAGAGCATGAGATTGAGCGTGCCGGAGTTGGCGACGGGAGTGGCGGTGAACGACGTGTGGGTGGTGGCCTGGAACGGCGTGGTGAAGACGATGTTGTAGATGCCCGTCGCCGGGTGCGTCACCGTGAAGCCCGATCCGCTGTTGACCGTCCCGGCCGCCAGCACCTCGCCGCGCACGATCCGCAGGTTCTCGGGGCCGCCGACCGCGAAGAGCTCGCCCGACGAACCCAGCCGGACGTCGCCTCGGACCTCGAGCTTCGAAGCGGGCGTCGACGTCCCGATGCCGACGTTCCCGCCGGCGTCCACGCGCATGCGCTCGCCCGTGGCCCACAGGACGATGTCGCCGCTCGCGCGGGCGTTCGCGAACGTCATGTCCGGGCTGCCCGCGGTGCCGTAGCCCATCCAACCGGTCTCGGAGGCGCCGTTCTGGAACGAGATGTATCCCGACTGCAGCGACGGGCTCGCGCTGTCCTCCAGCACCACGGCAGGCTCGATCGCTTTGATGTGCAGGGCGTGACCGGGCGTCGTGGTCCCGATGCCGACGTTGCCGCCGGTGTAGTTGATGCTCGTCCCGCTCAGCTGCCACGGGCCGAGCGCGTACGGCACGCCGGTGAGCGCCTGCCGCGGCCCGAGCACCGTGGCCGTCGAGCAGGTGCTGTCGCCACAGACTTCCACCTGCAGCCAGCGGCCGTCACCGTTGAACGCCTGGGGTCCGAATTCGCCGCCCTCGTTCAGCGCGACGCTGAAGACACCGCCCGAGACCGGCACGTTCGTCAGCGTCTGCACGCTGCCGACGCGGACGCCGCCGACCGGAGGATCCCCCGATCCGGCCGCCTGCCACAGGCTGAACCGCAGTGTCACGACGCCTTCGACGGGGACGCCGGCCTGGCGGAGCTGCCCCTGGTAGGTGAAGCCGGTGCCCAGCGGAACCGCCGTGGCGACGCTGGCATACAAGAAGAGGAATGATCCGAACAGCAGGAGAGTCGAGCAGCGCCTGGGCATGGCTACCTCCGGGCTCGGGGTTCGAGGTGCGAGTCGATGTCGGCGGGACGCCGCGTGGTGCTCGAAGGTGAGTGTGCGGACGGGCGGGGCCCGTCGTCCGACGCTTCGCGCCCCGGAAGCGGCCACCTGGGGTCGGACGTCGCGGGGACGGTCCGCGATCGCATCGCGCCAACGAGGACGAGCATCCACGGGCGCGGGCTCATCGCGTCCCCACCGCGATGAAGTAGAAGTCGGCGTCGGCCGCCGTTCCCGATCCATTGACGACGCGAACCACCGCCGAGATGTGAGTCGGGGTGTTGATCATCGCGAAGCGCGCCACCGAGCCGTTCGACTCGGCGGAAGCGGTGACGACGGGCCACTGGCCCGAAGGGAACGACGTGCTGTACGTGATGACGTACACGCCGACCGCGCTGCGAGCGACGGTGAAGCCGGTGCCGAACGCGACGCTCCCCGCCGCGCTCACCTTGCCGCGGATGATCCGCAGGTTCTCGCTGCTGGCGGGGGAGAAGTACTCGCCCGTCGAGCCGAGCCGGATGTCGCCGCGCACCTCGAGCCGGCTCGCCGGCGTCGCCGTCCCGATGCCGACGTTCCCGCTCGAATAGTCGACCCTCAGCCGCTCTCCTCCCGCCCAGAGCGCGATGTCGCCGTTCGGGCGCGCATTCGCGATCGTCATGTCCGGGCTGCCCGCGGTCCCGTAGCCGAACCAGCCGGTCTCGGACGTCGGGTTGCGGAACGAGATGTACCCCGACTGCAGCGACGCGCTCGCGGCGTCCTCCAGGACCAGCGCGGGCTCGACCGACTTGACGTGGAGCGTGTGGACGGGCGACGTCGTTCCGATGCCGACGCTGCCGCCGGAGAAGGTGAGGTTCGTGCCGATCCTCTGCCACGGCCCGAGCGCGTACGGCGCACCCGTGAGTGCCTGCCGCGGCCCCAGCACCGTCGCGGCCGAGCACGTGCTGTCCGCGCACACTTCGATCTGCAGCCAGCGGCCGTCGCCGTCGAACGCCTGGGCGCCGAATTCGTCGCCGGCGTTCAGCACCACGCTGAAGATGCCGCCCGACACCGGGACGTTCGCCAGTGTCTGCACGTTGCCGATGCGCGTGCCGCCGGCCGGGGGATCACCCGCGCCGGCCGCGTCCCACAGGCTGAAGCGCAGCGTCACGGGGCCTTCCACCGGCGTACCCGCCAGGCTGAGCTGGCCCTGGTACGTGAAGCCCCGCCCCAGCGGCGCGGCCGAAGCGGGAACGGCTGCTGCGATGAGGAGCAGTGAGACGAACAACAGGGCGATCGAGCGGCGCTTCGGCATGGCCACCTCCAAGCGGGCAGTGCAATGTCCAGGGTGAGGTCGGTGGCCGCGGCGCACCCTTCGCTTCGAGGCGTCGGCCCGGGCGAGTCCGCCCCCCAGCCGGAGCCGGCTGGGCTCGTCCACGGGAGTACCTACGTCGGACCCGTGGCGAGCGAACAAGACACGCCGACCGCCGATCCGCGCTCGTCACGGCCGGCGGCGGGTTCGAGCCGCACGAAACCCGTCTTAGCGCTCTTCGTCGGCGGCCCACCGGGCGTGGGCACTCGCGGCATGGCCCCCGGTGGGGAGAGGTCACTCGTTCGCCGGGGCAGGGGCCGGTTCGGGCACGACCCCGTCGGAGATCTCCCCGCCGCCGCTGCCCGCTGCACGCGGCGCATGCGCCCCGTCGGGATGCCGGGCGCCGAGTGCTCGCACGCGGGACGGGGCGCACGGGCAGTTCGGCAGTTCGCCGAAGCCTGTCCGCACGGGGATCGTGGTGAGAGCGGCGGCGCGCGCCGCCGCGTGTTCGCGATCAGGCGTGCGCCCGGCGGCTCCCCGCGTGAATCCCGCTCAGCGGTAGATCGACTTCACCCGCCCCCACGACCGCCGCGTCACCGCCGTGGGCGCCGAGAGTTCGCACCAGGCGATCGAGTCGAATCCCACGTTGGGATCCGGGCTCGGCCCGAAGCGCAACTCCACGCGCGTGATCCCGGGACCGCTCACCGAGAACACGAAGTTGCCCGGCAGGCCCGCCTGGCTCAGGCACGCGTCGCCACTCGTGCTGTCGACGGCCGCGCCGCCCGCGAGCGACGCCACGTCGACCACCGCGTGGCTCGCGTCGTACGCGGTGAGCGTCGCGCCGTGCACGGCGCCGCCGTACGGGTAGTAGTCGCCGAAGTCGACCATCTTCATCGAGAAACACCCGACCGTGACGCCCGGGGCGAACGTGAAGTCGTAGTCGAGGACGCAGTTCGCCGGGTGCCCCATGCCGCGCACGCCGTCGAGGCAGCCGTTGATGCCCGACGCGCTGCTGTAGCTGCTGAACGGGACCAGGTTGCCTTCCTCGATCACGCGGGTGGAGCCCACCGGGCAACCCGCGCCGAACGCCCACGGCACGCTCGTGATGGCCAGCGTGGGCGCGACCGTGCCCAGGCCTTCCACGAGCGATCCCGGAGCGAGCGATTCGAAAGTGACGCCGCGGAACGTGCCGGTGCACGACGCGGGCGTGCAGGGTGCGGCGTGTGCGGACGTGGCGAGACATGCGACGAACGCGAGCAACGTCAGCGGGACAACGGATGCGAACGAACGCATGCGGAACCTCCGGGAGGGGGGGCAGGGTGCGCGAGGATGCTCCATGGTCCCAGCGGCTGCGCGCCGGCGGCAATCGAAAAGTCGTCGTGCCCTCGCGGCGGGCGATCTCGTTCGACGGCGTGTCTGCGAGGGCGTGCCGGCGCGGTGGTCGGCCAGTTTTCACTGTCCGGGCCGCTCGGCCGCCCCTAGCATGCGCCGATGGCCGACGACCCCGACTTGCCACACGCCGCTGCGACGCCCGACGACCCGACCGTTTCGAGGATGCAGCCCGGGGCGTCGCCGCCGTCCGCGGCCATTTCGCATCCCGCGCGCATCGGGCGCTACACGATCGTGCGCGTGCTGGGCGAGGGCGGCATGGGCACCGTGTTCGAGGCGCGGCAGGAAAACCCGCGCCGCACGGTCGCGCTCAAGGTGATCCGCGACGGGCTGCTGTCCGCCGAATCGCTGCGCCGGTTCGGGCAGGAATCCGACGTGCTCGCGCGCCTGCAGCACCCGGGCATCGCGCAGGTGTACGACGCCGGCAGCGCCGCCGACGACCGGGGCCACGCCACGCCGTACTTCGCGATGGAGTTCATCCACGGCGAGCCGCTCACCGTGTACGCGCGCCGGCTCGGCCTCGGCACGCGCGAACGGCTCGAACTGCTCGCCAGGGTGTGCGATGCCGTGGAGCACGCGCACCAGAAGGGGATCATCCACCGGGACCTGAAGCCCGGGAACATTCTCGTGGACGCGTCGGGCCAGCCCAGGATCCTCGACTTCGGCGTGGCCCGCGCGACCGACGGCGACCTGCAGCGCACCACGATCCGCACGGACATCGGCCAGCTGGTGGGCACGATCCCGTACATGAGTCCCGAGCAGGTCTCCGGGGATCCGGCGGAGCTCGACACGCGCTCCGACGTGTACGCGCTCGGCGTGATCACGTACGAACTGCTCGCGGGCCGGCTGCCGTACGACCTGCACCAGAAGATGCTGCACGAAGCCGTGCGCGTGATCCGCGAGTCGGAGCCGGATCGCCTGTCGTCGGTCGATCGCACGCTGCGCGGCGACGTCGAGACGATCGTGGCGCGCGCACTCGAGAAGGACAAGAGCCGCCGTTACCCGTCGGCGGAGTCGCTCGGTTCGGACGTGCGGCGCTACCTGCGGCACGAGCCGATCACCGCGCGGCCCGCGAGCACGTGGTACCAGATCCAGAAGTTCAGCCGCCGCAACCAGGCGCTCGTGGGCGGCATCGTCGCCGCGTTCGTGCTGCTGGTGGCCGGGCTGCTCGGCACGGGCTACGGCCTGCGGCAGGCGCTCGTGGCGCGCGACGCGGCCTCCGCCGCCCGGGCCGACGCGGTGGCCAGCGCCGCGGCCGCGAAGACGGCGCGCGACCGCGCGCTCGCCGCGCGAGCCGCCGAAGCGGCCGCGAAGGCGGTGGCCGAGATCGAGCG
>JBGAMH010000108.1:0-14182 GCA_044223135.1 Candidatus Eiseniibacteriota bacterium | reverse complement strand
CCACTGCTCGTCGTCCACGTGACCTTCGAGCGCATCCGCGGCGGCGCGCAGCTCCGCCATCATCGGGCGCACCTCGTCGGCCAGCTCCCGCGCGAGCTTCGCTTCCTCGTGCACCGACGACAGCTTGTCGAGCGCCGCCCGCACGCGCACCACGCCGGACTGCGCGGCCTCCAGCGCATCGCCGATCGCCGCCACGCGCGCGGCGTACGTCTTCGACTTGCCGCCGAGCGCCGACAGCGCCGCCGTGGCGGACACGAGCTGGCGCTCCGCCGCGGGCAGCACGGACGTGGTGACCACCTCCGCCAGCGTCTCGGCCTCGAGCTGCACCTGCTTGATGTAGCGCTCGTACGCCACGTTCAGGCGCGATTCCATCTCGAGCTCGGAGTACACGGCCATGTCGACGAGGAACTGGTGGTGCTTCTTCAGCGACATCGCCCCGATCGCCGCGGGCGTGTCCACCAGGTTCGGCAGGCCGCGCTTCTTCGCCTCGGCCTTCCACTCCTCGCTGTAGCCGTTGCCCTCGAACCGGATCGCCTGCGTCTCGGTGAACACCTCCCGCAGCAGTTCGGCCACCGCGAGGTCGCGGCTCGCCGGCTTCGCGTCCAGCTTCGCCTTCAGGCGCTTCGTCATCTCGTCGAGCGTCGAGGCCACGGCGGCGTTCAGCACGGCCATCGGAACGGCGCAGTTCGCGGAGCTGCCGACGGCGCGGTACTCGAACTTGTTCCCCGTGAACGCGAACGGCGACGTGCGGTTGCGGTCGGTGTTGTCCTTCGCCACGGCGGGCAGGCGGCCGACGCCCATCTCGAGCACGAAGTGCTCGGGGTCCTTGCCGGCGCCCCCGGCCACGGTCTTCTCGATGATGTCGGTGATCTGCTCGCCCACGAACACCGACAGGATCGCCGGCGGCGCCTCGTTCGCGCCCAGCCGGAGATCGTTGTTCGGGCCGGCGATCGACCAGCGCAGCGCCACCGAGTAGTCGTGCACGGCCTTCAGGCACACCGCGACGAACGCGAGGAAGCGCAGGTTCTGGTGCGGCGTCTTGCCCGGCTCCAGCAGGTTCTCGCCGCGATCCGTGGCCATGGACCAGTTGCAGTGCTTGCCGCTGCCGTTGACGCCGGCGTACGGCTTCTCGTGGAACAGGCACACGAAGTCGTGCCGCAGCGCCACCTTCCGGGCCACGTCCATCGCGAGCACGTTGTGGTCGTTCGCGAGGTTCACGTCCTCGAAGATCGGCGCCATCTCGAACTGCATCGGCGCCACCTCGTTGTGACGCGTGCGCACCGGGATGCCGAGCCGGTACAGCTCGAACTCCAGCTCCTCCATGAACGCGATCACGCGCGGCGGGATGGAGCCGAAGTAGTGATCCTCGAACTGCTGGTGCCGCGTGGAGGCGGCGCCGAGCAGCGTCTTCTCGGTGAGCAGCAGGTCGGGCCGCAGGTCGAAGTGCGCGCGGTCGACCAGGAAGTACTCCTGCTCGCAGCCGAGCGTGGCCGCCACCGACTTCACGTCGACGTCGCCGAGCAGCTTGAGGAACGCCACCGCGTGCTTGGACAGCGACTCGAGCGAGCGCAGCAGCGGCGTCTTGTGATCGAGCGAATGGCCGTGGTAGCTGATGTACACGCTCGGGATGCACAGCGTGCGGCCGTTCGCGCTCTCCACCAGGAACATCGGCGAGCTCGGATCCCACGCCGTGTAGCCGCGCGCCTCGAACGTGGAGCGCATGCCGCCCGACGGGAACGAGCTGGCGTCCGGTTCGCTCTGCCACAGCTGCGAGCCGGAGAACTTCTCGATCACGCGGGCCTCGCCGGACATCTGCACGTTCAGGTCGGCGAACGAATCGTGCTTCTCGGCCGTGAGCCCGGTCATGGGCTGGAACCAGTGCGTGAAGTGCGAGGCGCCGTGCGCCACCGCCCAGTCACGGGCGACCGATGCCACCTGGTCGGCGACGTCCTTGCTGAGCGTCGTGCCGGTGCGCAGCGTGGCGACGAGCGAGGCGAACGCGTCGCGCGGCAGCTTCTCGCGCAGCTTGATCAGGTCGAGGACGTGGCGCCCGAAGTAGCTGCTGACCGGCGCGCGATGGCCGTCGGGAAGGCGCGGAGCGTCGAAGGTGCGCGGTTCGCGGCCGGCCACGGCCAGCCGCGCGTTGCTGCGGGGAGAGCTCATGATGGACTCCTGGTTTCGACTGCCTCGATCCCTGCGGAACCGAGACCATCGGGTGGGAGACGGCCGACCCGGCGAGAGCATTCGCCCGCGCGGAGCCGGATGAGGGCCGAAACGATACAGGGAGCCGCATCCGTGCGCCACAGGCGATTTGCCCGCGGACCCCGGCGGGCCTCCCCGCCCGGAGGGCGCGGGAGGACCGGTCGGGGCCTGGACCGGGCGGAATGCACGACGGGGCGCGGCCGTGCGCCCCGTCGCGTTCGAATCAGAACTCGGGACCGATCGAGAAGTGCCAGCGGGGCTTGCCGACGTCGTGCAGGTCGGTGGGCCACGCCATGTCCAGCTTCATCAGGCCGATGAGGAACCAGCTCCGGATGCCGACGCCGAATCCCAGCAGCGGGCTGTCGAGCCGCCGGCTGCCGTCGACGACCTTCGTCAGCCGCAGCTGGCTCTCCTCGCCCTTGTCCCAGACCACGCCGGCATCGGCGAACATCGCGCCCTTCAGGTTGAAGAACCCGAGCGGCAGCGGGCCCACGAGGCCGAGCTGCTGGATGAACGGGAAGCGCAGCTCCGTGTTCACGATCGCGACGCGGTTGCCGAGCACGTCGAAGTCGCGGTACCCGCGCAGCGTGGAGAATCCGCCCACGCGGAACGACTGCGGGTCGCGGCCGAAGCTCGCGCCGTCGAGCGTGCGCCACGCGAACGTGTAGCCGCCCGTGAGGTCCCAGTAGCGGCGGAAGTCGAGCGTGGCGGTCTGGTACGCGAGCCCGTTCGAGAACCACGAGAACGAGGGGCTGAACGTGATGTTGTAGCGCGAGCCGTTGACCGGGCCGTAGTAGCCGAACAGCGAGTTGTCCCCGACCAGCGACACCGATGGCGACGAGATCGAGCGGTAGTCCGTGCGCGTCTTGTAGAAGTCGCCGAACGAATCCTCTTCGAAGAAGTCCCGCTGCACGAACATCTGCGTGAACTCGAAGTCCACGCGCCGGAACTTGTCGAACGGATACGACGTGCCGAGCAGGGCGCCGAACGAGCGCTCGCTGAACAGCTGCGGGCTGCCGAGCGCCTCGCCGAGCGTGGTCACGCGCGACGAGTAGTAGTTCTTGAAGTGGAACAGGCCCGCCTGCAGGTCCCAGCGCCGGGGCAGGTAGTTGTAGATCAGCAGCGCGTTGCTCTCGCTGAGCGAGCTCGAGAACACGTCCGTGGCGATCTCGAGCTGGCGGTCGCCGAGGAAGTCGGCGAACACGAGCTGCGTCAGTCCCACGAACCCGTAGCCCGTGGCCGCGAGGAAGCCGCCGTTGAAGTACTCGGGCTGCAGCCGCCACCGGTACGGCGCCGGCTTCTGCGCGAGCACGCTGTCGGAGAGCGCGAACGGGCCGCCGCGCTCGTTCAGCGGCGTCAGCACCGGGCGCGGCACGGCCTTCCCCGTGTCCGGCGGCGGCGCGAGGTTCGCCGCCTGCGGCGGGAAGTCGCCGCCCCACGACGGCGGCTCGAACGACACCGGGCTCGGCAGCAGCCCCGGCTCGCGGCGCGCGCGCGGGCGCGTCGAGGCGAGCGACGAATCCACCGCCGTGGCCGAATCGGGCCACGCCACCGCGAGCGCCGCGCGGCGCTCCGCCCCGGGCGTCGCCACGGGCATGGGCTGCTTCGCCTCGGCGACGGTGCGCACCGACAGGGGCGCGTCGCGGCGCAGCTTCTGGAGCACCGACTCGTTCGACAGCGGCTGCTGCACCGAGAAGATGTCCCAGCCGCCGCGGTTGAACGCGGAGAACACGAGCCGGTCGCCGCGGCGCGACCACGACAGGCTCGTGATGCCGCCGAGCACGTCGGTGAGCTGGGTCACGGAGCCGGCGGCCGGGTCGTAGACGTACAGGTTCGGCGCCCCGTCGCGATCGGTGATGAACGCGAGCAGGCGCCCGTCGGGCGACCACGCCGGCGCGTGGTCCTCGCCGGACGTGTCGAGCAGCTCCGTCACCTGACCGGAGGCCAGGTCGAGGTCGAACAGGCCGTAGCGACCGTAGCCGTCCTGCGGTTTCAGCGGCTGCAGCACCACGGGCGCGAGCCGGTCGGACGAGAACGTCACGCGGCGGCCGTCCGGCGACCACGTCGGTTCCTTCTCGTCCCACGTGTCGTCCGTCAGCCGCGTCACGTGGCCGTCGGCCACGCGCACCAGGTACAGGTCCGAGCGCCCGTCCTTCACGCCCGCCACCACGATCGAGTCCCCGGACGGCGACCACGCGGGATACGCCAGCGACGCGCAGCCCAGGTCGAAGCGCTTCTCGATCGAGCCGGTGCGCGCGTTCACCACGTACAGCTTGTCGTAGCCGCCCGCCTGCGCCGTCAGCCCGAGGCGCGTGCCGTCGGGCGACCAGGTCAGCGAGCTGCGGAACGACGGGATGCTCTCGAACGCCACGTTGCGCTCGCCGCGGATCGCGCGGCGCAGCACGTGCCCGTCGAGCGCGTTCATCACGTACACGTCGGTGTACTGGCGGCGATCGGTGAAGTACGCGATCCGGTCGCCGTCGGGCGACACGGCCGGCGCCAGGTTCGCGTTGCTCTGGTCCTTGCGGTGGTCGGTGAGTCGCCGCGCGAACACCTCCGGGTTGTCGTGCTTCGCCACCGTGGGCCAGTACGTCTTGCGCAGGTACTCGCGCCACTGCTCGTCGAACTTCGACACCGGCATGTCGTACACGCGCTGGAACGCGCGCTCGAAGCTGCGCATCTGCCGCGCGCGCTTGAGCAGGTCCCGGAAGCGCTCCTCGCCGTAGCGGTCGACCAGGTACGCGACCGCCGACTGGCCGATCTTGTACGTCAGGTAGTTGCCGCCGGCGTACTCGAGCGGCGGCACGTAGCCCGTCAGCACGCCGTCGCGGCAGAACATTTCGGCGTTCGGCTCCATGCCGAGCGACAGGTACTCCGCCATGCCCTCGGCGTACCAGAGCGGCATCTGGAAGAAGCCCTGTCGCGAGATCATCGACATGCCCGGGCCGTTGTACAGGATGTCGAACTGGAACGCGTGCACCAGCTCGTGCACCAGCACGTGGCGCAGGTCCTCGTACGAGCCCGCGAACGGGATCACCACGCGGTCGCGCAGCAGCTCGGTGAAGCCGCCCGTGCCCGGGTCGATCAGCTCCGGCGTGACGTTCGTCTGCTGGAAGTCGTTGTGCGATCCGTACAGGATGATCGGGATGCGCTTCGACAACTCGTGCTGGAGGCGCTTCGCGAACGCGGACTGCGTCTTCTCGGCGAGGTCCATCACGCGCATGGCGAGGCTGTCCTCGCCGGGATAGAAGTAGACCTCGAAGTGGTCCGACGACAGCGACCGCCACTCGTACTGGCGGTACTGCACCTTGTTCTGCCCGAAGTACTGGGCCCGGGCGGGGCCCGCGACCACCGCGAGGCCGATCAGCGCCCCGACGACCAACGCACTCCAACGTGCCGTCATCCTGTTCCTTTCCTCCCGGTCGCCGGCCAGCTGCGGTCAGACTACTACACCCCGACCCCGCATCCCGTTCCGCCGCTTCAGTATTCCCAGCGGGCCTTCAGGTTCACGTTCACCTCGGGCGCCCCCTGCCCGGACTGATTCGACCCGTTCGAGTATCGGTGCTGCTTGACCTCGGTTGTCAGGAAGATGAATCGGCTCAGGCGGTACTCGGCCTCCACGTCCCGTTCGAGCGGGTTCGCGGTCCCGAGCCCGGCGGCGTCCGGGGCGTTCCACAGGCGTTGCCGATAACGCACGGCGAGCGCCGGCGTCAGCTGGGTGCCGGCCTGCACGAAGATGTCGCCCTCCCCGCGGAACAGGCCGCCGCTCTCGCGCTGCAGCTCCCACTCGGCGATCGCCCCGCCGAAGAAGTCGGACAGCTCGCGCGACAGCTGGTTGTTGAGCTGCTGCGTGAGGATGTTGTCGGCCACCGACTGCAGCTGCAGCTGGTCGGGATTCGAGGTCAGGCCGTATGTCAGCGCCTCCAGGATCCGGCGCTGGTCCCAGTCGTCGGGGTGTTCCATCGCCTCCAGCCCGATGATCGGCTGGTCGGCCCAGCCGGTGATCGTGGCGCGGATCGTCTCGGGCGCGTCGGTGCCCGCGCCGGCCGTGTTGACCGACGTGCGCGAACTGGCCGAGCGCACCTTGGCCTCGGCGGCGATGTCGAGCTGGGGGTTGACGCCCTTCTGGTTGTCGAACGTCAGGTCCGCCCGGGTGACGTTGAAGCGGTTGCCGAGGAAGTAGTACGTGCCCCGCAGCGAATGCATCTCGCCGTACACGAGCAGCGAGTCGGCGGTCTGCTCGAGGTCGAGGTTCGCGTCGAACTCGATGTCGCCGTCGGGCGGCCGCCAGCGCAGGTTGTTCTTCGCCTCCATGTGGATGCGGTACGTCCAGTAGAGCGGCTGCGTCTGCGCGGCGATCTTCTGCACCTCGGACTGGTTCGCGAAGTCGAACTCCACCACGCCCTTCGTCAGCCGCACGTCGCCGGTCACCTGCGGCAGGCGCTGCCCGAACACGCGCGGCCCGTCGGTCACCACGAAGTCGCCGTCGAACAGCATCGCGTACAGGCCCGGCTCCGACGCGGCGAAGTCCCGCATGTCCAGGTCGAAGCGGTAGCCCTGCAGGCCGAGCCCCTCCAGGTTCACCACGCCGCGCGACCGCACCCGCCCCTCCTTGCCCTGCCGCGCCGACAGACTGTCGAGCACGATGCGGGCTTCGCTGAAGCGGAAGTCCGCGTGCAGGCCCTCGAGCACCTCCTGCCGGCCGGCCGGGCGCACCACGCCGTCGCGCACGCGCCCCGTGCCCGAGAGCCGCGGATGCCGCACCGTGCCCTCCATGCGGCCCTCCAGGTCGAACTGGCCCCGCGCCGACTGGATCTGCGGCACGAGCAGCGGCAGCAGCTGCAGGTCGCCCGTGGGCACCCGGAACGTCCACGCCATGGGCTCGTCCGGCAGCACGGGCGCGGCGTCCATCGCCAGCTTCAGCGGCAGCCGGCCGCTCGCGGTGGATTCCACGCCGCGCATGACGAGCGACGCGTCGGGGATCTCGAGCAGGCCGTCGGCATAGCGGGCCCGCACGGCGAAGCGCTCGCTGCGGTAGTCGCGCCACGCGAGGCCGCTCACCGCCGCGCTCGCGTCGAAGCGCGGGGCGCGCGGCGAGCCCGACACGGTGACGCGGCCGCCGAGCGCGCCGCTCCAGCCGTCGGCGCGCGGCGACACGTGCGTGAGGCGGTCCACCGGCAGCGAGCGCGCCTCCAGCGTGCCGTCCCACGCGCGCGCGCCCGACAGCCAGCGGAACACCGCGGTGCCGGTGAGCGAGTCGGGCCACGGCTGCTCGATGCGGTCGAACACGCCCTGCCCGTTCGCCTCGCCCGCGCCGAGCCGGTAGCGGAAGTCCTCCACGTCGAGCCGCGACGGCCGGCCGGCGAGCGCCACCGACATCGAGTCCGCCCCGTGGCCGTCGAAGCGCGGCGTCTCGCAGCCGCCGCGGAACCGGAAGCGCGGGTCGCCCGAGCGGCCGGTCACCACGAGTTCGCCGCTCGCGAAGCCGCCGAGGCCCCACTCGGGCGGAAACCCGATGCGCGACAGGTCGACGCGCGAGCCGCGGGCCGAGAAGTCGTAGAAGCCCCCCGGGCTCGCCCAGCGGCCACTCGCCTCGATGTGCGCGTCGGCGTCGTCGGCGACCAGGCGATCGAACACCACGCCGTCCGCGTCGCCGCCGAGCCGCACCGGCGGCTCCGCGAGCCACGCCAGCTGCGAGCTCTGCACGCGAGCGGCGCTCATCGTCATCGACCACCGCGCCCCGGTCCACGCGGCGTTGCCGGTGCCGGTGAACGTGGTGTCCCCGGCCATCGCCTGCAGGTCGGGGAACGTGACGTTCTGGTCGCCCAGCTGGATCGCCGAGCGGGCGCTGTCCACGTGGATGCCCGTGAAGAACCCGTCGGTGGCGAGCGCCTGCGCGGTCAGTTCGGGCGTCGGCAGCAGCCGCCCCTTCACCTCGCTCAGCCGCCAGCGCGCGAACTGCGCCGCGCTCCACGTGGTGGCGCCGCCATCGAGATCGCCGGTCACGAACAGCCCGCCGGCGCGGCTCTCCACGCGGCCCTCGCCGCGGGTCAGCGTGCCGCGCAGCCCGCTCGCGCGCCCGTCCGGCCACTCGTCGAGCGGGAAATCCGTCACCGCGTACGGGCCGCCCCAGCCCCACGGCTCGATGCGCGCGTCGAGATCGAAGCGCCCGCCGCGCCGCCAGCCCACCACTTCGAACGAATCGTTCGCCACGGCCGCGAAGTCCACGCGCACGCGCGCGCTGTCCACCACCCAGCCCGTCCACTCGGAGCCCGTCAGCACGGCGTCGAGACGCGAGTTCTGCCGGCCCTTCACGCGCGTGTCCACCGCGTAGCGGAACCAGCCGTTCAGGTCGCCGGCCGGCCAGCCGTGCAGCTGCAGCGCGTCCCAGTTCGCGGGGTCGGCCCCCCGCGCCTGGCCCGACACCTCCCAGCCCGGCTTCGCCCAGCGCACGATGCCGGCGCTGACGTCGCCCGCGCGGGTCGTGCCCGCGAGCGAGTCGATGAGCAGCGCCGCACCGTCCCAGTGCAGGCGCCCGCGCGCGTCCACGAGCGTGCTGTCCCAGTCGAGCTTCGAGCGGAACACGCCCTCCCAGCGCTTGCTGCCGCGCGCGTCGAGGACCGCGGCACCCTGCCCCGAGACGTCGAACGTCCGGTTGTCGAACACCTTCGCGAGCCAGCCCCAGCGCACGCGGTCGATCTCGGCGTGCACGATGCGCTCGGGGGCCTTGCCTCCCGCCGCCCAGGCGGCGCGCGCGCGCATCGTGACGTCCCCGGTGCGCAGTTCGCGAAGCACCACCTGCACGCTGTCGCGGCCGGCGTGCACGGTGCCCGTCAGGGCCTCGAGCCGGCTGTCCCACGGCCCGCGGTCCCACGAGAGCCGGCGCACGGTCACGTGGGTGCCGGTGCCGGTCGCGACCGCCGCGTCCAGCCCGATGCCCGTGACCTCGCCGATCGGCGCCGGCGCGAGGAGCCGCCCCTTCTCGATGCGCAGGATCACGTCGAGCCCGCGCGCCGAACCCCTGCGCGGCGCGGCGCGCCACACCGGCACGCGCAGTCGGCCGTTCGCGTCCTTCAGCAGGCGGATGCTCGGCTCGCGCAGCGTCAGGATCACCGGGCCGCGCCCGCCGCGCAGCAGCGTCCACAGCGGGTAGCGCGCCTCGAGTTCGCGCGCCGACAGCAGCTCGACACCGTCCGCGCGGAAGCGCACCACGGGGTTCACGGCGCGGAAACCGGTGAACGGGTTGCCGCGCAGGTCGCGCAGGTCCAGCACCACGTCGCTGCGCTGGGCGAGCGCCTGGTTCAGCAGCAGCGCGACCTCGCGCGCCACCAGCTCGGTGCGGTTGCCCAGGTACAGCACCACGCTGACCACGAGCAGCACCAGCAGCCCGACGAGGCCGAGCGCGACCAGCCGCACGATCTTGCCCACGGTCCAGCGCACGGGCTGCGGGACGTGCGAGGCGACCTCCTCGATCTCCTCGCGGATCGTCTCGACCACGCCGTGGTGCTCGTGGGACGCGGGAGGCGTCTCCGGCTCGGTCGGCGGCGGATCGTGGTCGTCGGTGGACATGGCGTCAGAAGGACGAACCGATCGCGAACTGGGGCACGAAGCCGTGCTTCTCGTCCCCCGCGTCCGCGCGGCTCTTGCGTGAGAAATCGAGCCGGACCGGGCCGAACGGCAGCACCAGCCGCAGGCCCGCTCCGTAGGTCCAGCGCAGGTCGTTCGTCGCCGCGCGGCCCTTGCGCCACGGCGCCACGAAGTCGCTCGCACGAACGTACTCCGGCCGGCCCCAGACATTCCCGGTGTCGGTGTAGAACTCGAACCCGAACGGGCCGGCGATCGGCACCCGGAGCTCGACGCCCGCCTGCACGAACGCCAGCCCGCCGCCCGAGGGCAGCGTGTTCTCGTCGTAGCCGCGCAACGAGTTGGCGCCGCCGAGCCGGAAGCGGTTCTCGTACGGCACGCGGGACACCTGGAGGTCCTTCGTGGTCGTGTCGGGCGTGAATTGTCGCGCCGGGCCGTACGGCCGGATCACGCCGGCGCCCGCGCGCGCCGCCACGTTCCAGCCGTTGCGCAGCGGCGTGTACCACGTCGACTGCAGCACGTGCTTGTTGTACGAGCTGGCGCCGCCCTGCGGGCCGCCCGAGAACTCCCCCGTGTACGACTGGTACGAGCCGCGCGTGGGCGAGATCCGGTTGTCGCGCAGGTCGCGCTCGAGCACGCTGCGCACGAGGTTCGTGCGGTACGTCTTCACGACCGAGCGCGACAGCGAGTCCAGCGTGGAGTCCGGGATGCCGCCCACGTCGGGCGCGCCGTAGCTCTGGTGCACCTCGTCGCTCTCCTGCTGCAGCGTGAGGCGGCTGATGCGGCCCAGCTCGCGGTAGAAGTCGAAGCCGAAGCCCCGCGTGCTCTGGCGAAGCACGTAGCGCGTGTCGTTGCGGAAGTCCTCGCGGTTCAGGAACAGCCGTCCGCGGCTCGACAGCCGGATGCCGAACAGCCACGGCTCGAGCAGGCTCGCCTGTACGTTCGCGACCTGGAAGTGCGTGCGGCCGCCGCCGAACAGGTCGGTGGTCTGGAAGCCGGCCTTGCCGGTGAGCGCCGCCTGCAGCCCGCGGCGCAGCAGGTCGCGGTGGCCCCACTCGGCGGTCGAGTTGAACAGCGCGCTCGTCCCGCTGCCCACGCCGACGTCCACCCAGCGCGACTTGCGCTCGGCCAGCCGCACGTCGAAGTCCATCACGTGACGCGCCGTGTCGGGGCGCGGCGTCACCTGCACCTGCGAGTAGAGCCCGGTCTGGTAGAGCCGTTCCACCGAGCGCTGCATGCGCGACAGGCGGTACGTCTCGCCCCGTCGCAGCAGCAGTTCGCGGCGCGCGAGCGCCGTGTCGTGGCGCGCGGGCTCCGGGGCCTGCAGCTGGATTTCGCCCACGTGGTAGGGCGCGCCCTCGACGATCTCGTAGTGCACGTCCACCGCGAGCGAGTCCTCGGCGCGCCGCCGCGACCACGCGTGCGTGCGCGGCCGGTGCCCGCGCTCCTGGTAGAGCGCGGCGATGCGCAGCGTGTCGAGGTGCAGGAACGCCGGGTCGAACGGACGGCCCGGGCGCGCGTAAAGCGCGCGGCGCAGTTCGCGCTCGGGATAGCTCGCGAGCGGCGGCAGGATCACCGCCGCGATGTCGCTGCGGTGGCCCTCGTCGATGTGGAACACCACGCGCGCCGCACCCGGGTCGCGCGTGCTCTCGAGCCGCACGCTCACGTGGGCGTCGAGGTAGCCGTAGTGCCGGTAGAGCGACTGGATCGACAGGCGGTCGGTCTCGAGGTAGTCGCCGCGCAGGCTGGGCTTCTCGCGCCACGGCAGCAGCGACGGCTTCCGCGTCTTCAGGTTCGCGGCCTTCAGGTCGCGTGCGCTCAGGTGCCGGCGCCCTTCGAAACGCAGGCCGGCGATCGTGCGCAGCTCCGCCGGCAGGTCGCCCGGCTGGGCGACGCCCGGGCGTGGTCCGAGGGCGAGGGCGAGGATCGCGAGGGCGAGAGCGGCCCTAGTGGGAACCCGGTTCAACCGTCGTGGTCTCCCGGGGAGCACGGTCCAGGGTCAGCATGCGCTGCACCGGCCGCAGGACGTCCTTGGTGATGATCAGGATGAACAGCGTGCCCACGAACACGAGCCCGACGCGCTGGAAGTTCAGGTACGCCTTCGCGGAGATCGCGCGCCGGCGCACCGCCTCGAGCAGCGCGAGCGTGATGTGGCCGCCGTCGAGCAGCGGAATCGGCAGCAGGTTGAACGCCATCACCGCGAGATTGATCATCGCCAGCAGACCGAGCCAGTAGTCGAAGCCCTTCTGCGCCGCCTCGCGGCTCATCTGGGCGATGAACACCGGGCCACCCACGTACTCGCCGTAGTAGACCGGGCGCTGGAACGTGAGGCGCAGCTGGTTCACCGACTGCACGACGCCCCGGCCGAGCATCACGAAGCCGCCCTGGAGCGCGCCGCCGAGCGTGTACCGGTCGCGCCACGTCAGGCCGCGCGGCGGTTCCACGCCGATCACCGCGGCCTGCTTGTCGGCGCCGGTGCCCGGCTCCGACATCGGCTTCACGGTCAGGTCGAACGTGCGCGTGCCGCGCTGCAGCGTGAAGCGCACCTCGCGGTCGGCCTTGCCGCGCAGCGCCGGCCGGATCTGCTGGTAGTACGCCACCGGCTTGCCGTCGATCGCCACGATCAGGTCGCCCGTCTGCAGCCCGGCCTTGTACGCGGGCATGCCCGTGAGCACGTTGCCCACGCGCGCCGCCAGCGGCGGCACGTCGAGCGCCTGCAGCACCGGTCGGCGGTCGGCCTCCGGAATCGCGAACGTGAGCGGCTGCCCCGCGCGCTCCACGCGCATCGTGACCGGGCCCGACTTCGCCGCGCCCGAGAGCACGGTCTCGATCTCGTGCCACGTGGAGACCGGTGTGCCGGAGACGGCGGTGATGCGATCGCCCTCGCGCAGGCCCAGCTGCCAGGCGGCGGTGCTGTCGGGCAGCGGCCCGAGCGCGCTCGGGTAGTCGGGGTACTGGATGCCGACCAGGCACATGAGCACCAGCACCACGTACGCGGTGACCAGGTTCGCGAACGGTCCCGCGACCGCGATCAGCAAGCGACCGAACCACGGGTGCGAGAGGAACTCTTCGGGCCCGCCCTGGGGCATCGAGCCGTCCTCGAGCGGCGCGTCGCCCGCCATCTGCACGAACCCGCCGAGCGGAATCCACGCGAGGCAGTAGCGCGTGTCCCCCCGGGTGAAGCCCGCCATCTCGGGGCCCATGCCGAGGGAGAACTTGAGCACCTTCACGCCCCGCCACTTGGCGACGAGGAAGTGCCCCAGCTCGTGGAAGAAGATCACGATCCCGAGCAGAACCACGCCCGCGACGAGAGTGCTGAGGACCACCTGGAGCACGAAGGACTCCTTCGAGTGAAGTAGGGAGACAGCGGAAGCTAACGACTGGCCCCGGAGAGCGTCAAGAACCGATGGCGGCGGGAGTTATCGGCCGATGCAAACTCGCTCGCGAGGGACGGCCCACCCCCGCGACCGGCCGGGCTCCTCCCCTTCAGGACTGGCCCGTAACCCGTTCGGAAAGGGCGCGTCCGTACTCCTCCAGGCTGCGCTCGGCCGTGTGGCCGACGCGGAAGCGCTCCACGGACACCTGCGCCTGCCGCACCCACTCGGCGCGCCGGTCGGGCGAGGCCAGCGCCTGCTCGATCGCCGCCGCGAGCAGTTCCGGCCGCAGCTCGCGCACCAGCCGCCCCGTGCGGTCGTCCTCCACCACCTCCGGCACGCCGCCCACGGCCGTCGCCACGATCGGCACGCCCAGCACCTGGGCGTCGAGCAGCGACGTGCACAGGCCCTCCAGGTAGGACGACAGCACGAACAGCGTGAACTGCGTCATGCGCGCGCGCGCGTCGGGCACGAAACCCGGCAGGTGCACGCGCGACCCGAGCCCGAGCTCGGCGCGGCGGCGCTCGAGCGCGTTCCGGCACTCCCCTTCGCCGAGCCACACGAAGTGCGCGCGCGGCCGGTGCGCGCACACGATCGCGGCGGCCTCGAGCAGCAGCGCGTGGTTCTTGTGCGGCGCGAGCGACGCGACCGTTCCCACGACCTCGGCGTCGGCCGGCAGCGAGAGTTCCGCGCGCAGGTCCCCCGTCGGCTCGGCGCCGGCGCGACGGACCTCGTCGAAGTCCACGCCGCTCGGCACGAGCGCCAGCTTCGCCGCAGGCACGCCCGAGGCGAGCATCGCCTGGCGCACGCCCTCGCTGATGCAGAAGTAGCGGTCGACGTCCATGCGGTACTTGAGCCGGCTGAACGGGTTGCCACCCACGGTGAAGTCCACGCGCCGCGACACGACCGCCACCGGCACGCCCGCGCGCCGTGCCGCCGGCACGCCGAGCGCGTGCGCATGCGCCGAGTGCGCATGCATCACGTCGGGAGCGAACGCGCGCAGCGCCGCCGTCGCACGCCCC
>JBGAMH010000107.1:0-14318 GCA_044223135.1 Candidatus Eiseniibacteriota bacterium | reverse complement strand
CGCCTTTCGGCTCGCCGGCGGGGCGCGAACTCGTGCGGGCGATCCTCCCGGGAGACCGGTTCGCGGTGCGCGGGAGGGTCGCGCGCGGGTCGCCTCCGGCCCGGCGCGGATCGCGATCGTGCCGTCACTCGCCGTTTCCCGCTTGCGCGACCGACGCCGCCTCCGCTACTCCATGCGCGACCCCGCCCGGCCCCTTCCCGAGGAGATCCCCTGTCCATCAGCGCCGCGATGCTGCCCGAGTTCGACCACGAGATGGCCACCACGCGCCGACTGCTCGAGCACCTGCCCGAGGACCAGCTCGACTGGCAGCCGCACCCGCGGGCCTACACCATGCGGCAGCTCGCCACGCACGTGGTGCAGATCATCACGTGGCTGCCCGAGACCGTACACAAGGACGAGAGCGACTTCGCGCCGCCCGGCGGGACGCCGATGCCGTCGCCCGAGCTGGTGAAGGACCGCGCCGAGGCGGTCGCGCGGTTCGACGCGCACGTCAGGGCCGCACGCGCCGCGCTCGAGGGCGCATCCGACGCCACGATGTTCGGGGCGTGGTCGCTCAAGAACGGAGGCGTCACGCTGATGACGATGCCGCGCGTGGCGGTGCTGCGGTCGTTCGTGATGAACCACCACATCCATCACCGCGGGCAGCTCGCCCTGCACGTGCGCGCCACCGGCGGCAAGGTGCCGAGCATCTACGGACCGACGGCGGACGAGAACCCGTTCGGCGCCTGAGGGGCACGCGAACGCGCCCGCGGGGATCGCTCTCCGCGGGCGCGTCGTCGTTCCGGATCCGGCCGATCGTCAGGAGCCGAGGCCGTCGAGCCGCTTCTTCAGGGCGGCGATCGTGCGCTGCGAACGCTGGCCTTCGGGCATCGCCTCGGCCTTGCCGAGCGCCTCCTGCAGGACCGCGCGCGCGCGCGACGTGTCGCCCATGCCCAGCAGGATGTCGGCGCGCGTGTTGTACAGCAGGAACTGCCGCGGGCCGTACGCCTTCGCCATCGCGCGGTCACTCGCCGCGAGCGCCTCGGGCCACCGCTTCATGGCCTTGTACGCGGTCGCGAGCCGCTGGTTCGGGTTGTAGTCGCCGGGGAAGTCGCGCTCCGACTGCTGCAGCATGGGCACGGCCTTCTCGGGCGTCCCGAGCTCCAGGTACAGCGACAGCCGGTGCGAGTCGTACACCGCGCGCTGCTCCGGTGTCTTCGCGGCGGCCGCCTCGCGTTCGAGCATCGCGACGTGTTCACGCTCCAACGCCACGACGCCGGTCGAGTCCTTCGCGTCGTCGCGAGCACCCTCCAGGCTGAAGTAGAGCGCCGAGCGATCGTCGCCCGCGATCGACAGCTTCGGATCGGCGAGCGCTTCGCGGCATGCCGCCTCGAACGCGCTCACGAGTTCCGCGCGCCCGGCGTGGTCGGCCGGCAGCTGGAGCGCGCCGTCCAGTCCGCTCGATGCCACGAGCGCGCCGCTCGGCGTGCCCTGCAGCTTCGGCAGCGCCGACCGCGCCAGTGTCACCAGCGGCTCGGGCTTGTCGGTCTGCGAGTACGCGAACAGCAGCGCCTCCACCACGCGCGAGTAGCCCGCCCAGCCCTCGGGCGCCGCCTTCAGCGCCTCTTCGTAGGCGGGAATCGCCTCGTCGTACTTCTCGAGTCCGTACGCGCGGTCGGCGCGCACCACGGCCTGCGTCGCCGCGTCACCCGCGGCGCCGCCCTGGACGGCGATCACGCCGGCATCGAACAGCCGGTCGAGCTGCGCCGCCGTCGCGCCGCCCACCCAGCGCACCGCCACGTGCTCGTCGGCAGGGTCCACCACGAACATCGTGGGCAGCGCCGAGACGACGAGCTTCTTCACGAACGGGGCATTGGAGGATTTCTCCGAGTTCAAGCTCAGCCAGACGAACCGTCCGGCGTGCCGCGAGAGGGACTTGTCCGTGAAGACGTAGGCCCTCATCGACCGGCACGTGTGTCACCACGGGGCCCAGGCTTCGATGAACAGGGGTACCTTGCGCGCGCGGGCGAGCGCCACGGCGCGCGGCCAGTCGTCGGCGATGAACGGCAGCACTTCGGCGGACTTCGCCGGGGCCGCCTTCGCGCGCACCGCGGTGCGCGCGGGGGCCGCCGACGCCGGGGTCGCCGGCGCCAGCAGCAGCGAGGAAGCGAGCACGAGAGCGATCATGCCGGCAGCCTAGACCCGGCCGCGCGTCCGGGGCGAGGCGAAAGTGCCCGCCGCGCCCGCGCGATGCTTCGCCCGGAGAGCGCCGCACCGCGCTCGTCGGCGCGCACGCCGCTGTCGTAGGGTGGGGGGCATGCCGCCGCTCACCGTTCATACCGTGGGGCACTCGAGCCGCACGTTCGACGCGTTCGCGCTCGTGCTCGCCGCGCACGGCATTCGCCGGCTGGTCGACGTGCGTCGCTGGCCGGCCTCGCGTCGCCATCCGCAGTTCGACCGCGCCGCGCTCGGCCCGGCGCTCGAACGGGAGGAGATCGCCTACCGCCACGCCGAGGCGCTCGGGGGCATGCGCGAGGCGTCGCCCGATTCGCCGCACGTGGCGCTCGGCGACGAGGCGTTCCGCGGTTACGCCGATCACATGGCGAGCGCCGCGTTCGCCGAAGCGCTCGCGGGCCTCGTCGACTGGGCGCGCGGCGCGCCGACCGCGGTGATGTGCGCCGAGCGCACACCCGACGAGTGCCACCGCGCGTTCCTCGCCGACGCGCTCGTGGTGCGCGGCGTGCGCGTGGTGCACCTGCTGGACGCGTCCACGGCGCGCGAGCACGTGCGGCACCCGATGGCCGTGTGGGACGGCGAGCGGCTGCTCTACCGCGGGCCGCAGGAGTCGCTCGGGCTCTGATCCCGGAGCGTCCGCACGGCCACGCGACGCGCGCGCGTCGCGGCCGGCGACGCACCGGCGACAGGCACGGGTCGGTGGGGCGCGCCGGCGAGCGCCCCGTGCGGCTTTCTGACTCCTCATGGAGTGCGCTCGTGAAGCCGATACCGTTGCCTGACAGGGTGGTAAGTTCCGTGGCACAGGCTGTGCTTGAGCAGCCCCGAACGCTCTGCTAGCGTGCCCTTCAGCGGTGTTTCGCCAGCGCAGTGCACTTCGAGACCGGACTGTGATCATGCGCCTCGGTGTTGGACGTGGAGGGTTCGGAGGCTGGGCGGCGGCCGGCGCGGTGATCCTCGCGCTGATGGCCGTGGCCGGCTGCGACACGGCCCGACGACACGCCAGCCCGAGCGTCTCCGGCGAGCTGCCCGACCAGGAAGTCATGGACTTCGTGCTCACCGAGACCGACCAGGGCCGCCCGCAGTGGACGCTCTACGCGCGCCAGGCGGCCACCTACACCTCGCGCAACCTCATCACCGCGCGCGGCGTGCGCGTGGACTTCTTCGACGAGAAGGGCGCGCGGTCGTCGCAGCTGCTGGCGACCGACGGCGAGATCAACCAGGTCACGCGCGACATGACCGCGCGCGGCAACGTGCGCCTGGCCACCTCCGAAGGCACGCGCATGGCCACGCAGGAGCTGCGGTTCCTGAACCGCGAGCAGAAGATCGTCTCCGACAAGCTCGTGCGCGTGGAGCGCCAGGGCGACGTGCTCGAGGGCACCGGCTTCGAGAGCGACCAGAACCTGCAGCACTTCGAGTTCAAGAGCCAGGTGCGCGCCACCGTGCGGCCTCGCTCGGGAGCGGTGCTCGAGTCACGCGGCGGTGCGCCGGCCGCGCCGACGCCGGCGACGAGTCGCGCGGCGGCGCGCCGGTCGCGCCGGCGCCGGCTCCCGAGTCCGCGGGGACCTCGCGATGACCACCGTGCTGCCCGATCCCGTGGCCGCCCCGCCGGAGTTCGATCCGAACGTGGGCCTGGTCGCGCAGGGGCTCACCCGCTGGTACGGCAAGTTCCGCGTGGTCACCGACATGACGATCCACGTGCGGCGCGGCGAAGTCGTGGGCCTGCTCGGCCCGAACGGCGCCGGCAAGACGACCACGTTCTACATGATCGTGGGCCTGCTGCGGCCGAACCAGGGCACGATCCGGCTCGACGGCCGCGACATCACGCAGGAGCCCGTCTACCGCCGGGCGCGGCTCGGGCTCGGCTACCTGTCGCAGGAGCCGAGCATCTTCCGCCGGCTCACGGTTCGCGAGAACGTCCTCGCGGTGCTCGAAACCATGGACCTGACGTCGAAGCAGCGCGAGGATCGCCTGGCGCAGCTGCTGGATGATCTCAACCTGACTCACCTGGCCGATCGCCACGCGCACAAGCTGTCGGGCGGCGAGCGGCGGCGGGTCGAGATCACGCGGTCGCTGGCGCGGCAGCCGTCGTTCATGCTGCTCGACGAGCCGTTCGTGGGGATCGATCCCATCGCGGTGAGCGAGATCCAGGACATCATCCACCGGCTCAAGCTGCGCGGGCTGGGCGTGCTGATCACCGATCACAACGTGCAGGTGACGCTGAACACCACCGACCGCGCGTACATCGTCTACGAAGGGAAGACCCTGTTGCAGGGTTCGGCCCGGGAACTCGCCGAGAACGAGGTGGCTCGCAAGCACTACCTCGGCGATCGTTTCACCCTCTAGGAGTCCAGTCGCCATGGAGATGAAACACTCGCTGAGCCTGCAGCAGAAGGCGACGCTCATCATGACTCCGCGCCTCCAGCAGGCGCTGAAGCTGCTGCAGGTGCCGACGCTCGAGCTGCAGGCGATCCTGAAGCAGGAGATCATGCAGAACCCGTTGCTCGAGGAGGTGGACGACCTCACCGACAACGAGGACATGGCCAAGGACGACACGGCCGACGAGCAGCTGAACGCCGAGGCGGAGGATCCGGGGGAAGAGGATCCGATCGACTGGAGCGAGTACATGCAGGACGGCGCGCTCGACCGCACCTACGTCCCGCAGAGCGAAACGAGCATCGAGTTCCTCGAGAAGGTGCCGGTCACGCGGACCACGCTCGCCGAGAGCCTGCTCGAGCAGCTCCACTTCCTGAACCTGCCCGGCGAGCACATGAACATCGCCGAGTTCCTGGTGGGCTCGCTCGACGACCGCGGATGGCTCGTGACCTCGCTCGAGGACTGCGCCGAAGCGCTCGGCCGCCCCGTGGAACAGCTCGAGCCGGTGCTGAAGGTGCTGCAGGCGCTGGAGCCGGCCGGCGTCGGCGCGCGCGACCTGCGCGAGTGCCTGCTCATCCAGATGGATGCCCGCGGCGACCGCGACTCGATGGCCTGGCGCATCGTGCACGACCACTTCGACCACCTCGTGAACCGTCGCTTCCCCGAGATCGCGCGCCTGCTCAAGGTGACGGTCGAGGACGTGCAGGCCGCGGCCGACGAGATCGCCACGCTGAACCCGCGCCCGGGCACGGCCGTGTCGGCCGAGGATCCGCGCTACGTGGTGCCGGACCTGCTCGTGGAGCGCGTCGACGACGAGTACGTGGTCATGCTGAACGACCGCAACGTGCCGCGGCTCCGCATCTCGTCGGCGTACGAGAGCGTCATCAAGGAGAAGCGCAAGTCGGACGCGACCGCGCAGGAGAAGCAGACGCGCGAGTACATCCAGGGCAAGCTGAACTCCGCCAAGTGGCTGATCCAGACGATCGAGCAGCGTCGTCGCACGATGATCAAGGTGATGACGTGCATCGTGCGCGAGCAGCGCGAGTTCTTCGACAAGGGCATCGCGTTCCTGCGGCCGCTCACGCTGCAGCAGATCGCGCGGCAGATCGACATGCACGAATCGACCGTGAGCCGCGTGTGCAGTGGCAAGTACGTGCAGACCCCGCGGGGCGTGTTCGAGCTGAAGTTCTTCTTCTCGAGCGGCCTCGAAACCGAGGACGGGGAGGACGTCTCGGCGCGGGCGGCCAAGGACACCATCAAGACGCTCATCGACGAGGAGGACAAGAAGGATCCGCTGTCCGATCAGCGCATCGCGGAACTGCTCCACGAGAAGGGGCTCAAGATCGCGCGCCGGACGGTGGCCAAGTACCGCGAACAGCTGAACATCCTGCCGGCGCGGTTCCGCCGGCGAGTGGCGTAGCGAGTCGTTGCGTGCGCGCCGGTCGGTCCGGACTCCGGAGCGGCGGACGCGGACGGAACGAAAGCCCAGGGGCGCCCGTGAGAGCGGAGCCCCGCGCGGGCGGGAACGCCGGAAGGCGACGCCCGTGCGCGGGATCCCGGGACTTCGGGAGCACCGGAGGGAGACACCCGTGCAGATCCATCTGACCGGCCGTCACTGTGATTTCGAACCCTCGCTGCAGCAGCTCACCCAGCAGAAGATGGACAAACTGCAGAAGTTCGCGCGCGACATCCTGGAGGCCCAGGTGGTGCTGACGCGCGAGAAGACCAGCCGGCACGTGGCCGAGATCACGCTGCGGCTGAAGAGCCAGAACCTCGTGAGCACCGAGACCGCGAACGACGCCTCCGAGGCCATCACGCTCGCGGCCGACCGCCTGGAGCACTCGCTTCGCCGCCTCAAGGACAAGCGCGTGGACCGGCGTCGCACGGAGGGCCTGCGCGGCCTGAACGGGCGCGAGGCGGCCGCCGAGCCGGTCGAGGACGACCTCGAGTGAAGACGCTCGGCATCGCCCGCCTCTACGAGGACCAGCGGGAGGAGCTCCAGCTGGAGCTCCTCACCGAGTCCCTCGCCTCGCAGCGGGAGATCACGGTCAGCGACATCAACCGTCCCGGCATGGCGCTGATGGGCTTCGTCGAGAACTTCCTGCCCGAGCGCATCCAGATCCTCGCGCAGACCGAGCTCACCTACATGGCCACGCTGTCGCCGGGCGACGTGCGCGAGGCCATCGACCGCCTGTTCCAGTTCACGATGCCGGTGGTGGTGGTGTGCAAGGGCCTCGAGGTGCCGCCGTACCTCATCAAGCGCGCGAACGAGACCGGCTGCCCGGTGCTGCGCACGCCGCAGAGCACCACGCCGTTCATCCACTCGCTCACGAGCTACCTCGACCACATGTTCGCGCCGTCCGTGACGGTGCACGGTTCGCTCGTGGACGTGTACGGCTGCGGCCTGCTGTTCACGGGGCGCAGCGCGATCGGCAAGTCGGAGACCGCGCTCGACCTGGTGGAGCGCGGGCACCGGCTGGTCGCCGACGACGTGGTCACGATCACGCGCCGCCACGGCGACGTGCTGATCGGCACGGGCAACCAGCTCCTGCGGCACCACATGGAGATCCGCGGGCTGGGCATCATCGACGTGCAGAGCATCTTCGGCATCCGTTCGATCCGCCTCCAGAAGCGCATCGAGGTCGAGGTGAACCTGCGCGAGTGGTCGAACGACGAGGACTACGAGCGCGTGGGCCTCGACGAGAAGAAGACCACCATGCTCGGCGCCGAGATCCCGCTCGTGCAGGTGCCGATCACGCCCGGCAAGAACATCACCGTGATCGCCGAGGTGATCGCGCTGCACTACCTGGTCAAGGCCTACGGCGGCCAGTCGCCCGCCGAGAAGCTGAACCAGCACATGCTCGACATCATGAAGCGCAAGGTGGCCGCGCGTTCGTGGGTCCGGGAGGACACCGAATGAGCGACGCGTCCCCGGGCGCGCCGGGCTCGTTGCGCGCCCCCGCGCACGCCGTCCCGGCACTGCTGGTGATGCACGCCGATCTCGCCGCCGCGCTGCTGCGCGCCGCCGAGAAGGTGTACGGCCCGATCGAAGGCGTGCACGTGCTGTCGAACGAGGGCCTGTCCCGCGAGGCGCTCGAGGACGCGATCGCACGCGAGGTGATCGCGTGGGACCACGGCGGCCTCGTGCTGACCGACTTCTGGGGCGGCTCGTGCCACACGTGCGGGCTCGCGGCGGCGCGCGGCCGCGGCGAGATCCTGATCCTCACCGGCGTCAACCTGCCGGCGCTGCTCGACTACCTGCACAATCGCGAGCGCCTGGGCGCGGTGGACCTGGGCGAGCGCCTGCGCCAGAAGGCGCAGGACAGCATCCGGCTGCAGCGCAGTCCCGCGCCATGAGCTGGACGCTCTGCCGCGTCGATGACCGCCTGATCCACGGCCAGGTGCTGGTGGCGTGGGGCGGGCGGCTGAACCCCGACCGCATCTGGGTG
Organism: Candidatus Eiseniibacteriota bacterium; assembly: GCA_044223135.1. Classification (GTDB taxonomy): domain Bacteria; phylum Eisenbacteria; class RBG-16-71-46; order RBG-16-71-46; family RBG-16-71-46; genus JBGAMH01. The sequence continues at coordinate 6,282 of JBGAMH010000107.1, read as the reverse complement.
GTGGACGACGCGGCCGCCGCCGACCCGTGGGAGCGCGAGCTGTACGGCGCCAGCGCCCCGGGCGTCGACGTGAAGGTGGTGACCGTGGCCGAGGCGGCCGCGGCCTGGGCCTCCGAATCTACCGCGTCGGGCGGCGCGTTCCTGCTGGTGCGCGACCTCGTCACCGCGCTGCGGCTGGTCGAGGCGGGTGCCGCGCCGGCCCGGCTGAACGTGGGCGGGCTGCACTACGCACCCGGCAAGGAGAAGGTGAACGAGTACGTCTACCTGGACGACGCCGACCGCCGTGCCGCGCGCGCGCTGCTGCAGCGGGGCGTGGCGCTCGACGTGCAGGACGTGCCCGCGTCGCACGCGGTGCCGCTGACCAGCCTGGATCCGGCGCTCGTTCCGTGAATCCATCACCTGCCGTCGCCGGCACGCTGCTGACGGGCGCGATCGCGTCGCTCGACGCCACGCCCGTGGGCCAGACGCTGATCTCGCAGCCGCTCGTGACCGCGGCCGTGCTCGGCGTGCTGTGGGGCGACGTGCAGACCGCGCTCGAGGTGGGCGTGGTGCTGCAGGTGCTGGCCGCGTGCACGCTGCCGATCGGCGCACGCACGCCCGAGGACTATGCCGTCGGCGGCGTGGTGGGCACGGGCACCGCGCTGGCACTGGCGCACGGCAACTCGTACGAGGTCGTGCGCGCCGCGTGCGTGCTGATCGGCTGCTTCGCGGGCATGCTCGCCGCCGTGGCCGGCGTGCCGGTGCTGAAGTGGCAGCGACGCCGCAACGAGGGCCTCGCGCGCTGGTGCGAACGCGAGCTGCGCGAGGGCCGCGAGGGGGCGCTCGGCCGGGCGCACCTGGCGGCGATCGCGCTGGCGTTCGGCGTGGCGCTGGCACTGACGGCGGTCGGCCTGGCGCTCGGCGTGGGCGCGGGGCGGTGGCTGCTCGTGCACCACTCGGTGCGCCTGTCGCACGCGTGGCTCGTGCTGCAGCCGCTGTGGATCGGCTTCGGGCTCGCCCAGCTGCTGCACGCGTTCGTGAACCGGCGCCTCGCGCGCGTGGGCGCGTTCGCCGCCGCGCTCGTGGTGGCGTGGCTGATCAGCGTGATGGGAGCGGGCTCGTGAGCGGCCGCGTGGGCGCATGGACGCGGTTCGTGATGGCGCTGCGCGCGAACGCGCTGCAGGCCACGTGGAACTTCGAGCGCCAGCAGGGCGCGGGCTGGGCCTGGGCGCTCGAGCCGGCGCTGCGCGTGCTGTATCCGGACGCGGCCGTGCGGCGCGATCGGCTCGCCGAGCACACGGCGTACTTCAACACGCAGCCCACGCTGGCGTCGCTCGCGCTGGGCGCGGTGGCGTCGCTCGAGGAACGGCGCGCCGACACGGGCACGCCGGACGCGGCGGGCGTGGCGCGCGTGAAGACGGCGCTCGGCTCGGCGCTCGCGGCGCTCGGCGACCGCCTGTACTGGTTCTCGCTCCGGCCGTTCGCGGCCGTGGTCGGACTCGCGCTCGCGATGTCGCGGCCGGGGGAGGGCTGGGGCGCATTCGCGCTCGTGGCCTGCTACGCTGCCGGCCACCTCGGCGTCCGCTTCGCCGGCGTGGGCTGGGGCTACCGCCTGGGACCGCTCGTGCTGGGCGACTCGTTGCGGCTCAAGCTGGAACGCGCGGTGTCGTGGTTGCAGTGGGGAGGCAGCGCCGCCGTGGGTGTGGTGGTGGCGCTGTGCCTGGCGCCGGGAGGCGAGCCGCGGGCCCCGGGCCTGCAGTTCGCGCTCGCCGGTGGGCTGGGCCTGGGTCTGGTCACCGCGACGCGCGCGCGTCCTTCGCCCACGCAGTGGGCGCTGGGCCTGGGCGCGCTCGCGGTGCTCGCGTCGGGATTGCGCTGAAGGTCATCAGGGAGACGGTCGTGCCGGAGATCCAGCTCGTCATTCGCAACCAACTCGGCCTGCATGCGCGGGCCTGCGCGCTGTTCGTGAAGACCTCCTCGCGCTACAAGTCCAACGTGAGCGTGTCGCGCGACGATCTCGAAGTGAACGGCAAGAGCATCATGGGCGTGATGATGCTGGCGGCCGAGGAAGGCGCGACGATCCTGGTGAAGGCCGACGGGCCCGACGCCGGCGAGGCGCTGGAAGCCATCCGCGAGCTCGTGGACGGGAAGTTCGGAGGCGAACCGTGACGCTGCAGGGCATCGGCGCGTCGCCGGGGCTGGCCGTGGGGCCGGTCCACCGGCTCGAGAGCGAGAACTTCGCGGTGCGCGAGATCGAGATCGCGGCTGCCGACGTGGACGCCGAGCTGCAGCGCTTCCATGCGGCGCTCGACGATTCGCGCCGCGAGCTGACGACGATCCGCGACGGCATCGCCGCCGAACTGGGCGAGGACGAGGCGCGCATCTACGACGCGCACCTGATGATCCTCGGCGATCCCGAGCTGGTGAACGACGTCGAGCGCGGCGTGCGGGACGGGCATCGCAACGCCGCCTGGGTGTTCCGCAACCACATGGGCCGCGTGGCGGCGCACTTCGACAAGCTCGAGGACGAGTACCTGCGCGAGCGGCGCGCGGACATCGTGGACTGCGGCCGGCGCGTGCTGCGTCACCTGCTGGGCGTGGGCACGCGGCACCTGGAAGACCTGCCGTCGCCCGCCGTGGTGGTGGCGCACGACCTCGGCCCCAGCGACGTGGCGGTGCTGCCGCGCGAGCGCGTGCTCGCGTTCGTGCTCGAGGTGGGCGGGCGCACGTCGCACGGCGCGATCGTGGCGCGCGGCCGCGGCATTCCCGCCGTGGTCAGCGCGAAGGAGGCGATGGCCCAGATCCAGCCCGGCGACACGCTGGCCGTGGACGGCTACTCCGGCGCGATCGTGGTGAACCCGTCGCCGGACGTGGTGACGCTGTACCACGCCCGCATCGAGCGGCAGCGGCTGCGCACCGAATCGCTCGGCACCATGCGCGCGCTGCCCGCGGTCACGCTGGACGGCCGCACGATCGAGCTGGGCGCGAACATGGAGCTGCCGTCCGACGTCGAAGTGGCGCTCGCCGCCGGCGCCGAGGCGATCGGGCTGTTCCGCACCGAGTTCTTCTACCTGAACCGCCTCGACGTGCCGAGCGAGGAGGAGCAGTACCAGGCCTACCGCCAGGTCACCGAGCGCATGCGCGGTCGCCCGGTGGTGCTGCGCACCATGGACCTGGGCGGCGACAAGGTGGCGAGCTACCTGGGCATGACGCACGAGACGAACCCGTTCCTCGGGTTGCGCGGCATCCGCCTGGCGCTCAAGAACCCGGAGATGTTCCGGGCGCAGATCCGCGCGATCTACCGCGCGAGCGCGCACGGGCGCGTGCGCATGATGTTCCCGATGGTCTCGAGCGTGGACGAACTGCTGAACGCCCGCGCGCTGTGCGCCGAGGTGACGGCCGACCTCGATCGCGAGGGGCTGCCGTACGACCGCGAGCTCGAGGTGGGCATCATGATCGAGACGCCGAGCGCCGTGTGGATGGCCGACGCGCTCGCCGAACACGCCGCGTTCTTCTCGATCGGCTCGAACGACCTGATCCAGTACACGCTCGCGATGGATCGCGACAACGAGCGACTCTCGCACCTGTACGAGCCGCTCGATCCGGCCGTGCTGCGCAGCATCCGCCGCGCCGTCGAAACGGCGCACGCGAAGGGCCGATGGGTGGGGGTGTGCGGCGAGATGGCCGGCGACCCGCACACGGCGGTCCTGCTGGTGGGACTCGGCGTCGACGAACTGTCGACGTCGTGCTTCGACCTGCCGCGCGTGAAGGCGGCCATCCGCAGCGTGCGCGCGTCGGTGGCCGAACAGATCGCGACCGAGGCGCTCGCCGCGCCCACGTCGACCGTCGTCCGGCGGCTCGTGCGCGACCGCGTCGACACCCTGCTGCCCAGTTACCTGGCCTTCGAACGTGCCTCGGCCGGCACCCTGCATCCCCACTCCTGAACTCCGGACCCCCGATGATCTCCGTTTCCCTCGATCCCCCGTACGGTTCGCGCGACCCGCGCGGCATGGCGGCGCTGGTGGACGCGCTTCCCGATCACATCACGCAGGCGCTCGCGAGCAGCGAGGCGCATCCCTGGCGGCCCCCCGTGTCGGCGCCCGACCTGCTCGCGGTGGGCGGCATGGGCGGCTCCGCGATCGCCGGCGAGCTGACCGCGGCCCTGTACGCCGACCGGCTGCCGCGCCCGATGCTGGTGGTGCGCGACTACCGCTGGCCGGCCTGCGTCACGAGCGCGTCGCTGGCGCTGCTCTCGAGCAACTCGGGCCACACCGAGGAGACCCTGTCGCTGGCCGACGAGGCGGCGCGCCGCGGCGTGCCGGCGGTGGCGCTGGCCTCGGGCGGTGCGCTCGCCGCGAAGGCCGCCGAGCACGGCTGGCCGCTCGTGCCGGTGCCGTCGGGCATGCCCCCGCGCGCGGCGCTGTTCCATGCGTGGGTGCCGGTGTCCCGGCTGCCGGCGGCGCTCGGCTGGGCCGACGACCCTGCGTCGGACTGGCGCGCGGCCGCGTCGCTGCTCGCAAAACGCAACGCCGAGCTGGGCACCGCTGCACCCGAAGCGCGCAACCCCGCGAAGCAGCTCGCCCGGGCGCTCGCGGGTCGGCTCGTGCTGGTGTATTCGGGGGGCGGGCCCATGGCCGCCGTGGCCGTGCGGTGGCGACAGCAGCTCAACGAAAATGCTAAGCTCCACGCCCATTCCGCGGTGGTACCCGAGCTGAACCACAACGAGATCGTCGGCTGGCAGCGTCCCAAACCCGCTCACGACACGATCGCCGTGGTGGTCCTTCGGGATCGCGAGGACTCGGCCGAAGCGACGTTGCGGCTGGATCTCACCGCGGAGTACGCGGCCCGCCAGGGTGCGGCCGTGCACGAACTGCACTCGGTGGGGGACAGCCGGCTCGCCCGGATGGCCTCGCTGGTGCAGATGGGCGACCACGTGAGCCTTCACCTCGCGCTGCTCGGCGGGGTGGACCCGACCGACATCACGAGCATCGACGAATTCAAGCGGCGTCTGGCGGAGAAGCGCAGCTGACGTTTCCCACCGACCCGGACACTCCCCGTGTTCGCGGGCACGAGGCCCTGCGACGCAGGATCCCCTGAGGAGCATTCATGGCGCGTCATCTGTTCACGTCCGAATCCGTCACCGAAGGTCACCCCGACAAGATCGCCGACCAGATCTCCGATGCGGTCCTCGACGCGCTCATCGCGAAGGACCCGATGAGCCGCGTGGCCTGCGAGACGCTGGTGACCACCGGCCTCGCCGTGGTGGCGGGCGAGATCACCAGCAAGGCGTACGTCGAGATCCCCGATCTGGTGCGCCGCGTCATCGGCGAGATCGGCTACAACAACGCCGAGTTCGGCTTCGACAGCCACACGTGCGCCGTGATGGTCACGCTCGACTCCCAGTCGCCCGACATCGCGATGGGCGTCGACACGGGCGGCGCCGGCGACCAGGGCCTGATGTTCGGCTTCGCCTGCAACGAGACGCCGGAGCTGATGCCGCTGCCGCTGACGCTCGCGCACCGCATCACGCGCCAGCTCGCGAAGGTGCGCCGCAACGGCAAGCTCGGCTACCTCCGTCCCGACGGCAAGTCGCAGGTGACGGTGGAGTACGACGGCGACCGTCCCGTGCGCATCGACACGGTCGTCGTGTCGTCGCAGCACGCGGAGGGCATCTCGCAGGCGAAGATCCGCAAGGACGTCATCCAGCACGTGATCAACCCGCTGCTGCCGAAGCGCCTGGTCAAGAAGGACAAGCCGGTCAAGTTCCACATCAACCCGACCGGCGCGTTCGTGAAGGGCGGCCCGATGGCCGACACCGGCCTGACCGGCCGCAAGATCATCGTCGACACGTACGGCGGCATGGGCAGCCACGGCGGCGGCGCGTTCTCGGGCAAGGACCCCAGCAAGGTCGACCGCTCGGCGAGCTACGCGGCGCGCTGGGTCGCCAAGAACCTGGTGGCGTCGGGCCTGTGCGACCGCTGCGAAGTGCAGCTCGCGTACGCGATCGGCGTGGCGCACCCGGTGAGCATCATGGTCGACAGCTTCGGCACCGGGAAGGTGAGCGACGACAAGCTCACGAACCTGGTCCGCAAGCACTTCGACCTGACGCCGGCCGGCATCATCAAGGCGCTCAAGCTGCGTCGTCCGATCTACCGCCTGACCGCGGCCTACGGCCACTTCGGCCGCACCGAGCCGTCGTTCACGTGGGAGCAGACGAACATGGCGAAGCTGCTCGCGCGCAGCGTCTGACCCGACGCGACAGCCGTTCGCAGCACCGCGGGCCCCGGTCGAAGGATCGGGGCC
>JBGAMH010000106.1:0-14307 GCA_044223135.1 Candidatus Eiseniibacteriota bacterium | reverse complement strand
CGATGCTGCAGGATGGTCACACGATGGCGGTGGCCACCTTCCCCCCGCTCGGCTTCAGCCGCGTGATGCCGTTCGTGCTTCGTCCGTGCGAGGACGGGCTGTTCGTGGCCGCGGCCGCCCCCGAGTACGCCGCCGCCGTGACCAGCGCCCATGTTGCACTTGAACAGCAGCGGGTTCGCGTCGGTCTTGAGCGTGCGCAGCTTCGCCACGTACTTGGCCGGCTCCCAGTAGCCCACCTGCGAGTCGTTCAGGCTCGTCTTCACCAGCAGGCTCGGATACGCGCCGGGCACCAGGTTGTCGTACGGCGAGTAGGCGCGCATCCAGCGGTACTGCTCCTCGGTCGCGGGATTGCCCCACTCCTCGAACTCGCCCACGGTCAGCGGCAGCGAGGTGTCGAGCATGGTCGTGAGCACGTCCACGAACGGCACCTGCGACAGCACGCCCTTGAACAGGTCGGGTCGCAGGTTCGTCACCGCGCCCATCAGCAGGCCGCCGGCGCTGCCGCCCTGGATCACCAGCCGGTCGCTGCTCGTGCGCTGGTCGCGCACCAGGAACTCGGCGCAGTCCACGAAGTCGTGGAACGTGGTCATCTTGTGCGCCATGCGCCCGGCGTCGTGCCACTTCTTGCCCATGTCGCCGCCGCCGCGGATGTGCGCGAGCGCAAACACGACGCCGCGGTCCACCAGGCTGAAGCGGTTCGAGCTGAACGTGACGTTCTGGCTGATGCCATACGAGCCGTACGCGTACAGCAGGCACGGCGCGCTGCCGTCGCGCGGCGTGCCCTTGCGGTACAGCAGCGTCACCGGCACACGCACGCCGTCGCGCGCGGTGGCCCACACGCGCTCCACCACGTAGGGCTCGGGCGTCCAGCCGCCCAGCACCTGGGTGCGCTTGAGCATCTTCGACTCGAGCGTGGCCAGGTCCAGGTCGTAGACCGACGGCGGCGTGACGAACGACTGGTACGCGTAGCGGAACGTGGGCGTGTCGTATTCCGGATTCGCGTGCGGGCCCACGCTGTACGCGGCCTCGGAGAACGTCACGCGCCGCATGGCGTGCGTGGCCGGGTCCATCACCGCGATGTGCGGCAGCGCGTTCTCGCGCTCGCTGATCACCACGGAGTGCCTGAAGCACTCGACGCCGGTGATCATCACGTCGTCGCGGTGCGGCACGATCTCGGTCCAGTGCTCGGGTCCGGGCGTGGCCTCGGGCGCGGTGACCAGCCGGAAGTTGCGCCCGCGGTCGTTCGTCATGATCCAGAACAGGCCTTCGCGGTGGTCCACGTAGTACTCGCGGTCCTGCACGCGCGGGGTGATCAGCTGGAACTGGCCGCGCGGTTCGCTCGCGCGCAGCACCAGCGCCTCGGACGTGGTGTGGCTGCCGCGCGTCTGCACGATCCACTGGTCGTCGCGCGTCGCGCCCACGCCGATCTCGAAGCGCTCGTCGGGCTCCTCGTGCACCAGGTCGTGCGCGGGCGAGCCCAGCTCGTGCCGGTACAGGCGGTGCGAGCGCTTGGAGACCTCGTCCTCCTGCACGTAGAACAGCGTGCGGTTGTCCGTGGCCCACGCCACGCTCGTCACGCGCTCGGCCGTGTCGGGCAGCGCCTGCCCGGTGGCCAGGTCCTTCACGTGCAGCCGGTACTGGCGGTAGCCGGTGCTGTCGGTGGAGTAGGCGAGCAGCCGGCCGTCGGGGCTCACGTCGAAATCGCCCACCGCCATGTACGCGTGGCCCTCGGCCAGCGCGTTCACGTCCAGGATCACTTCCTCGGGCGCATCCATGCTGCCCTGGCGCCGGCAGAAGATGCCGTACTGCTTACCCTCTTCCGTGCGCGAGTAGTAGAGCCAGCCGCCCTTCCGGTACGGCACCGACAGGTCGGTCTGCTGGATGCGGCCGAGCATCTCGGCGTACAGCCGCTCCTGCAGCGCCTTCGTGGGCGCCATCACCGACTCGGTGTACGCGTTCTCGGCGTCCAGGTGCGCGATCACCCGGGGGTCCTGCTTGTCGCGCAGCCAGAAGTAGTCGTCGGGACGCGTGTCGCCGTGCAACGTGGTGGGGTGCGGGATGCGCTCGGCGACGGGGGGCTTGGGCTCGGCGGTGGTCGGTGTGGTCATGGTCGCGATCGTGAGGAGGGAAAGAACGAGTCCGAGCGCCGCCCGGGCGGCCCTCGGGGTGCGAAACGGCCCTGCATTCATCGTCCAGCGCGGGCCCGGAGTCGAGCGCCGACCGGTCATGCGCCGGTTCCGGGGCTCCCGGCGCGGCGGCGCACGATCACCGGATCGCGCTCGCCCACGCCCAGCCGGTGCGCGGCGTTGCCGCCCACCTGCGCGATCTCGAGCCGGCCGCTGGAGCCGATGATCGCCACGATCGTGCCCACCGCGGCGTCGCCGTAGGAGTGCGCGAGGCCGGGGATCGTGCGGTCGAACAGGTGCACTTCCAGCTCGGCGCCCGGCGTCGGGTCGCCGAACGTCTCGGCGAGCGAGTCGGCCGAGATGTTCGTGAGCGCGTTGCCGAAGTGGTCCACGAACGTGACGCGGCCCTCGATCTCGTTCGCGCGCCGCAGGAGCGGCGAGCCCGGCAGTCGCTGCGCGTCGAGGATGCGCGGGCCGAAGCTCGCGAGCGGCTCGCCGAGCGCGAGGTGCGCGGCCACCGGCGCGAACACGTCGCGACCGTGGAACGTGCGGCTCAGCGGATGGCGGAACCAGCGCTCCTCGGTGAGCGAGTGCGCCACCGCGCCCGGCGCGGAGAGCGCCCATTCGAGCACGCCGTTGTCGGGGCCCACGAAGCGCTGGCCGCGCGCTTCCACGGCGAGCGCGCGTCGTGCCGTGCCGACGCCGGGATCCACCACCGCCAGGTGCACGGTGCCCGGCGGGAAGTCGGGTGCGGCCGCCTCGAGCACGAACGCGGCACGCGTGACGTCGCCCGCGGGAATCGTGTGGTTCAGGTCCACCACGTGGGCCTGCGGCGCGCGCTCGTGGAGCACGCCGTGCACCACTCCCACGAACCAATCCTGGTGGCCGAAGTCCGACGTGAACGTGACGATCGGGCGCGACATGGTGCACTCCGTGCGGGGGTGGAGGCGGCAGGTGCGCGAAAGCTAGCACAGGCCAGCGCGCGCGGCCCCCCGTTCGACACGCCGCGAAGCTCGTGTTTCCATGCCGCGCATCGCGGCCGCAGACCGGGAGAGGGCATGGATCATCTGATCGCGGCGCGCCTCGACATGGCGCTGTCGCTGGGGTTTCACATTCTGTTCGCCGCCGCCGGCATCGCGATGCCCCTGTTCATGGCGGTGAGCGAATGGCACTGGCTGCGCTCGCGCGATCCCGTGGACCTGGACCTCACGCACCGGTGGCTCCGCGGTACCGCGATCCTGTTCGCGGTCGGCGCCGTGTCGGGCACGGTGCTGTCGTTCGAGCTGGGGCTGCTGTGGCCACGGTTCATGCAGTGGGCCGGCCCGGTCATCGGCATGCCGTTCTCGCTCGAGGGTTTCGCGTTCTTCCTCGAAGCGATCTTCCTGGGCATCTACCTGTACGGCTGGAAGCGCATCCCGCCGCGCCTGCACTGGCTGTCGGGCGTGGTCGTGGCGGCGAGCGGCGCGCTGTCGGGCATCTTCGTGGTGATGGCGAACGCGTGGATGAACAGCCCCGCGGGCTTCCGGCTGGTCAACGGCGTGCCCGTGGACATCCGCCCGTTCGAGGCCATGTTCAACTCGGCCGCGTTCCAGCAGACGCTGCACATGACGATCGCCGCGTACGCCTCGGTGGCGTTCGCCGCGTCCGGCATCCACGCGTGGATGCTGCTGCGCCACCCGAGCCATGCGCTGCATCGGCGTGCGTTCTCGATCGTGTTCCCGATCGCCGCGGTCGCGGCGCTGCTGCAGCCCCTGTCGGGCGACCTCAGCGCCAAGTGGGTGGCGCACCACCAGCCCGCCAAGCTCGCCGCGCTCGAGGGCCAGTTCCGCACGGAGCGCTCGGCGCCGCTGCGCATCGGCGGCTGGCCCGACGAGCGCACCGGCACCACGAGGGGCGCGATCGAGATCCCCGGCGCGCTCAGCTTTCTCGCGTTCGGCGATCCCGACGCCGAGGTGATGGGCCTCGAGGAGTTCCCGCGCGACGAGTGGCCGCCCGTGCTGATCACGCACCTCGCGTTCCAGGTCATGGTGGGCGCCGGCATGGCGCTGCTCGGCGTGGGGCTGCTCGGAGCGGTGCTGCGGCTGACCGGCCGTCACCCGTCGCGCGTGCCGTGGTTCCTGCGCCTGGTGGTGCTCGTGTCGCCGCTCGGGTTGCTCGCGCTGGAAGCCGGCTGGGTCGTCACCGAGGTGGGCCGGCAGCCGTGGATCGTGTACGGCGTCATGCGCACGAAGGACGCCGTCACGCCGATGCCGGGCCTGGGCCTGCCGCTGGCACTGATCGCGCTGCTGTACGTGGTGCTCGGGTTCGTGGTGGTGCGGCTGCTGCAGCGGCAGGTGTTCGCCAGCGTGGAGGACCGTCGATGACGCTGGAGCTCGGCATCGCGGGCGTGCTGCTGGTGGCGCTGGTGTTCTACGCACTCGGCGGTGGCGCCGACTTCGGCGGCGGCGTGTGGGACCTGTTCGCGACCGGCCCGAGCGCGTCGCGGCAGCGGCAGCTCGTGGCGCACGCGCTCGGCCCGATCTGGGAAGCGAACCACGTGTGGCTGGTGCTGGTGGTCGTGCTGCTGTTCGTGGCGTTCCCCGGCGCGTTCGCCGCGCTCAGCATCAGCCTGCACCTGCCGCTCACGTTCATGCTGGTGGGGATCGTGCTGCGCGGTTCGGCGTTCACGTTCCGCGCGTACGGCGGTGGCAGCGACGCCACGCAGCGCCGCTGGGGCGCCGTGTTCGCGGTGAGCAGCGTGATCACACCCGTGATGCTCGGGGTGTGCGTGGGCACGGTGTTCGCCGGGCGCGTGCGGCTCGACCCCGACACCGGCGGCGCGGTGGGCGGCTACGTGGCGCCGTGGCTGTCGCCGTTCCCGCTCACGGTGGGCGCGTTCGCGCTGGCGCTGTGCGCGTACCTCGCCGCCACCTACCTCACGGTGGAGGCGCGCGAGCGCGACCTGCAGCGCGCGTTCCGCGTCCGTGCGCTGGTGGCGGCCGTGGCGAGCGGCGTGCTCGCCTGGGGTTGCCTGATCATGGCGCGCACGGCGGCGCCGTTCGCGCACGACGGCCTGCTCCAGCGCGGCTGGTCGCTGCCGTTCCAGCTGGTGGTCGCCGCGTGTGCGCTCGGCGCGATCGCCGCCCTGTGGACGGAGCGCTACCCGCTCGCGCGGGCGCTGGCCGTGCTGCACGTGGCGCTGGTCGTGGCCGGCTGGGGGTTCGCGCAGTACCCGTACGTGCTGCACCCCACGATGACGCTGGCCGAGGCCGCCGCGCCGCCCGAGGTGCTGCGCCCCGTCGCCTGGGCGCTCGGTGCCGGAGCGCTGGTGCTGCTGCCCTCGCTCGCCGTGCTGATGGCGGTGTTCAAGGGGCGGGAGTAGGGGCGGGGGACCCGGCCCGGCCCCCCTCGCGCCGCCGCCGCCGCATCCGTCCCGCGGGGTTCCGCACCCGTCGGGAGCGGTTTCCCTCCGAAGCGGGGGAGATGATAGAAACCACGCTCCGGCTCGTGCCCCCCGAGTCCTTGCCGGTGTGACCGCGCCCTCGTCCTCGTCGCGGCGGGCGTCCTTTCCGTCAACCACCGACATTCCGGCAGGCCGGCCCGTCGGCGGGTGGTCTCCCCCCGCTGAGCACTCGAATCGGGTCGCAGCCAGCCGCATCGAACCCAACTCGCATCCATCGATTCGTCACGCAGTTCCCGCGGGCGGTGTCCGCCCGCGAACGGCGCTCCGCGCCGTGCGGGCCTCGCGGCCCGACTGCGCACCACCCCCGCGCATCCAGGCCCCGCGTGCCCCCGGCCGCGAGGCCGTCCACCGCCGCTCGCATTCGCAGGAGAGACGCCCCGATGCCCAAGCGCATGATCCAGGTGGCCGCATTGCTGCTGGCCGTGATCGCCATCCTGGGATTCGTGAAGTTCCAGCAGATCAGCGCGGCCATTGCCGCCGGCAAGTCGTTCAAGATGCCTCCCGAGGCGGTCACCACCGTCACGACGCGCGAGGACATCTGGGAGACCACGCTGCAGGCCGTCGGCAGCGTCGCGCCCGTGCAGGGCGTCATGCTCAGCGCCGACCAGCCGGGCATCGTCGAGGCGATCACGTTCGAGTCGGGCGCCCGCGTGGGCGCCGGGCAGACGCTGGTGCGGCTCGACACGCGGCTCGAGCGCGCCCAGCTCGCGGCGGCCGAGGCGGCGCGTGACCTCGCTCGCATCAACCTGGACCGCTCGCGAAAGCTGCTCGAGTCGCAGTCGATCGCGCAGTCGGAGTTCGACCAGGTGGCGGCGCAGTTCAAGCAGGCCGAGGCCGTCGTCGACGGATTCCGCGCGAGCATCGACCGCAAGACGATCCGCGCGCCGTTCGCGGGGCACGTCGGCATCCGCCAGGTCAACCTGGGCGAGTACGTGCACAGCGGCGACCCGGTGGTCTCGATCGAGTCGATGGACGCGGTGTACGTGAACTTCTCGGTGCCGCAGCAGCAGCTGGGCTCGCTGCGCGTGGGCGCCGTGGTGCGCGTGACCGCCGACAGCGTCACGCGCCGGGCGCTCGAGGGCCGCGTCACGGCGATCGACCCGGTGGTGGATTCCAACACGCGCAACGCCCAGGTGCAGGCGACGCTCCGCAACACGGGTGGCCTGCTGCGCTCGGGCATGTACGTGACGGTGGACCTGGCGGTGGACCAGGGCCGCCCGGTCGTGGCGCTGCCCGTGTCGGCCATCAACTACGCGCCGTACGGCAACTCGGTGTTCGTGGTCGAGGACATCAAGGGTCCCGACGGCAAGCCCTACAAGGGCGTGCGCCAGCAGTTCGTGAAGCTGGGCGCGTCGCGCGGTGACCAGGTGGCCATCCTCGAGGGCGTGAAGGCGGGGCAGGAAGTCGCGTCGTCGGGCGTGTTCAAGCTGCGCACCGGCGCGGCCGTGGTGGTGAACAACAAGGTGCAGCCGTCCAACAGCCCGGCCCCGAAGCCGGAGGACAGCTGATGAAGTTCACCGACCTCTTCATCCGCCGGCCGGTGCTGGCGATCGTGGTCAACCTGATCATCCTGATCGCCGGCCTCCAGTCGATCCGATCGCTGAGCGTGCGCCAGTACCCGCGCACGGACATCGCCGTGGTCACGGTGACCACGGTGTACGTGGGCGCGAACGCCGACCTCGTGCGCGGCTTCATCACGTCGCCGCTCGAGCGCGTGATCGCCAGCGCCGACGGCATCGACTACGTGGAATCGTCCAGTTCGCAGAGCGTCAGCACGATCACCGTGCACCTGAAGCTCAACTACGACACGAACGCGGCACTCACGCAGATCCAGTCGAAGGTCGCGCAGGTGCGCAACGACCTGCCGCCCGAAGCGCAGGCGCCGGTGATCGAGGTCGAGACGGCCGACGCCCAGTTCGCCGCGATGTACCTGGGCTTCGCGTCGAAGGACCTCGACGAGAACCAGATCACCGACTACCTCACGCGCGTGGTGCAGCCGCGCCTGAGCGCCATCAGCGGCGTGCAGCGCGCGGACATCCTGGGCGGACGCACGTTCGCCATGCGCATCTGGCTGAACCCCGACGAGATGGCCGCGCACGAGCTGGCGCCGTCCGACGTCTGGGCGGCGCTGTCGCGCAACAACTACCTGTCGGCGCTGGGGCGCACCAAGGGCACCATGACCTCGGTGAACCTGGTGGCGAACACCGACCTCAAAACGCCCGAGGACTTCCGACAGCTCGTGGTGAAGGAGGCGGGCGGCACGGTGGTCCGGCTCGGCGACATCGCCGACGTGGTGCTGGGCGCCGAGAACTACGACCAGGAAGTGCGCTTCAACGGCGAGCAGGCCACGTTCATGGGCATCTGGGTGCTGCCCACGGCGAACTCGCTCGACGTGATCCGGCGCGTGCGCGAAGAGATGAAGGACGTGCAGGCGCAGCTGCCGGTGGGCATGACGTCGGGCATCCCGTACGACTCCACGGTCTACATCGAGCAGGCGATCCACGAGGTGCTCAAGACCCTCACCGAGACGCTGCTCATCGTGATCGTGGTGATCTTCCTGTTCCTCGGCTCGATCCGTGGCCTGATCATCCCGGTCATCGCCATCCCGATCTCGCTGATCGGCGCGGTGTTCCTGATGCAGGCGGCCGGCTTCACGATCAACCTGCTCACGCTGCTGGCGATCGTGCTGTCGGTGGGCCTGGTCGTGGACGACGCCATCGTCATGGTGGAGAACATCGAACGCCACGTGCACGAAGGGCATCCGCCGTTGCAGGCGGCGCTCATGGCCGCGCGCGAGCTGGTCGGGCCGATCATCGCCATGACCATCACGCTGGCCGCGGTGTACGCGCCGCTCGGCATCCAGGGCGGCCTCACCGGCTCGTTGTTCCGCGAGTTCGCGTTCACGCTCGCGGGCGCCGTGCTGGTGTCGGGCGTCGTGGCGCTGACGCTGTCGCCCATGATGGGATCGCGGCTGCTGCGCGCCGGCGACAACGAGCGCGGCTTCGCGGGCTGGGTCAACGCGCGGTTCGAGTTCATCCGCACCACGTACATGCGCCAGCTCACGACCACGCTCAAGTACCGGCCGGTGGTGTTCCTGGTGTGGATCGTGGTGGTGCTGCTGATGGTGCCGTTCTACATGTTCTCGCAGCGCGAGCTCGCGCCGCGCGAGGACCAGAGCGTCGTCTTCGGCATCGTGCAGGCGGCCCCGAACGCCACGCTCGACCAGACCACGATGTTCACGAAGCAGATCTACGACGCGTTCAAGACGCACCCCGAGACGCGGAACGTGTTCCAGATCACGTTCCCGAGCGGCGGGTTCTCGGGCATGACGACCGCGCCGTGGTCCGAACGCAAGAAGAGCACGGAACAGCTGCAGCAGGAGGTGGCCGGGCAGGTCGGCCAGGTCGCCGGCATCCGCACGATCGTGGTCACGCCGCCGGCGCTGCCGGGCGGCGGCAGCTTCCCGGTGGACATGGTGATCGCGTCCACGGCCGAACCGCAGCAGCTGCTGGAGTTCGCGAACCAGCTCGTGGGCAAGGGCTACGCGAGCGGCAAGTTCATGTTCCTGGACACCGACCTCAAGTACGACCAGCCGCAGGCGGAGGTGGTGTTCGACCGCGACAAGGTGCGCTCGCTCGGCGTGGACATGAGCCGCGCGGGCCAGGACCTGAGCACGCTGCTCGGCGGCAACTTCGTCAATCGCTTCAGCATCCAGGGACGCAGCTACAAGGTGATCCCGCAGATCAAGCGCAGCGAGCGGCTGACGCCCGACCAGCTCGAGAAGATCTACGTCACGGGCCCGGCCGGAAAGCTGGTGCCGCTGTCGACGTTCGCCACCATCACCACCAGCACCGAGCCGCGTGAACTCAAGCGCTTCCAGCAGCTGAACGCCGTGCGCATCCAGGCGGTGATCCCGCCCGGCGTGTCGCTGGACCAGGCGCTCGGCTTCCTGGAGACCGAGGCGCGCAAGGTGCTGCCGCGTGGCTACAACATCGACTACGCCGGCGAGTCGCGGCAGCTGCGCGCCGAGGGCGGCAAGTTCCTCGGGGTGTTCCTGCTGTCGGCGATCCTGATCTTCCTGGTGCTCGCGGCGCAGTTCGAGAGCTTCCGCGATCCGTTCGTGATCCTGGCGGGCTCGGCGCCGCTGGCCGTGTCGGGTGCGCTCGCGTTCACCTTCCTGGGCTTCACCTCGCTCAACATCTACAGCCAGGTCGGCCTGATCACGCTGGTGGGACTCATCGCGAAGAACGGCATCCTGATCGTGGAATTCGCGAACCACCTGCAGAAGCAGGGCTACGACAAGGCTCGAGCGGTGGTGGAGGCGGCCGGCACGCGACTGCGGCCGATCCTCATGACCACGGCGGCGACCGTGTTCGGTCACCTGCCGCTGATCTTCGCGCACGGCCCGGGAGCCGGCGCGCGCAACAGCATCGGCATCGCGCTGGTCTCGGGCATGATCATCGGCACGGCGTTCACGCTGCTGATCGTGCCGGCCATCTACACGCTCGTGGCGAAGGTGCACGCACGCGACGAGGACGCGGTCGAGCGCGCGGCGGAGCGGGCGGTGGATGCCGAAGAGGCCGGGCTCACGCCGGCGTGACGGCGGTCGCCTCGGGCGGCGGGATTCGCAGTCGGGACGGCGCTCCGGGATCCCCGGGGCGCCGTTCTCGTTTCACGTCGGGCAACCCGTGCGATGCCCGGCATCTGGCCGGGCCGCCCGCGCGCGGCGCCGCGAAGCGTGCGCACCCCGCGCCGCGGCGAATGGGGAATCGACATCAGTCGCGCGGCGTTCGCGCCGATCTCTTCCCGTACGAGGGGGGATCCCATGGCCGAGAGCACGTCGAAGTCCACGACGCGCGGCGAGGGCGGCAGGCCCGGCGCCGCGCGGTCGAAGATGAAGCGCCGGCAGTACGAACAGGAGAAGGCGCGGCTCCAGGTGGAGCTGCTCAAGATGCAGAACTGGGTGAAGACCGCGGGCGAACGCGTGGTGGTGCTGTTCGAGGGGCGCGACGCGGCCGGCAAGGGCGGCACGATCAAGCGCTTCATGGAGCACCTCAATCCCCGCGGCGCGATCGTGGTGGCGCTCGAGAAGCCGTCCGACACCGAGCGCGGCCAGTGGTATTTCCAGCGCTACGTGAGCCGCCTGCCGACCGCCGGGCAGATCGTGATGTTCGACCGCTCCTGGTACAACCGCGCGGGCGTGGAGCGCGTGATGGGTTTCTGCTCGTCGGCCGAGCACCTGGAGTTCCTGCGCCAGACGCCGGTGCTCGAACGCATGCTCGTCAACAGCGGCATCCGGCTGATCAAGTTCTGGTTCTCGGTGTCGCGCGAGGAACAGGTGCGCCGGTTCAAGGAGCGCCGCAACGATCCGCTGAAGCAGTGGAAGCTGAGCCCGGTCGACATGGCCTCGATCGACAAGTGGGACGACTACACGCGCGCCAAGGAGGAGATGTTCTTCCACACCGACACGGCCGACGCGCCGTGGACGGTGATCAAGTCCGACGACAAGAAGCGCGCGCGCCTGGAGAGCATGCGCTGGGTGCTCACCGAGCTGCCGTACGAGGGCAAGGACACCGCCGTGATCGGCCGCGTGGACCCCACGGTGGTGGGGCGGGCTCGCGACCTGTTCGAGCGCGGCGAACGCAACCTCGCGAAGCTCGAGGAGCCGCGCAAGGCGGCATGACTTCCGGTCGGGCCGCGGTGCAACGCCGCGGCCCGGCGCGTCACGCCGCGGCCGTCATCTCCCGCAGCAGCGCCCACGCGCCCTCGGGCGTGAGCCGCGCCAGGCAGCGCAGGTCGTCGCACTCGTCGCGGTGACACGGGCTGCACTCGACGCGCGCGTAGTAGGCGCGGTGGCCGAGCGACTCGGCGTACGGGAAGAACATGCCCGGCCGGTTGCGCGTGATCAGCCCCAGCGTGCGCGCGCCGGCGGCGACCGCCGTGTGCAGCGGCCCGGTGTCGCCGCACACGAACGCCGTACACAGCGACTGCAGCGCCACGAAGCGCGGCAGCGGCCAGCCCGCAATCACGATGCCGCGGCCGTGCGGCAGCGACCCGGCGATGCGGTGAGCGACCTCGGCCTCGCCGGCGCCGCCCGCGGTGATCACCGCCCACGCATCGGGGCGCTCGTCGATCCAGCGCGAGGCCAGCGCGACGTACCGCGCCGGGTCCCAGCGCCGCGTGGGCCAGCGCGCGCCGGGGTGGAAGCCCACCAGGCGCGCGTCCGCGGGCACGCCCATCGAGGCGAGCGCGCGCCGCGCTTCGCCGCGCGCCGGCTCGCTCACGTGCAGGCGCGGCGTGCGCGCCGCGGCGTCGCCTTCGGGCGGCACGGGCCAGCCGAGCGCCTCGAGCGACGCGAGGTGGAAGCCCACGGCCGACAGCGTGCGCGGGCGCGCGTGGTGCGTGTAGAGCGCCGAGCGCCAGCCCTTGTTGGGGTAGCCCACGCGCACGCGGGCACCGCTCGCGGCGGTCCACACGGCCGTGCGCGGGTTGCAGAAGCAGTCGAACACCACGTCGGGCGCGAACGCGCGCACCTGGCGCACGAGGGCGACCGTCTCGCCGAGCGACGGACCGCGCGGCACCACGATGCGTTCGTCCACGCGCGGGTCGCCCTCCAGCAGCGGCGCCGACTCGCGCTCGACCACGTACGCGACGCGCGCCCCGGGGCAGGCGGCGCGCGCGGCCTGCACCAGCGGCATCGTCAGGCAGATGTCGCCCAGGAAGCGCGGTCGCACGAACAGCAGCCGGCGCACCGGCGCAGGATCGATCGGGTGGTCGGTGCTCATGGGTGTGGCGCGGCACCGTAGCGGACCCCGCCGGTGCTGGCCAGCGTGCGCGGCCGTCCGTTTGGGCTCGCGACGGGCACCGGGCGCGGGATAGATTCCGGCTCCCACGTGTCGTCGATTGCCCGCGGTGGGCGCGGTCCGCGCCGCCCGCCGCCCTGGAGGCCCCTCCTGACCCGACCCGTGATTCCCGTGCGATGGATCCCATGGTGCGTGTGCGTGGCGCTGGCGGTGTTCGCCCCGGCGGCAGCGCTCGGCGCGCCGTCCGCCCGAGCCGTCGCCGCGCTGCGCGAACGCGCGGCCGCGGTGATGGAGCGGCAGGACCGTCTCGCGCGCGAGGGGGCCGGCGCCGCCGACGCGGTGCTGCGCGATCTGCGCGCCGTCGCCGACTCGCTGCGCGCCGCGCGGCTCGACACGCTGGAGGCGCGCGCGCGTTACGGCGCGGGCCGCCTGCTGACCCGGCTCGGGCGCACGAGCGATGCGCAGCGCGAGCTCACGCTGGGCATCGCGGCGGCGCTGCGCGGGCGCGCCCGGCTCGAGGAGATGGCGTGCCGCAAGGAACTGGCCGAGAGCCTCTGCGACCGCGATCCGGAGACGGCGATCCACGCCTGCCGCGACATGCTTCCGCGTGCACGCGCCACCGGCAACGCGGGCCTCGTCGGCGGCGTGTACTCCACGATGTCGCGTGCGCAGGGGCTGCTCGGCCGCTGGTCGGAGGCCCTGCAGTCGGCGCGCGAGTGCGACCGCTGGTACGCGCGCACCGACAACCCGCGCGATCGCGTGCAGGCGCTGTCGCAGGCCACGCAGGCGCTGCGCATGCTGGAGCGCTTCGACGAGGCGCTGGCGCTCAACGACACGGCGCTGGCGATCGCCCGGCGCGGCACGGGCCAGCAGGGCCTGTCGCGCGCGCTGTTCGAGCGCATGGTGCTGCTGCGACGCCAGCAGCGGTTCGCCGAGGCGCTCGTGACGTCGGCGGAGATCCTCGCGATCGACCGCCGCACCGGGAACGTGCAGCACGAGCAGAGCGTGCGCCTGGCGCGCTCGAGCGTGCTCATCGAGATGGACCGCCACGCGGCCGTGCTCGCCGAGACCGACACGATCGCCGCGCTCGGCTACGCCCGCGACAACCCGGTGCTGGAGCTGCGCACGTCGTCCGCGCGTGCCCGGTCGCTCTTCGAGCTCGAGCGCTTCGCCGAGGCCGACACGCTGCTGGCGCGGGCGATCGCGCGCTACGAGTCGCGTCGCGCCGATCTCGACACGCCCGAGAGCCGCGCGGCGTCGGGCGGCTACGCCGAGTGGGCCTATGCGATCTGGACCGAGACACGGCTGCGGGTGGCCGGCCCGGAGGCGGCGTGGGCGGTGTTCGAGCGCAGCCGTGCGCGAGCGCTCAAGGCACAGATGCGCCAGGCCGACCTGCCGCTGGCGGCGACGCTGGCCCGGCTGCGCGGGGCGCACGCGGCGATGATCGGCTGGACCGAGCAGGGCGCGTATCCGGCGCTCGGGTTCGTGCTCGCCGAAGGCCGGGTGGACGTGGTCACGCTGGGCGAGCCACGGCTGGGCGCCGACGTGCACGCGGTCATCGACCGCGTGATGTCGAGCTCGCCGGGGCCGGCGCTCGACCGCGCGCTCGCGCACGTGGCCGAGGCGCGCCTGGCGCCGCTGCTGGCGAAGGTCCCGGCCGGCATCGAGCGGCTGGTGGTGCTGCCTTCCAGCGAGCTCGCGGCGCTGCCGTTCGAGATGCTTCCCGTGCACGGCAGCACGGTGGGGGAGCGCTGGGCCGTCAGCTACCTGCCCGCGGCCTCGCTGCTGCCGGCGCTCGACGCGCGCCAGCCCGCGGCCGGCGCGCCGGTCGCGTTCGCGGACCCGGCGCCGGGCTCGCTCGGGTCGCTCGCCGCCGTCGATCGCTCCGCGGCCTCGCGCCGGCTGCCGCACGCGCTCGCCGAGGCGCGTCGCGCCG
>JBGAMH010000105.1:0-14344 GCA_044223135.1 Candidatus Eiseniibacteriota bacterium | reverse complement strand
TGTTCACGGCGCACACGAGCTACATTCGCCGCGGCGGGCAGATGAAGCTGTGCGCGGTGGACAAGCGCATCGAGAACATCTTCGTGATCACGAAGCTGTCCATGGTGTTCGACGTGTACGCGACCGAGGAGCAGGCGATCGCCAGCTTCGCCGAGCGCGAGTCGGTCTGACGGAGCGATCATGGCCGTTACGGTGAGACGGGTGCGGACGATCAGCGTCATCGGGCTCAAGGGGTCCTTCTTCGGCGATCGGGAGACCGACGACCTGGAGAAGGCGATCCTGGACGAGGCCGCGAGCGGAAACACCCGGCTGGTGTTGAACATGGCGGAGTGCTCGGCCATGAACTCGGTCACGATCGGCACGATCATGCGCGGCTTCGCCAACTACAAGGGGCGCGGCGGCGAGATCAAGCTCTGCGGACTGGGTAAGAAGCTGAAGGATCTGTTCACGATGACCAAGCTGATCATGGTCTTCGACCACCACGAGACCGAGGAGGGTGCCATCGCGGCGTTTGCAGTCGGCGCCGAGTGACCCCGGCGGACCGGGCCGGAGACCTGAGGTAGCCAGAAGAGCAGGACCCTCACGGGTTCGATTCCCCGAACCAGGGCGACGCGAGTCGCCGCCCGCAGTGCAGCTCATCCATCCCTTGCCGCGAGCCACCCGCAGATCGGCGGACGCGCCGCGGAGTTTCGACGGAGGATCCGCATCACATGAACCGTTTCATCGTTCCAGTGGGCTTCGCCCTCGCGGCGATCGTGGCGTTCTCGATCTGGTACTTCCTTCCCCAGATCATCGGTCCGTACGGCGAGGAGATGAAGAAGGCGGGTCCGCTCGTCTCGCTGCTGATCATGCTCCTGATCCTGCAGATCTCGTTCGTGATCGAGCGTATCTGGAGCCTCAAGAAGGCCCAGGGCAAGGGCGCGCTGGCGGACTTCCTGAACAACGTGCGCAAGAAGCTCCACAGCGGCGACGTGCAGGGTGCGATCCAGCTGTGCGGCCAGCAGCGCGGCTCCGCGGCGAACGTGATGCGCGCCGGCCTCGAGCGCTACTCGCTCCTGAAGCAGGAAGGCGCTCCGAAGGACAAGATCGTGGCCGAGACGCAGGCGGCGATCCAGGAAGCGAACGGCCTCGAAGGTCCGCTCCTCGAGCGCAACCTCATCGCGCTGTCGACGATCGCCTCGATCTCCACGATGGTCGGTCTGCTCGGAACGGTCATCGGCATGATCCGCTCGTTCGCGGCCCTCGGCACCACGGGCGCGGTCGATGCGTCGAAGCTCGCCGTCGGTATCTCCGAAGCGCTCGTGAACACGGCCGGCGGTCTGCTCGTCGCGATCCTCGGCATCGTCATGTACAACGTGTTCGTGACGCGCGTGGACAACTTCAACTACATGATGGACGAAGCCTCGTACGAAGTGCTGCAGCTGCTCGCGGCGTCTTCGGCCGAGAAGAAGTGAAGTAGGGGAGCGACGGAGCGAACATGCTCAAGAAGAGACGACGCATCGGCGTCAGCATCGACATGACGCCCATGGTGGACGTCGCATTCCTCCTGCTCATCTTCTTCATGACGACCACGCAGTTCCAGCCGCCCGAGCGCGACAAGATCTCGCTCCCGGATTCGGCCTCGAACGCGAAGTCGCCGGAGTCGGACATCATCACCATCTCGGTGACGAAGGCCCCGACGGTGAAGGTCGTCTATCGGAAGAACGGCGAGGAAGTGACCCAGGAACTGAATCCCGCGACGGTGAACGTGGATCTCGGAACCGCGCTGAAGTCGGCGCGCGCCGCGAACCCGGCCGCCCGCGTGATCGTGAAGATGGACCGGGACGCCACGTTCGGCCTGATGTCGGACATGATGATCGGTCTGCAGGAAGCCAATGCGACGCGATTCAACGTTCAGACCAACCTCAAGGGCGGCGCCGGCGCTTTCAAGAAGTGACGGACGCCCCCACATCGGGGAGGTGAGTACACCATGGGTGCGGTAGACACCCCAGATCGGCGGTCCAAAGGCGGTAAGAAGGGTCTCGGTTTCGGCAAGGCCAAGCGTCGCGTCGGCGTTCGTATCGACATGACGCCCATGGTGGACGTCGCGTTCCTGCTCCTCATCTTCTTCATGGTGACGACGGTGTTCCGGACGCCCCAGGCGCTCGAGATCAACCTGCCACCGGAGCAGAAGAACGTGGATGTGGCCATGTCGAAGATCCTGGAACTGCGGATCCTCGGAGACAGCCAGGTCTACTGGAAGGACCTCGGCAACTCGGCCCCCTGGACGCGTACTTCGTCCGACAAGATTGCGGACGTGTTCGCTCCGTACCGGGGCCGTGACAAGATCATCCTCGTCAAGATCGACAAGGAAGCGCGCTTCGACAACATGGTGCAGACGCTCGACGAACTGCACACATCCCAGCTCGGTCGGTTCTCGATCATCAAGCTCGAGGACAAGGACAAGCAGGAGGTGGCGAACCTGTGAGCAGCCAGAGCGAACGCGTTTCACTGTTCGAGTTCATGCCCTACGGGGCACCCGAGCTCATGGAGGTCGCCCAGCGCTACATGTTCCGGGCGACCCTGGCGGCGATCGGGGTCATGGCGCTGTTCTTCGCGATGTTCTTCACGGTCAACATGATCCTGGCCGCGCAGACACCGAAGGAGATCCCCGTCGTCCAGATGCAGATCAGCGATCTGGCCGCTCCGCCTCCGCTGAGCCAGGACGCTCCGCCGCCGCAGGTGCAGGTGGCGGCAGCCGCGGCTCCGCCGGCGGCGGCCGTGCCCGTGCCGGTGCCCGATGCCGAGGCGCCTCCCGAGCAGACCATCATGTCGCAGGAGGAAATCTCCACGGCGTCGGGTGCGGTCGAGCAGGGATCGGGCGAAGCCCAGATCGTCGTGACGCAGCAGGTCGAAGACGAGGTCCCGCAGCTCGGCCAGTACGTTTACGTGGAAGAGTTGCCCGAGCCGATCTCCAAGCCTCAGCCGGAGTACCCCGACATCGCGCGTGACGCGGGCGTCGAGGGCACCGTGATGGTGCAGGCGCTGATCGGCAAGGACGGCAAGGTGATGAAGACGCAGGTGACCAAGAGCGTGCCCATGCTGGACGACGCGGCGCAGGCGGCCGTGAAGAAGTGGGTGTTCAAGCCGGCGCTGTCGAACAACAAGCCGGTGATCGTCTGGGTGGCGGTTCCCGTCGCCTTCAAGCTGCACTGAGCATCCGCCACGCTCGCGTGGCGTGTCGTGACCGGGCGCACGTCCCCTCGGGGGCGTGCGCCCGCGTGCTTCGGGGTCCGGGCGAATGCCGCGCGCGAGCGCGGCGAGCGGAGCGTTGCTCCGCGGAAAGGACCCCGTGGTCGCCCGACTGATCTCCTCGCCTCTCGACCTCGTTGCCTCCCTGCGCACCCTCCGGGCGGAGGCCCGCGCCGACATGCCGCGCGCGCAACTGCTCGCCTCGCTGCTCGTGGCCACCCTGTTCGCGGCGATCGGAGCGAGCCGGCCCTGGTGGTCCACGGAGCTGCCGGAGTTTCCGATCGCCGTGCCGACCGTGCACGAGTTCATGGAACCGCCGTCGATCACGCCGCCCGGCGGTGGCGCCCCCGCTGCGCCGACCCGAGTGGCGGTGGTCGATCCGCACGCGGTCCCGAACGTCGTGCCGGAGGCCCTGCCGAGCGACGCGATCGGGCCCACGCCGCCCTCGTCGACCGTCCCCGGCGGCACCGGGGCCGAAGGAACGACCACGCCGCTGGTTCCGGGGCCGGTGGACATCCGCCCGGTGGCCGAGCGCGTGCCCGACATCTGGGAGACGCACGACGTCGAGCCCGAACCGCTCTTCACCCCGAGGCCGGAGTACACCGACATCGCGCAACAGGCGAACGTCGAAGGGACGGTCGTGCTGCGAGCGCTCGTCCGTGCTGCGAGCGCTCGTCGAACGCGACGGCCGGGTGGGGGAGATCCGCGTCGAGCGCTCCGTGCCGCTGCTGGACGAGGCCGCCCGGACCGCGATCGCCCGGTGGACGTTCACGCCCGCCCGGACCCATGGCGTGGCGGTGCGGGCCTGGGTGCTGATCCCGGTGCGTTTCTCGCTGCGCGACGGGCGCTGAGCGGATGCAGCGCCGAGCCGCCTCCGGCCCGCGCCGGGGGCGGCTTTTGCAGCGCCGGTACCCGCCGGTTTGACCACCCCCGATCGGGTTCCTAACGTGCCGGCAATTCGTCCTTCCCGCCCCCTAGTCCCACGTCGGATCCGAGAAGGAGTCGACTCCCATGTCCCTCGCGCCCGAAGGGCTGCCCCCGGCCGCCCCGGAGGCCTCGCTGTCTCCCTGGCAGCGCGCGCTGGCGATCTTCGCCCGACCCACCGGAGCCTGGCAGGGGCTCGACCACCAGGTGCAGTGGTTCTGGCCCCTCGTCCTGATCATGGCCGTCAGTCTCAGCATGAGCTGGTTCGCATACTCCCGCGTCATCATCCCCATGCAGATGGAGCGGATCGACAAGCAGGTCGAGGCCGGGCAGCTGCCGCCGGAGCAGGCCGACAAGTTCGAGGAGCAGGCGTCGAGCCCGATGATGCGAGTCATCAGCCTCGGCAGCCAGCTCGTGTTCGTGCCCGCGGCGTACCTGCTGATGGCGGTGGTGGTGTGGTTCGGGTGCGGATTCGTGCTCGGGACGAAGTTCCGGTACCGCCACGCGCTCGAGGTGACGACGTGGTCGTCGCTCGTCACGCTGCCCTCGATGCTGCTGACCTATGCGCTGGCGTGGCAGCGGGGCACGTTCGAAGGGGTCCACCTGGGCCTCGCCGCGCTCCTGCCGGCCGACGAGAATCCTTCGAAACTACTGGCGGGTGCGCGCATCTTTCTGGACCAGATCGGCCCGTTCCAGGTGTGGCACCTCGTGGTCGCCATCCTGGGCGCCAGCATCCTTTCGGGCGCCGCCCGGAAGAACGTGGCCTGGGTGCTGATCTCTCTCTACCTCGCTCTGGCGTTGTTCTTCTCGGCGGTCGGCGCAGTCTTCACCCCCGGCGCGTGACAGCCGCAACCCCCGCTCGTACTCGTCCGTAGTGCGCGCACGCCCCGGGAGTCACCCTTGGCGCGGCGATCGCCGCCGTGCTCACGCTGGTGGGGCCGGCCGCGGCCGATCCGCTCACCGCCGACCGGGCGGTGGAGCTGGCGCTCCGCAAGAACACCCAGATCGTCCAGTCCGAAGCGTCGTTGCTGGAATCCCGGAGCGGGCTGTGGAGCGCCTACTCCGGCGTGCTGCCGCGCGTCTCGGCCAGCTACGCGCGGTCGGGCAGCTACAGCAAGACGCCCCCGAGCGTGTCGGTGTTCCAGATCCTCGACACCACGATCGTCTCCAGTGCGGGCGAGACGGTGCGCGAGAGCTACACGACGTCGCCCGGGCTGAACGGGAGCTGGAACGTGCTCAACCTGTCGTCGTGGCGTGGCGTCCAGTCGGCGCGCAGCGGCATGGAGGCGGCGCGCCTGTCGCGCACGGCCACGCGCAACGACGTGGTGCTGTTGGTGCGGCGCCAGTTCTACGAGGTCGTGAAGTCCTATCACCTGCTGCGGGTGTCCGCCGGGGCGCTCAAGCTGGCGCGCGACAACGAGCGGCGCGTGCGGGCGCTGTTCGAGGTGGGCTCGGTGTCCAAGAGCGACCTGCTGAAGGCCCGCGTGCAGACGTCGCAGAGCCAGCTCGACTCGCTCAGCGCCGACCACAACGTCACCGCGCAGCGCATCGCGCTCGCGAGCGAGCTGGGCCTGCCGGAGTCCGAGGTCGGAGTCATCGACACCTCGCTCACGGCCACGGCGAAGCCCGTGGACGAGAGCGCGCTCCTGGCGGAGGCGCGCCAGAACCGCCCCGACGTGCGGGCGGCGGAGGCGGAGGTGCGTTCGGCCGAAGCCGCGGTGTCCGGCGCGCGATTCGCCCGGCTCCCGTACGTGACCGCGTCGGGCTCGTACGACTTCACGACGCGCACGCGCTCCAAGACGGCCGTGCTCGGGCAGCAGCCCCGCAGCGGCTTCAGCGACACCGACCGCGCGGCGAGCGGCTCGCTCGCTCTGAACCTCGACGTGTTCGACGGCTTCGCGATGGACGCTCGCATCACGAGCGCGAAGGCGCGATTGATGCGCACGCGTGAAACCCGCGACGCGCTCGTTCGTAACCTCGCCAGCGAAGTGCACCAGGCCGTGCTCGGGCAGCAGGAAGCCATCGAGCGCGAGAGCCTGGCCAGCGACGCCCTCGCCTCGGCGAGCGAGAACCTGAACCTGGTGCAGCAGAAGTACAACGTCGGATCGGCGACGATTCTGGACCTCATCGACTCGCAGGTGCAGCTGCAGCGGGCCCAGAACGACCTCGTCACCGCACTGGCCGCGATTCGCGTGGCGGAAGCCACGATCGAGCGCGTGCGCGGTCGCGGCGAGTGAAGCCCGAACCGCCCATCTCGAGAGGCTGCCGCGCATGAAGAAGCCGTGGATCTGGATCGTGTTGGGCCTCGTGCTGGTCGGCGGCCTCGTGGCCGCGAACGTCGCCCGGCAGGGAAATGCCAAGACCGAGGCCGTGCAGCTCGCGAAGGTCCGTCGCGAAGACGTGACGTCGCGCGTGCGCGCGCCCGGCAAGATCGAGCCCAAGACACAGGTGAAGGTCAGCGCCGACGTTCCGGGCAAGGTGGTGTTCCTGGGCGTGAAGGAAGGCGACCGGGTTCGCACGGGCCAGCTGCTGCTGCAGATCGACGACCTCCAGTACAAGGCCGCGCACCAGCAGATGCGCGCGGCATGGGCGTCCGCCCAGGCCCGGCTGCGTGAGGCCGAGAGCGCGAAGCGCGTGAACGACGCGAACTTCGTCCGTCAGCGGTCCCTGTACGACCAGAAGCTGCTGTCCCAGGCGGAGTGGGACCAGGCGCAGAACGCGCACGAGGGCGCGCAGGTGGCGCTCGCCACCGCGCAGGAAGAGGCCACGCGCGCGAAGGCCGGCGTCGACGCGGCGATGGACAACCTGTCGAAGTGCCGTTTCGTCGCGCCGTTCGACGGCGTCGTGAGCGCGCTCAACGTGGAAAAGGGCGAGATCGTCATCACCGGCACCATGAACAACCCCGGCACCCAGATCATGGTGGTGTCGGACCTGTCGAAGATGCTCGTGCGCGCGGACGTCGACGAAACCGACGTCGTGGACATGCGCGTGGGGCAGAAGGCGAAGATCTCCGTGGACGCGTTCCCGGACACGACGTTCACGGGCACGGTCACCGAGATCGGCAGCACGGCGAAGCGCTCGGCGCTCGGCACGGTCGAGAACCAGACGAACTTCGAGGTGAAGGTGGTCTTCGACGAGAACGTGCCCGAGGTGCGCCCGGGCATGACCGCCGACGTCGACATCCAGACCGGCCTGCACCCGAAGACCCTGGCGGTGCCGATCCAGGCCGTGGTCGTGCGCACGCAGCGCGAGCTCGACCTGGCCGCGAAGCGGGCCGCGCCCGGCGCGAAGCCGGAGCGGAAGCGTCGCGGCGGGATCACCGCCGAGGAAGACACGATCGGACGTCGCGAGAAGGAGATCACCGGCCTGTTCGTGGTGAAGGACGGCGTGGCGAAGTTCGTTCCGGTGCGCACGGGCATCGCCAGCGAGACGATGATCGAGGTGTTCGGCGACGTGAAGGAAGGGGACGAGGTCGTGGGCGGCCCGTACAAGGCGCTGCGCGAACTCAAGCCGGGTGGCAAGGTCAAGCGCGAGGGCGCGGCCAAGGGGAAGAAGTGAGCCGCTCATGCTGATCCAGATCCGGGATCTCCATCGCCACTACCAGGTGGGCGACCAGGAGGTGCGCGCGCTGAACGGCGTGGACCTTTCGATCGACCAGAACGAGTACGTGGCGATCATGGGGCCGTCGGGCTCCGGCAAGTCCACGCTCATGAACATCCTCGGCTGTCTCGACACCCCGACGCAGGGCTCGTACGTCCTGAAGGGGCAGGAGATCGCCAAGATGACGGACGACGAGCTGGCGCGCATCCGCAACCACGAGATCGGCTTCGTCTTCCAGACGTTCAACCTGCTCGCGCGCGCCGACGCGCTCCAGAACGTCGAGCTGCCGCTGGTGTATGCCGGCATGCGCCACGAGGACCGCCGGAAGCGGGCCAAGGAGGCGCTGGACCTGGTGGGCCTCAGCGACCGCATGAAGCACAAGCCGAACGAACTGTCGGGTGGCCAGCGGCAGCGCGTGGCCATCGCGCGCGCGCTCGTGAATCACCCGAGCATCATCCTCGCCGACGAACCCACCGGCAATCTCGACTCGCGCACGGGCGAGGAGATCATGGCCGCGTTCGAGCGCATCTGGCAGCAGGGCAACACCGTCATCCTGGTGACCCACGAGGCGGACATCGCCGAGCACGCGCGCCGCGTGGTGCGCATGCGCGACGGGAAGGTCGAGAGCGACATGCCGAATACGCACCCGCGTGGCGGGAGTGGGACCTCGTGAACCTTCGCGAGAGCGTGGGCATCGCGCTGGGGAGCATCCGCGCGAACAAGCTCCGGTCCTTCCTGACGCTGCTGGGAACGATCATCGGAGTGGCCTCCGTGATCGCGGTCGTGTCGTTCGTCGAGGGCATGAACCAGTACGTCACGAACAAGCTGCTCAATGCCGGCGCGAACGTGTTCTGGGTGGACAAGTACGGCTTCATCACCACGCAGGAGGCGTTCGAGGATGCGCAGCGGCGCCCGGACGTCACGCTGGACGACGCCGACGCACTCGCGAAGACCGTCGTGCACGCGGCGATGATCGTGCCGGAGGTGGGCACCTCGGCGCCGGTGCGCTACCGCAGCAAGGTCGTCCGCGGCATCGGCGTGCAGGGAAAGGGCATCGGTTACGACGTCGTCAGCGACCTGACGATCGGTTCCGGCCGCCACCTCGCGCCGCTCGACGACCAGCGCCGCCGGGACGTGTGCGTGATCGGCCCCGAGGTCGCGGAGGAGCTGTTCGCGAACCTCGACCCGATCGGCCGCGCGATCCGGGTGGGCGAGCGCGAGTTCGAGGTGGTCGGCGTCACCAAGGCCAAGGGCAAGCTGTTCGGCCAGAGCCAGGACCGCTTCGTGGTCGTCCCCATCCGCACGTTCATGAAGCACTGGATGGAGCGCGGCAGCCTCACGATCAACGTGAAGAGCGCCGACGCGGCGTCGATCGACCTGGCGCAGCAGGAGGTGCGCAACGTCATGCGCGCGCGCCGGCACCTGCGGCCGGGGGCGCCGGACAACTTCGGCATCAGCACGGCCGAGACGTACCTCGAGCTGTACCGCACGCTCACGGGCGGCATCTTCATCGTCACGATCGGCGTGGCCGCGATCTCGCTGGTGGTGGGCGGCATCGTGATCATGAACATCATGCTGGTGTCGGTCACCGAGCGCACGCGGGAGATCGGGGTCCGCAAGGCGCTCGGCGCGCGCCGCCGCGACATCCTCGGCCAGTTCCTCGTGGAGGCCACCACGCTGTCTTTGGCCGGCGGCGTCATCGGCGTGGCGCTCGGTGGATCGCTCGCGCTCCTCGTGGGGGCGGTCTCACCCCTTCCGGCCGCACTGAGCCTGCCCGCGGTCGGTCTCGGCATCGCGATGTCCACCCTGGTCGGCGTCTTCTTCGGTTCGTACCCCGCGGTCCGCGCCGCGCGGCTCGATCCGATCGAGTCGCTGAGGTACGAGTGACATGAAGCTCGGATTCCTGCTGGCCGAGACGTTCACGATGGCGCGCACGTCGCTCGTGGCGAACCGCATGCGTTCGCTGCTCGCGCTGCTCGGCATCGTCATCGGTGTCGGCACCGTGATCGCGATGGTCTCGCTGATCAACGGGTTCCAGCGGTCCTTCGAACAGAGCATCCGGTCGATGGGCAACAACACCATCTACCTGCGCCGCATCCGCCCCGGCGTGCAGTTCGGCAGCGACGGCATCCCGGACAGCCTCAAGCAGCGCAAGGCGTTCACGATGGCCGACGCGCGCGCGATCCTCGACCAGGCACCCTCCGTGAAGGCGATCTCGACGTTCAAGTTCGGCTTCGAGGACATCAAGCTCCGCTACCGCGACCGGTTGACGAAGTCCACGTTCATCTACGGCACGGACGACCAGCTGCTGATCGTGCGCGGGTTCGAACTCGCAAACGGGCGCTTCTTCACCGACGAGGAGGTGCGCCGCAACGCGAACGTCGTCGTGCTGGGCCGGGACACGCGCCAGTCGCTGTTCGACGGCGGCACGGGGCTCGGGCGCACGGTCTACCTGAACGGCATTCCGTTCACGGTCATCGGCGAGTTCGAGAAGAAGGGCAAGTTCCTCGGCAACAACTTCGACGAAGTGGCCTGCATCCCGTACACCGTGATGGAGAAGTACTGGAGCGCGCCGAGCGACGCGCCCCCGTGGTTCCCGCGCAAGGGCGAGCTGTTCCTGGACGCGATCGCCGTGTCGCCGGAGAAGACCGACCAGGCGATCCTCGAGATCACCGACGTGCTGCGCGTGCGGCGCCACCTGCCGAGCAACAAGCTGAACGACTTCGTGGTGATGACCGACGACGCGTTCCTGTCGCTCTACCAGCAGCTGACGGGCGGCATCGTGGCGCTGATGCTGCTGATCTCCTCGATCTCGCTGCTCGTGGGCGGCATCGGCGTGATGAACATCATGCTGGTGGCGGTCACGGAGCGGACGCGCGAGATCGGCGTGCGCAAGGCGCTCGGTGCGCCGCGACGCGCGATCCTGCTGCAGTTCCTGGTGGAGGCCGTGCTGCTCACCGCGGGTGGGGGGCTGCTCGGCGTGCTGCTCGGCGCCGGCGTCTCGGCCACGGTCAAGATGGCGACGCCGCTGCCCACGTACGTGTCGCTGTGGTCGGTCGTGCTCGGCCTGGCGTTCTCGGCCGTGGTCGGCGTGTTCTTCGGCCTGTACCCGGCCATGCGCGCCTCGCGCCTCGACCCGGTGGATTCGCTGCGCTACGAGTGACGCGCGGTCGCGCTGGCGATCGCCCCGCGGGTCCGGCTAGAGTGCCGGGACCATGGCTCCTCGCACGGACGCTTCACCCGACACCGACCGCGACGCGCGCGTCGCCGCACTGAGCGACATCGTCATCCGCGGCGCGCGCGAACACAACCTCCAGAACGTCACGCTGCGACTGCCGCGCCAGAGCCTGATCGTCATCACCGGCGTCTCGGGTTCGGGCAAATCGTCGCTCGCCTTCGACACGCTGTACGCCGAGGGGCAGCGCCGCTACGTGGAGTCGCTGTCGGCGTACGCGCGCCAGTTCCTCGGCCAGATGGAGAAGCCCGAGGTGGACGCGATCGAGGGTCTGTCGCCCGCGATCGCGATCGAGCAGAAGGGCGCCGGTTCGAACCCGCGTTCGACGGTGGCCACGATCACCGAGGTCTACGACTACCTGCGCCTGCTGTTCTCGCGCGTGGGGGCCCGCCACTGCCCGAACTGCGGCACCCCCCTGGCGCGACGCAGCGTGCAGGAGATGGTCGATCAACTGCTGGATCAGCTCGCGGGCAGGCGCGTGAGCCTGCTCGCGCCGGTCGTGCGCGGACGCAAGGGCGAGTACCGCAAGGAGCTCGAGCAGTTCCAGCGCCAGGGCTACCTGCGCGCGCGCATCGACGGGGCGTGGGTGGAGCTCGAGGACGCCCCGAAGCTGGCGCGGTACAAGCGCCACGACATCGACATCGTGGTGGACCGACTCACGCTGAACGCCGATGCACGCGGCCGGCTCACGGAATCGCTCGAAGCCGCACTCAAGCTGGGCGCCGGGCTCGTGAACGTGGCGCGCGAGGGCGAGGACGACGTGCCGCTGAGCGTGGGCGCGACGTGCCCGAAGTGCGGCACGGCCGTGGAAGACCTCGAGCCGCGGCACTTCTCGTTCAACTCGCCGTATGGCGCCTGCAAGAGCTGCGACGGGCTCGGCACGCTGCTGCGCGTGGATCCGGCGCGCGTGGTGCCCGACGAGAGCGTGAGCCTGGCGGACGGCGCGATCGCCGCGTGGGGGCGCGCGGACGGCACGTGGACGGGCGGCACGCTGAAGGCGCTCGCGAAGGCGTTCGACTTCGACCTCAAGACGCCGTGGAAGAAGCTGCCCGCGCGCGTGCAGAAGCTGGTGCTGTACGGCGCCGGCGACGAGCACGTGCGTTTCGAGTTCCGCACGTCGAAGGGCTCGGCGTTCATCCATCGCTCCAAGTACGAGGGCGTGATCCCGGCCCTCGAGCGCCGCTACCGCCAGACCGAGAGCGAGGGCGTGCGCCGCACGATTGCCGCGCTCATGAACCCCACGCCGTGCCCGGACTGCCAGGGGCGGCGGCTGCAGCCGGCGAGCCTGGCGGTGAAGGTGGCGGGCCGGAACATCGGCGAGTGGGCAGCGCTGTCGGTGGCGGAGGCGCGCCGGCTGTCGTCCGAACTGCGCTTCACGGGCGGTCCGGCGCGGATCACCGCGCCGATCCTGAAGGAGATCGTCAACCGGCTGGGCTTCCTCGTGGACGTGGGGCTCGGCTATCTCACGCTCGACCGCGCGGCCGGCACGCTGGCCGGAGGCGAGGCGCAGCGCATCCGGCTCGCCACGCAGATCGGCTCGCAGCTCACGGGCGTGCTCTACATCCTCGACGAGCCGTCGATCGGCCTGCACCACCGCGACAACCAGCGGCTGCTCGCCACGCTGCAGCGGCTGCGCGACCTCGGCAACACGGTCGTGGTGGTGGAGCACGACGAGGACACGATGCGCGCCGCCGACTGGCTGGTGGACCTGGGGCCGGGCGCGGGCCGTCACGGCGGGCGTCTCGTGGCCGCCGGCACGCCGGCCGAGGTGCAGGCGCACCGCGAGTCGCTGACCGGGCAGTACCTGTCCGGCACGCGGCGCATCGCCGTGCCGTCGTCCCGCCGCGCGGGCCGCGGCGACTTCCTCGAAGTGCGCGGCGCACGCGAACACAATCTCAAGGACATCGACGTCGCGTTCCCGCTGGGCACGTTCACGTGCGTGACGGGTGTTTCGGGCTCCGGCAAGAGCACGCTCGTGAACGACATCCTGCTGGCGGCTCTCGAGCGCGAGCTGCACTCGGGCAGCGCCTCGCCGGGCCGGCACCGTTCCCTGGCGGGACTCGCGCACGTGGACAAGGTCGTGGCGATCGACCAGAGCCCGATCGGCCGCACGCCGCGCTCGAATCCCGCCACGTACACGGGCGCATTCACGTTCATCCGCGACCTGTTCGCGGGGCTGCCCGAGGCCAAGGTGCGCGGCTACGGGCCCGGGCGCTTCTCGTTCAACGTGAAGGGCGGCCGCTGCGAGGCCTGCGAGGGCGACGGATCGCGCCGGATCGAGATGCACTTCCTGCCGGACGTCTACGTGCGCTGCGACGTGTGCCACGGCCGGCGGTACAACCGCGACACGCTGGAAGTGCTCTACCGCGGGAGATCGATCGCCGACGTGCTGGAGATGACGGTGGAGGAGGGGCTCGACTTCCTGTCGGCGGTTCCTCCCCTGAAGAGGAAACTCGAGACCCTCGCGGGCGTGGGCCTCGGCTATATTCACCTCGGTCAGTCGGCCACCACGCTCTCGGGCGGCGAGGCGCAGCGCGTGAAGCTCGCCACCGAACTGTCGCGTGTCGCCACGGGCCGGACGCTCTATGTGCTGGACGAGCCCACCACGGGCCTGCACTTCGAGGACGTGCGCGTGCTTCTGGACGTGCTGCAGGCGCTGGTGGAGCGCGGCAACACCGTGCTCGTGATCGAGCACAATCTCGACGTGATCAAGTGCGCGGACTGGATCGTGGATCTCGGTCCGGAAGGCGGTGACGGCGGCGGAACCGTCGTGGCCGCGGGGACTCCCGAAGCGGTGGCGCGCGCGCGGGGCTCTCACACGGGACAGGCCTTGCGCCAGGTGCTCCCACGATGACTCCGACGACGACGGCCACAGCTGAAGCGGTTCGAACGCCGACTCGCGCCCGCACGATGCGCGCCGTGGTGAAGGCCGCGGCCCGCGAAGGGGCGGAGATCCGGGAAGTGCCGGTGCCCACGGTGGGCCCGGGAGAAGCCCTGCTGAAGGTGAAGCGGGCGGGCGTCTGCGGCACC
Organism: Candidatus Eiseniibacteriota bacterium; assembly: GCA_044223135.1. GTDB lineage: Bacteria > Eisenbacteria > RBG-16-71-46 > RBG-16-71-46 > RBG-16-71-46 > JBGAMH01. The sequence goes on along the minus strand of JBGAMH010000105.1, from coordinate 324 downwards.
GACCTGCACATCTGGTCGTGGGACCGCTGGTCGCAGAGCCGCATCAAGCCACCCGTCACGCTCGGGCACGAGTTCGTGGGCGAGGTGCTCGAGATCGGCGGCGGTGTCACGAACGTGAAGGTGGGCGATCTCGTCTCGTGCGAGAGCCACATCGTGTGCGGGACGTGCCTGTCGTGCCGCACCGGCAACGGCCACGTGTGCCAGAACACGCGCATCCTGGGCGTGGACGTGAACGGCGGCTTCGCCGAGTACGTCACGGTGCCGGCGGTGAACGCGTGGCACGCGCCGGCGGGCGTGCCGCTGGAGGTGGCCGCGATCATGGAG
>JBGAMH010000386.1:0-2087 GCA_044223135.1 Candidatus Eiseniibacteriota bacterium | reverse complement strand
GTCGAGCCGCGCGAAGCCGACTACTACACGCAGCCCGTGCTCGACACGAACATCCGCGTGCGCGGCGAACTGCAGAAACGCGAGTGGCGCGGCGAGGCGCTCACGTTCGGCGAGGTCACGTATTCGTGGCAGACGATCGCCATGAAGAAGATCCGCTTCCGCTCGCTGGACGCGATCGGCTACCACCCGCTCGAACTGCCGCGGCTGACGCTCGAGACCGCCGGCTTCTGGCTGGCGCCCAAGGAAGAGACGTGGAAGGCGCTGGTCGCCGCGGGCCACAACCCGTGGGAGGCGCTGAACGGCGTGCGCAACCTGTTCGTGACGCTGCTGCCGCTCATGGCCATGTGCGATCCCGTCGACCTGGGCGGCATGATCGACTCGTCCAACCTCGGGCGGCCGACGATCTTCGTGTTCGACCGCTACCACGGCGGGCTCGGGTTCGCCGAGCAGGGCTACGCGCGCCTCGACGAGCTGGCCGCGGCCGCGCTCGCGCACCTCGAGGGCTGCCCGTGCGGTGACGGCTGCCCCGCGTGCGTGGGCACGCCGATCTACCGGCCGGCGCAGCAGCAGGACCTGGACGCGATGAAGAACGCGCGCGAGATCCCGGGCAAGGACGCGGTGCGTGCGCTGCTCGAACGGTGGGCGGGATGAAGGACCGCGAGGAGCTGCGCCGCGTCGCGCGCGAGTGGCTGGAGTTGTGGAACGCGCCGGTCGACTGGGAGGCGTTCGACCGCCCTGCATGACGACGTGGACGAAGCCTGGCCAGCCGGCCTGCGGCCCGGCAGGGCTTCGCCGAGGGCTCGCGCGCTTCGTGCGCGCGTTCCCCGACGCCCGCACTACGGTCGAAGATCTCGTGGCCAACGAGGCGACCGGGCGCGTCGCGGTGCGCTGGCGCATCACGGGCACCAACCGCGAACGCTATCTGGACGTGGGGCCGACCCACCGGGCGACCGTGATCACCGGCATCGAGATGTCGAGATCGCGCCGGCTGCTCGTGCGCCGCTGGGGCGAGTGGGACGTCACCGCGCACCGCGACGACGCGCCCTGACCACGCACGGCGGCGCCATCAAGCGCGACGCGGTCCTGGCCTCGCGGCCCGCGGTTCCCCGGCTCGACCGCCCGCGCCGAAAAACGCGGGGGGCCGCCTGAACCGTGGAGCCGCCCGCCGTCGCGATGCTAGTTTCGCCGCGGCCGCGAATCCCGCACCGCACTCCCGCCTCCGTGTCGGGCGACTCCGGGGAGACCCAGCGATGATCGACACTCCACAGATCGTGCAGGTGGATTCGCAGCGTACGGCCGTCATTCGGCTCACCGTGGCGCGGCACGAGATGCCGCTCGTGATGGGCCCCGCGATGCAGGAAGTCATCGACGCGGTCACCGCCCAGGACGCGGGCATCGCCGGACCGCTCTTCTCGCACCACTTCCGCCTCGATCCGGGCCTGTTCGATTTCGAAGTCGGGGTGCCGGTGGAGCGGGCCGTGACGCCGGCCGGCCGCGTGGTGCCGGGCGAACTGCCGGCCGCGACCGTGGCGCGCGCGATCCACACGGGCCCGTACGAACAGCTCGGCGACGCGTGGGGCGCGCTCATGCAGTGGCTCGCCGGCGCGGGCCACGAACCGGCGCCGTCGCTCTGGGAACGCTACCTGAGCGGGCCCGAGTCGAGCCCCGATCCGGCGCAATGGCGCACCGAGCTCAACCGCCCGCTGCTCCGGTGACCGCGCCCGTCGAACGCCAGGCGCACGCCTCGGCCGCGGTGGCCGAGGAACTGCGCGCGCTCATGGCGGCGGCGTACGCGGTCGAAGCCGCGCTGCTCGGCGTCGCCGACTTCGCGCCGCTGCGGCGCACCGCCGCGCACGTGGCGGCGACCGATGCCGAGTTCCTCGGCGTGCGCGAGGCGGGCGCGCTCGTCGCGGCCGCCGAGCTGGAAGCGCCCGCGGCGGGCCACGCGCACATCGGCGCGCTCGTGGTGCGCCCCGACCGCTTCCGCCGCGGGCTCGCCTCCGCGCTGCTCCGCGCGGTGATCGCGGCGCGGCCGGCGCACGCGATCACCGTGTCCACCGGCGCGGCCAACACGCCCGCGGTGCGCC
>JBGAMH010000104.1:0-14494 GCA_044223135.1 Candidatus Eiseniibacteriota bacterium | reverse complement strand
AGTAGGTGCGCGGCGTGCTCACGTTGTAGCCCGGCACCCAGCGCGATTCGGTGGTGTTCGTGACGCGGTCGAGCACGAGCGCCGCGTCGAGGCGTTCGCGGTCGAGCGAGCGCCCGAGCGCGGCCGTGCCCGGCACGCCGTCCGGGAAGAGCGTGTACGACGCGCGCGCGTCGGCGCCGTCGCGCAGCATCTGCGTCACCACGGCGTCCTCCGCCTGGCGGCGCTGCACGGCGTTCCCGGCGCGCGAAACCACCAGCCACGATCGGGGTGCACCCGCGTCGCCCGGTGCGCGCCACGAGTCCACCAGCCGGGCATCGGTGCAGCCCACGAGCCCCAGGGCGAACATCCCGGCCAGCGCCACCGCGAGCGCGCTCCATCGCCGGGCCGTCATTCGTTCGAACGGCGTTTTCATCGCCTGCCCCTCCTCCCGCCTCCGTCGCCCCACGCGCGGCGCGTGTCTCGCGCCGCGCCGTGCCGGAGAACGTTCATGGGTTCTCCGTGCAATCGCGGTGCCGCGGCGCGGGCGCGCGACGAAGGACGCATCCGCGCGGCGTTTGACCATCACCACACGATGCGCGCGGCGGACGGATGTCCCGAACGGGACACCCGAAACTACATTCCGGCTCGTCGCGGACGCCGCGACGCGTACCGATCGGCGGCCGGCAGGCAGGCTCCCGCGCCCCGGGCGCCGGACGGGGAACGCGCGGCGCGGTGCGGATTGACGACCGCGAACCGCTCGCCTACCGTCCGCGCTCCCATGTCCGACATCACCCTGCGCACCTACGTCTTCCTGGACTCGCTCCAGCCGCAGCTCGCCGCGTTCATCGGCACCACCGCGCGCGGCTTCCTGCCCGTACCCGACGACGCGTCGCTGTTCATCGAGACGGCGCCCGGGCTCATCATCAATCGCATCACCGACGTGGCGCTCAAGGCCACGCAGGCGACCCCGGCGATCATGGTGGTCGAGCGCGCCTTCGGCCTGCTCGAGATCCACCACCACGACAAGGGCCAGGTCATGCTCGGCGGACAGGCCGTGCTCGACCACCTCGGCATCCGCGAGACCGACCGCGTGAAGCCGCGCGTGGTCTCCGACCAGGTGATCCGCGGCGTCGAGCCCTACCACGCGCAGGTCATCAACAAGATGCGTTACGGCGACATGCTGCTGGCGGGCGAGTCGCTGTTCATCTTCGAGTGCGAACCGGCCGGCTACGTGGCGTTCGCCGCGAACGAGGCGCTGAAGGCGGCGCACGTGAAGCTCGTGGACGCGTCGCTGTTCGGCGCGTACGGCCGGCTCTACCTCTCGGGCCCGGAGGCGCAGATCGACGCCGCGCGGCAGGCCGCGATCGAGTCGATCAAGGGATTGAAGGGCAAGGTCACCGGTCCCGGCGACGCCCGCTGACCACCCCCCCCCCCCCCCCGCCGCGCCGCCGCGTTGTTCCGCGGCGCCGCGTTCGTGTGTGACCGAAGCGATGCGCTCCCCCCGAGGCGCACCGATCGGCCGGTCAGGCCGCTTCGCGCAGCCAGCTCTCCTCGGCGTCCGCGTGCGCGGGCACCTGCGGCAGGTCGCGGTCGCCGAGCCCGCGCAGGAGCACGAACGGCTCCAGTCGCGGGTCGGCGAACCGGTAGCGCGGATTCGGAGCGCCCGACACGCGCACGAGCACCTGGCCGCGCGTGTCCTCCGCGAGCACGCTGATCTGGTTCGTGAGCCCGCGGATCTCGCGCTTGAGCATGCGCTGCAGCGTTTCGCGCACGGCCAGCGTGGCGAAGCTGCCGTCGCCCTCGCGCGGCGTGTGCGCACACGCCCACAGGATCTCCGGGAAGATCCCGCGGCGCGCGCGGATCGTGGCGTGCTCGTAGGCTTCGCGCACCGCTTCGTCGGTGCTCGCGAGCACGTCGGCGCTCGCCCGCTCCACGTGCGGAGCATCCACCCGGGACGCTCCCGCCGCGCGCGTGGCGGTGGCTGCCGCGACGGACAGCCGGCGCACCGCGCCCGGCAGCCCCGCGCCGCGGTCGGTGATCATCGCGATCGCTTCGGGCGTGGCGTCGAACCCGGCCTCGGCGAGCACGTCTTCGATCAGTTCCTGCGCTTCGTCGCGCATCAGCCGCGGCAGCAGGTGCGTGCCGACGGCGCTGCCGAGCAGCGAGGCTTCGGGCCACGAACCCGCGACGTCCATGCCGAGCGCCGAGAACACGAGCGTCGCCTGCGTGGGCGGCGACACGAGCGCGCCCACGACCGCGGCGAGGTCGCGCCGCAGTTCCGACGAGCCGCGATGCACGTCGTCCACGGTGATCAGGACGGGCTCTCCCGCGGCGACGCGGCGCAGCGTCGCGGCCATGGCCGACGACGTGCCCTCGCCCGCGTCCACGCCGAGTGCCGCGGCGGCGCGTCCCCACAGCGTCGCGAGCGTGTCCGACGGCAGCGCCGTCACGGCGGCCGCGCGTCGCGGGCCGTCGAGGCACGCGGGCAGCACGTTCAGCAGCGACGTGCGGCCGATGCCGCTCTCGCCCAGGACGAGCGCGTGCTGGCCGGACGTGAGCAGCACGTGCTGCAGGTCGTGAAGGCTCTGGCGGCGACCGGCGAAACGGTCACGGCGCGTGACCGGAAGATCGTCGTGGGTGTCGCTCGTGCGGCGAGGGCTGCGGCCCCCGGCATCGCTCTGGAGCGAAGCTCCGGCGTGAATCGTCATGGTTTCCCCCCGCTGCAACTCGACGAATGAATCGGACTCGAGTGCGCCAGCGAGGGGTGCCGGCGAACGTCCGGAATCCGGACGGGAGCTAGGATCGGCGGGCAGATGCCCGCACTTCAGGCATTTTTCTCCCGGGCCGGCCGCCGGGGGGGCGGGGCCGAGCCGCGGGACACCGGGAGGCTCAGCGGTGGGCCCGTTCGAGGATCTCGCGGGCGACCGGCGTCGGGAACGCGCGGGAAGCGGCGTTCGGGTCCGTCCGGAGCTGCTCCCGGCTGGCGAAATCGGTCACGATCAGCCGTCCGTCCGCCCCCGCCAGCCGCACGGCTCCGTTCCGCAATTCGCGGCCCGTGGACTCCTCGGCCACCGTCACCCACGCGAAGTAGCGGGGCCGTGCGTCGCCCACCCAGATCGGCTCGCGTCGCAGCAGTTCGGCGCGCACCTGCACAGGATGCCCCTCGGCCATCGCGAAGTAGGACCGCAGCCCGTCGTCCAGGATCGCGTCGAACCGCGTCGAGTCCGGAACGTCCGCCCGGCGATGCACCTCCTGCGTCGCGCAGCCGCACAGCAGCAAACCCACGATCAGCGCCACCACGCCCGGTCGTCGCATCCCGCCGTCTCCCTTCGGCCCGGCGCGCCCCGCCCGATGACGGCCCTCCGCCACCGCGCGCCACGCGCCGTGTCCTCCGTGCCGCCGCTCAGCCGAACAGTTCGCCCTGCGGCCAGCAGTCACGGGGCTCGGTCACCTGGAGTCCGAGCCGCCGCTTCATCTCGTTCGCACTGGCCGGCGAGTGGCCCGCCCAGTGGTTGTTGAAGAACCCGTACACCTCGCGCACCTCGCCGAACACCCGCATCAGGTCGGCCTCCCACGCGCGGAAGCTGTCCGCGCGGTCCACCTGCACGCGGTCGTACTTCTCGATCTCGCGTCGGTCGCCGAGCCAGCGCAGGTACAGGAAGTCGGCCGTCACCTCGGTCACGCGCGGCAGCTCGCGCCACTCCGTCCACGCCACCGCCGCGCCGTGGCGGCGCAGGACGTCCCACGTGGCCGGGTCGTGCCAGCTCGCGTGCCGGAACTCGACCGCCAGCCGCGTGCCGGCCGGGGCGTCGGCGAGGAAGCGATCGAGATCCGCGCGCGCGCGGTCGTCGCCCACGAACTCGGCGGGCAGCTGCACGAGCAGCGGGCCCAGCTTGTCGCCGAGCGGCTCCATCGCGCGCACGAAACGGTCGAGCTCCTCGCCCACCTCGCGCAGCTGCGCGTCGTGCGTGATGGCGCGCGGCACCTTGGCCGCGAAGCGGAACGCGTCGGGCGTGTGGCGCTCCCACGAGCGCGCGATCGTCGCCTTCGGCGCGTGGTAGAACGTGGTGTCCAGCTCCACGGTGTCGAAGACCTCGGCGTAGAACGGCAGCCGGTCTTCCTGCTTGGAGCCCGGCGGGTAGAACACGCCCTTCCAGTCGTCGTACGACCAGCCCTGCGTGCCGATGCGGACCTGCGCGCTCATCGGCCGCCGCCGCTGCCCGCGCCGCCGGCGGACTTCGCGGCGGCGTCGCGCGCCGCCTTCTCCACCGCCTGCCCCAGCTTCTTCGCGCCCGCCGCCACCGCCTGCTGCGCGGCGCGCGTCATGCGTTCGATCGGCGAGCTCGAATCGGCGGCCGCGGCCACCAGTGGCATCGACTTGAGCCGCGGCGCGAGGAAGTCGCGCACGCGCGTCTCGTACGCCTCGCGGTGGTGCAGCCAGGCCTGGTTGTGCCCGGCGTCGTCCACCCGCCACTCGCGCACGCCCGGCGGCGACGCCGCGCTGAGCGCCTCCACCTGCCGCATCGAGAAGCGGTCCGCCATCGTGCTCTGCACCAGCAGCACGGGCCGCGTCTCGAAGCGCCGGAGCGCCGCGGTCGCGTCGAGCGTGCCCGGGTCGTGCCCGGTGAGCTTCGCGCCCAGCGCCCGCGAGATCGGCGCCAGCGGCCACGCCGGCAGCTTCAGCACGCACGAAAACGCGTCGCGCACCGCGTCGTCGCCCGTGGAGAACGGGCAGTCCACCACCACCGCCGCGATGTCGGGCCGCTCCGACGCGACGACCAGGGCCGTGCTGCCGCCGAGCGACTCGCCGAACACCGCCACGCGATGCCCCTTCCACTGCGGCTGCGCGGCCACCCAGTCGAGCACCGCGCGCGCGTCCACCACTTCCCAGAAACCGAGCGTCGTCGGTTTGCGGTTCCACAGGCGCGTCGAGCGGAAGTCCACCGCGAGCACGCCGTAGCCGTCCTTGCGCAGGAACTGCGCGTAGCGCCACGCGCGGTCGTGCCGGCGCGCGTAGCCCGGGAAGAACACCACGAGCGCCTGCCGTTCGCCGGGCACCCACCACGCGTCCACGTGGTCGTCCTCGCCCACCGGGATGCGCAGCTTCTGCGCGCGGGCGTCCAGGTTCTCCACGCCGCCCAGGTCGTCGGGCACGTGCGGGTACAGGGCGAGGTAGGCCGAACCAGCGGCGAGCAGCAGCAGGGCCCCGAGGGCCAGTGCGAGAGCGCGGAACATGAGGCGGCAGTCTCGCACAGGCGCCCGGATCCGAAAACAACCCGGACGCCGGTACGGAGTCGCACCGGCGTCCGGGAACGGCCGACCTGCCCACGCTCCGCGGGGCGCTCCGGCGCCGCCCCGCGAACGCGTCAATCCAGCTTCACCGCCCGCTTCGACTGCGAGCTCGCGCCGGCATCCAGCCGGTAGAAGTACACGCCGCCCGGCGCGACCCGGCCCGCGTCGTCGCGCCCGTCCCACGCGATGGCGTAGCTGCCCGCCAGCTGCACGCGCTCGTCCAGCAGGTGGCGCACCACGCGGCCCTGCGCGTCGTACACCGTGAGCTTCACCGGCGAGCCCGCCATGAGGTCGTAGCGGATCGTGGTGCCCGACGTGCGGAACGGGTTCGGCGCGTTCGCGTGCAGCTGCAGCAGGCGCGGCAGCCGCGGCGTGTCGCCCACCGACAGCAGACCCGCGCCGCGCGGGCCGAACACCGTGAAGCGCACGAGCGGCGACGCGGCCACGCCGTCCGGCGCGCCCGGGTCGTTCACGTACCAGCGCGCGTACAGCACCTGGCCGTGGAGCGCGGGATCGTTCGGGATCGCCAGGTCCACCGAGCCCAGCCCCTGGCCCGCGCCAGCCCCCGACAGCGTCAGCTCGCGGCGCGCGAACGACGCCGTCGCCGGGATCCCGCCGAGCGTGCCCGGCGGGTTCGCATCCACCACGAGCACCGCGCTCGCGCCGCCGAGCGCGCCGTGCAGCGCCAGCGTGAAGTCGGGGTTGCCGGTGGCGGGCGGCTCGTAGCCCACCGGCGCCGGCACGAGCCCGCCGCTGCCCGCCACGCCGGTGCCCTGCACGACCGGGGCCAGCGCGGCCTCGCTCCACAGCGTGGGCTTGTCGAACGGGAACGCCTGGTTGGCCACGCGCGGATCGGTGGTCGCGCGGCGCAGGAACGCCACGAGGTTCGCCTGCTGCGGCGGCGTCAGGCCGAGCGGCGCGATCACCGGCGGCTTGTTGGGCGCGTTGAAGTCGCCACCGCGGTTGTAGAACGCGATCACGTCCTCCAGCCGCTGGAAGCGGCCGTCGTGGAAGAAGCTCGTGCGCAGGCCGACGTTGCGCAGGCTCGGCGTGCGCATCTGGCCCACGTTCTGCGGCAGGCCGGTGACGTGCGCGCGCCCGGAGTCCTCGGCGGCCGGGCTCTCGCCGATGTAGTGGAACAGGTTGTCCGACATCAGCGCGCCGCCGTGGCATCCGGCGCACGGCAGCTGGCCGAACAGCGTGAAGCCCGCGAGCTCCTGCGGCGTGAGGCTGGTGGGCTGGCCGGCGATCAGCGAATCGAACGGCGACTGGTTCGACACGAGCGTGCGCTCGTAGGTGGCGATCGCCAGGATGATGCGGCGCGGCGTGATCTCGGGCGAACCGAACGCCTCCGTGAACAGTTGCGCGTAGGTGCGGCCGGCGATCCACGCGTCGAGGCTCGCCGGGACCGACGTGGCGAGCGCCAGCGGCTGCACCGAGGCCACGCGCGCGGCGACGTCGTTCCAGTCGCGGCCCACGTGTCCCATCTCGACGCTCGAGGTGGGCGGCGCCGCGGCCTGCGACTCGAGCGCGGCGTTGTTGCGCAGCACGGTGTCGCCCGTGGCCGGGTCCACGAACACACGGTCCGCGCGGCCGTCCCAGAACAGCGTCGGCGCGTACGCGGCGTTGATGTGGGAGTTCGCGAGCCGCGGCGTGACCTGCAGGGCCATGCCGAACGTGGCGGACTCCTGGTAGGCGCCGGTGCCGTCGCTGAGCGGCACCCCCGGGGAGCCCGTCACGTCGTCCGGCGTGCCGAACACGCCGTCGTTGCCCGGGTTCACCGCGATCGACTGCACGGGCGTGGAGCGCGGGTCCGTGCCGCCCGAGCGCCCCATGTGGCACGAACCGCACGCGACCGTACGCGTGGACGACAGCTGCTCGTCCCAGAACAGCACCTTGCCCAGGTTCGCCTTCGCCGTGGTGATGGGATTGCCCGCAGGCACCGGCGGCGGCGGCAACGGGGTCAGCGGCGGCGGACCGATCTGGGCGACGGACGTGATGGCGACCAGCGTGGGGAGCAGCACGAGCAACCAGCGACTGCGGCGGATGATGGGTTTCACTCGCATCCAGAAGACTCCTCGTACCCGGTGGGGTGCATCGGGCGCGAGGCCATGGGGAGCGGCCTCTCGCAGGGGTCGTGCGCCGGAACTTCCAGCGCCTGTCCGGTCCTTGGCAATGGACGGTCCAGAAGTCGTTCAGTTCCCTCGCCCGGAGGCCGGGCGCCCGCCGCGCCCCGGCGGGGCGGAGAGCCTGCCCTGTGACTCGCGCCCGCGCAAGGGGTTCCCGCCGTCACCTCGCGCGATGGGTTCGGTTCGCGCGCCCCGGGAACCTCGCGGAGAGAAGCCACGCGACGGCAGACGCTGCCCGTACAGGGACAGTCCTGCGCCCGTCCCTGTCCCCCGCCGGCCCACCGCGAAAGGTGCCGGCCCGCCGACGCGCGCGGTGCGTCGGCGGGCCGGTGGCCGATCCGGGTGGATGGTCAGCGCGTCACGGTCAGCCCGCGCGGCCCGATGTACTCGGACTGCGGACGGATCAGGTGATCCTCGGCGTGCTGCTCGATCACGTGCGCGGCCCAGCCCGCCACGCGCCCGCACGCGAACATCGCCACGAAGGTAGCGGGCTGCAGGCCGATCGACTGCAGCACGAGCGCCGTGAAGAACTCCACGTTCGTCCGCAGGTTGCGGCCCGGCTTCACCTCGTCGAGCACGCGGATGATGGTGGCCTCGCACGACCGCGCCAGGTCGAACAGGCCGCGGTTCTCGAGCTGCGCACCCGCCATCTGCTCGGCCACCGCCGACAGCACCTCGGCGCGCGGATCGCGCACCTTGTACACGCGGTGCCCGAATCCCATGATGCGCTCGCCCGCGCCGAGCTTCGCACGCACCCACGGCTCGCAGTTCGCCGCGGTCTTGATGTCCAGCAGCATGTCGAGCACCGGGCCGGGCGCGCCGCCGTGCAGCGGGCCCTTCAGCGCGCCGATCGCGCCGGTGACCGCGCTCACCATGTCGGAGCGCGTGCTCGCGATGACGCGGCCCGTGAACGTGGACGCGTTCATGCCGTGGTCGATCACCGTGACCCAGTACGTGTCCAGCGCGCGCGCGGCGATCGGGTCGGGCTCCTTGCCCGTGACCATGTACAGGAAGTTCGCCGCCAGCGACAGGTCGGCGCGCGGCGCGATGGGCTCCTGCCCCGCCACGAGCCGCGTGTGCGCGGCCACGATCGTGGGGAATCGCGCCACCAGCATCTTCGCGTTCGCGACGTCGGCGTCGAGCGAGATGTCGTTCGGGTTCTTCACGTCGAGCGACAGCATCGCGCACGCCATGCGCAGCGCGTCGATCGGCGGCGCCTTCTTGGCCGCCGCTTCGCGCACCGCCTGCATCGCCGCGTCGGGAATCGCCCGCAGCGCGGCGATCTCGCGCGTGATCGTGGCCGCCTCGTCCTTCGACGGCAGCGTGCCCTTCCAGAGCAGCGACGCGGCCTCTTCGAACGTGACCTTGCCCGCCAGTTCCTTCAGTTCGTAGCCGCCGATGATCAGGACGCCGTTCTGGCCGTCGACATGGCTCATGCGGGTCTGCGCCGCGACGACGCCGTCGAGGCCGCGCGGACCGGGAGTGCTGGTGCCGGACATGGGCTTCTTCCTTCCGGGATCGGAGCCGGGAATCGAGTGGGACGTGCGCCGGAAGTTGGCACAGGGCGCCGCGGCGGGCAAAGGCGGGATGGGGCCGCCCGCCGCCCGCTCAGCCGAAGCGCGCGAAGAACTCGCTCGTGTGCTCGCCGAGCCCGGGCGGGCGCAGGCGCACCGGCGGGCGCGTGGCGTCCATGCGCCAGGGCAGCGACAGCACGCGCGTGGGCTCGCCGGCAGCCAGCGTGACGTCGGCCACCATGCCTCGGGTGGCCAGCGCCGGATCCGCCACCACCTCGTGCACGTCGCGCACGGCGCCCGCGGGCACGCGCGCGTCGCGCAGCTTCGCGAGCCACGCGTCGCGGGGCGCGGTCGCGAAGCGCTCGGCGAGCCAGCCCACCACGTCCGCGCGCCGCAGCACGCGGTCGGGGTTCGCGGCCCAGCGCGCGTCGACGCCACGATCGGGCTCGCCCATGGCCGCGCACAGCCGGCGCCACTGCTCGTCGTTCCCCACCGCCACCACCAGCAGGCCGTCGGCCGCGGCGAACGTCTGGTACGGCACGATCGTGGGATGCGCGTTGCCGTAGCGGCGCGCGGGCACGCCGGTGCTCAGCGCCGACTGCGCCACGTTCACGAGCGCGTGCACGCCCACCTCGAACAGCGCCACGTCCAGGTGTGCGCCGCCGCGGCCGCGGAGCTGCCCCACGAGCGCGCCGAGGATGGCCGCGGCGGCGTGGATGCCGGTGAGCACGTCCACGAGTGCGACGCCCACCTTGAGCGGCGGACCATCGGGCTCGCCGGTCACGCTCTGCAGCCCCGTGAATCCCTGCAGCACGGCGTCGTATCCGGGCAGCTGCGCGTACGGGCCGTCCTGCCCGTAGCCGGTGATCGAGCACACGACGAGCTCCGGCTTCTCGCGTCGCAGCGTCGCCGCGTCCAGCCCGAAACGCGCGAGGTGCCCGGGCAGGAAGTTCTCCACCACCACGTCGGCTTCGAGGCACGCGCGGCGGATCGCGGCGCGCTCCCGCTCGTCGTGGAAGTCCGCCACGGCCGAACGCTTGTTGCGGTTCACGCTCAGGTAGTACGCCGACTCGGCGCCCACGAACGGCGGGCCCCACGCGCGCGTCTCGTCGCCCACGACGGGCCGCTCGATCTTCCACACGTCGGCGCCGAGGTCGCCCAGCACCTGCGTGGCGTAAGGCCCCGCGAGCACGCGCGACAGGTCGAGCACGGTCAGGCCCGCGAGCGGCTGGTGCGACACGCCGACGGCGCCGCTCATGCGAGCGACCCTCGCCGCGCGATCGCGGCGAGGGCCCCCGGTGCGCCGCGGCGGAGCGCGTCGTTCACACGCGCCCGGCCAGTTCGTCCACGAACGCGTCCGCGTCGAGCGGCTTGCCCGTGGCGTGCTCCACGAGATCGCGCCACGCGAGCGAACGGCCCGGGCGGTAGAACTTGTCGCGCAGGAACGCGCCCACTTCGGGGCTCGCCACGTAGCGCTCCCACACGCGTTCGCCGCCGCCGAGCACGTCGTCCAGCAGGTGTGCCTGCAACTGCGACGCGAGGATCTCGCCGAGCAGGTAGTTGTGGTAGTAGACGGGCGCCACGCTGAAGTGAATCTTCGCGGCCCAGTCCGGGGCGTTCCGCCCCTCGGGCCGCTTCACGCCCTGGAACCGCTCCACCAGGTCCCACCACAGCGTGTGCAGGTCCTGCGACGGATCGCGGTACAGCGCGCGCTCCATGTGGATCATCACCAGCTCCCAGCGCGTCTGCACCAGCAGCTGTTCGCGCACGGCGCGCGACACGGCGTCGCCGAGCTTCGCGAGCTCCGCCGGATCGGCGCCCGCGTAGGTGCGCATCCACACCGAGTTCTTCGACAGGCGGCCGAACAGCATCGCGCTCGCCTCGGTGGTCAGGATGTGCGAGTGCGCGCGCAGCAGCCACGGGAGCGATCGATCCACGTACTTGTCGTACACGGCGTGGCCGTACTCGTGCAGCATCGTGCCCATCCACTTCTCGTTCGGGCGGATGTTGCACAGCACGCGCACGTCGTCGGCGCGATCCACCGAGCTGCAGAACGCGTGCTGGCACTTGCCGGGTTTCTCGTAGAGGTCGGCGCGTTCCAGCAGGTCGCGGATCTCGAAGCCCACCGCGCGGAAGAACCGCTCGGTCAGCTCCTCGAGGTTGCGGCCCGCGTAGAACGGATCGAGGTCGATCTCGGCCGCGGGCGCCTCCTGGAAGAACGGGTCGGCGTAGTGCCACGGGCGCAGTGCCTCCACGCTCACGCCGAATCGCTGCGCGAGCCGGCGGTCGAGGTCGCCCTTGTACGCTTCCCACAGTGGCCGCGTGCCCGCGTCGAGCTTGTCGAGCAGCTCGAACAGCTCCTGCTCGTCGAGCTCGTCGAGCTCCATCGCCATCGAGTAGTAGTTCGAGAAGCCCAGCTCCACGGCGGACTCGTTGCGCACGCGGACCAGCTCGAGCAGATCGGCTTCGACCGCGGCGCCGATCTGCTTGCTGCCCTCCCAGGCGGCGCGGCGCTCGGCGGAGTCGTTCGACTCGCGAAGCACCTCGAGGATCTGGTTGTCGCTCAGCGCCTTCCCGCCCACCTGCGCGCGGTGGTTGTTGAAGCGGCTCTCGAGCGCCTTCTCCAGGGCGACGGTCTTCTCGATCGTCTCCGGCGAAACCTGCTTGGCGCGGTACCCGTTGATGAGCAGGCGCAGCTGCCGGTCCAGCAGCGCGTCGGCGAGCGGGCCGCCCTCGGCGAGCGCCAGGAGCTTCTGGTAGGGCTCGCGACGGGCGAAGATCTTGCGCATCTGCGTGTCGAGCCGGGCGCTCTCCTGCTCGTGCCGGGCCTCGCCGGTGACGTTGGCGAGCCAGTACTCCTCGTTGTGGCGCTTCTCGAGTGGGGCAAGCTCGGCGACCAGCTGATCCACGAACGCGGCCAGCTCGGCCTCGCGAGTTCCGACGGCGGACATGCTGAACTCTCCCGAAGGGATGACGGAATAGTGAACGCGCGCGACCGCACGCGGGCAGATCAGGGAGCCTCGGGGACGCCGAACACTAGCGCAGCCGGGCCCGCGCGAACCAGTGGGGCTTGCCGGCGTCGATCGCGCGCACGGCCTGTCCCGCCCGGGCGGCGGAACTCACGCGACCGGACGGCAACCTCGGATGCACCCCTCGACGGTCAGCGGATCAGCGTACCTCGCACCGTCCGCGATTCGACCGCGCCCCCCGCGATCGGCGTCGCGATCAGGTGGTAGAAGTACACGCCGCCGCGCGAAGGTGAGCCCGCGACGTCACGACCATCCCACTCGGCCGTGTGTTCACCGACCCCGCGGACGCCCTCGTCGATCACCGCGATCTCCCGCCCGGCGACGTCCATCACGCTCAGCCGCACTCGCGCGGGCGCGCGGAGTGCGAATGGGATGCGCGTCATCCGACGGAACGGATTGGGCGAGCCATGGCCGAGTCGAACGGCGGACGGTCGTCCTCCCGATTCGACCCCGACCGCGCCCGACTGGAAGAGTGCGCTCACGTCCGCCGCGGAGAGTTCCCGGTCGTAGATCCGGATCTCGTCCACGGCGCCGTTGAAGTAGTTCCCGGGCTGGCCCCAGCCGGTTCGGTACATCCGTCCGACCTGGAAGGGAATGGCGATCGATCCCGCGCTCATCGCACCGAGATCGCCCTGGACCGTGTCCGCCATCGCTCCGTCCACGAACAGCGTGGCGCGGTGCGTCGAGAACGAGTAGGTGCCCACCACGTGGTGCCACCGCGAATCGCTCAGCGACTGCCCGGAACGGGTGTCCAGGTCCGCCGCGCCATCGCCACGCAATTCCCAGTGCACGCGGTCGTCCGTCCCGACGTAGAGCATGTAATAGGCCGCGTCCGTCTGGCCACACAACGGGTTCGCCCCGCAGCGATACCAGGACACCACGTTTCGCAGCTGGGTCGTGTCCCGTGTCGTCCGCAGCCAGAGCGACACCGACCACGATCGCTGGCGTGGCTCGAGCAGGGTCGTGGCCCCGACCTGGCCGAAACCGGACCCGGGGCCGAAGTGGACACCGTTCGTGTGACTCGAGCCGGGAACGGACGAGACCGTCGGCACCAGGCTCATCCGGAGCTCGTGCCCCGAGCTGTCCGCGCCGCTCAGGTCGTCGAGCGACCAGCGTGCGACGAGGTTGGGATCGGCCGCGTGGCCGCGCGACGCGAGCAGGCCGATCACGAGCGACAGGCCGGCGACCCGGCGGAGCATCCGGCAGGTCCGAATCGTTGCGGAGCACGACAGGCGATGGTCCACGGTTCGACCTCGTGGCAGGTGTACGCAGCGGAATGCCGGGGTGGGCGCGGGCGCTCCCCCGGTGGCGGCGGCAGGAGGCACGCTCCCGTTGCTCAGGAGACAGCCCGGGCAGCCCGCCGTCACAAACCAGCGGTCAGATTCCCGCGCGAAGGACCGCTCACGGGAGGGAATTCGCCCCTCCGCCACCCCGTGCACCGCCGGCCTCGCGGCCTCCGCCCGGGATCTCGCGACGCCTCCGCCCCGGGTGGGAGCGCGGAGGCACGCCGATCCCGGCGCCCGGCTCCCTCCCGGCTTCAGCGCCTCGCCACGCGCCCGTACATCTCGGGCCGGCGGCTCCTCCACAGGTGCGTGAGCGGCGACATCGCCTTGTCGCGCGCGAGCGCGAGGTCGCAATCGACGGCCAGCGCGCACTCGTCGCGCTTGCCGGCGGCCGCCATCACGCGGCCCATCGGATCCACGACCTGGCTGCGGCCGGTGAACGGCACGCTCCAGCGCTCGCCCCGGGGCGTCGTGCGCGACTCGGTGCCGGTGCGATTGCACGTCACCACGAACACCCGGTTCTCGAACGAGCGCCAGCGCATCGCCTCCTGCGCCATCTTGTAGACGAGGTTCGACGGGTGCGCGATCACGTCGGCGCCCATCAGCGCCAGCGCGCGGCTGGCCTCGGGGAATCTCCAGTCGAAGCAGATGAGCAGGCCCACGCGCGCCGCGCCGACGCGGTGCACGCTCAGCGGCGTGTCGCCGGGCCGGAAGAAGAACTGCTCGCGCTCGAACAGGTGCAGCTTGCGGTACACGGTCTTGATGCCCGAAGGGCCCACGAGCAGCGCGCTGTTGTAGAAGCGGCCTTTCGACACCTCGGCGAAGCCGGCGATGTAGTGGCGCTTCTCGCGCTTCGCGGCCGCCTTCAGCGCGCGCGCCGTGGCGCCGGTGGCGGCGTCCTCCGCGAGCGCGGCGACCTCGGCCTTCGACGTGAACACGTAGCCCGTCGACCACAGTTCAGGCAGCACCACGAGGTCGGCCTCGACTCCGGCCGCGAGCGCGAGGCCGCGCTCCAGGTTCTCGGCCGTGGCGCCGAAGCGCGGGCGGCCCTGCACGAACGCCAGTCGGAAGTGGGACATGCGCGGCACGGTACGCGCGGCGCGCGCCCCCCGCAACGGCGCGACGCGCGCCGTGCGCTCCGCCCGGCGGCCGGCGCGGCGCACTTTCGACTCGCGCGGCGCGCGGCCGCCCGATAGCTTGGCGCCCGCATGGCGACTTCCTCGGACACCCGCGCATCCACGGCTTCCGGCACCCCGCTCGCGCGGCTC
>JBGAMH010000103.1:0-14756 GCA_044223135.1 Candidatus Eiseniibacteriota bacterium | reverse complement strand
GGGAACGCCTTGCGGGTGACGGTTCGCTTCATGGCTCCTCGCGTGGACGGATCGGCGGCGCGCGGCGGCGGGCGCGGTCCGGGTTCTCCCGCCGGGCGCCGCATGCCGGCGGGGCGACACCGCGGTCCCGACCGCGGCTGGCGCGGCCCGAACCGGGGTCGCAGCCTAGCATTCCGGCCGCGGCGAGGCGCGCCCGGCGAGCGGCCGGGCGACGCCGCGCGGTTCGCGTGTCAAGCTGCGCGCGGCAACCGGGCTCGCGCGGACGCGCGGATGCACGCGGCGGCCTGCCAGGAGATCGACATGACCCCGAATACGCCCTCCATCTTCACCGATGCCGGCGCGCGTGGCGCCTCGCTCGCCGGTGCGATCGAACGTTCGATCGGCCGCCCCGCGGCCGAGTGGACGCCCGCGATCCTCGCCGACTTCTGCGATCAGCAGGGCGTGCGACTCGTGAGCCTGATGCACGTGGGTGGGGACGGCGCGCTGAAGGCGCTGGACTTCGCGCCGCGCTCGCGCGCGCACCTGCTCGACGTGCTCGGCGGCGGCGAGCGCGCGGACGGCTCGAGCCTGTTCCCCGACGCCGGCATTCGCGCGAGCGCTTCGGACGTGGTGCTGCGGCCGCGGTTCGCGAGCGCGTTCCTGGATCCGTTCTCGCCGCTGCCCACGCTGGCCGTGATGTGCGGTCACGCCGGTCGCGACGGCGCGCCGCTGCCCGAGTCGCCCGACACGATCCTGCGCGCGGCCGACGCGCGCTTCACGCACGAGACCGGGCTGGCGCTGCACGCGCTCGGCGAGGTCGAGTACTTCGTGGGCCGCCACCGCGAGGAACAGGACGTGCGCGGCACCGCCGACGGCGGCTACCACGCGACGGCGCCCACCGTTGCCGGCGGCACGCTGCGCCGCGAGGCGCTCGCCGCGCTCGCGGTGGCCGGCGTGGGCGTGAAGTACGCGCACAGCGAAGTCGGCTTCGTGGAAGGCGAGGACGACGACGTGGTGTGGGAGCAGCACGAGATCGAGCTCGGCCTGGCGCCGCTGCCCGAAGCGGGCGAAGCCGTGGCGCTCACGCGCTGGGTGCTCGGCAATCTCGCGCGACGCGACCGCCTGCGCATCCGCTTCGACCCCGTGCTGCGCCGCGGCCACGCCGGCACCGGTCTGCACTTCCACTTCGCCACGATGAAGGACGGCAAGCCGCAGCCGGTGAAGCGCACCGACACCGCGCTGACGCCGGCGGCCGAGTGGCTCGTGACCGGCCTGCTCGAGATGGGCGCCGCGCTGATGGCGTTCGGCAACCGCGACGAGGGCTCGTTCGTGCGGCTGGGCCAGGCGCGCGAGGCGCCGAACTCGATCATCTGGGGCGAGTACGACCGCAGCGCGCTGATCCGCCTGCCGTTCGTGCCCACCGACGCCCAGGGTCGCGCCGTGGCCGCGCCGACCGTGGAGTTCCGCCTGCCCGACGGCTCCGCGCACGCGCACCACCTGCTGGCGGGCGTGGCGCAGGCCGCGCTCGCGGGCGCGCGGCCGGCGACGCGACCGAGCGACTGGCGCGCGCCGCGGCCGCCACGCCCGGCGTGCGTGCCGGCGGGGCCACGCCGGTGCCGCGCACGTTCGCGGAGGTCGGCGAGGCGCTCGCGAAGCACCGCGCGACGCTCGAAGCCGGCGGCGTGTTCCCGGCGACACTGCTCGACCGCACGATCGCGAAGCTGAAGGGCTGACCGTTCCGAGGACTCCCCCGATGACCCGAGCCGATGTGCGGCGCGCCGCGCGCCGGTGCGTGCTGTGGATGATCCTGCTCGCCGCTTCTCTCGCGCCGGCCCACGCGCAGGCGCCGCTTCCCCGGCGCGCGATGCTCGTGAGCCTGGACGGGCTGCGGCCCGACGTGGCTCTGCGCGCGAACATGCCGGCGCTGCGCAGCGTGATGGCACGCGGCAGCTGGACGATGTGGGCGCGCACGTCGCCGCTGTCGATCACGCTGCCGTCGCACACCACCATGCTCACGGGCGTGCCGCCGGCGAAGCACGGCGTCACGTGGAACGACGACAGGCGCCACGCCGACGTCGAGCGGGAGCCGTGGCCCACCGTGTTCACGCTCGCCCACGAGGCCGGGCTCACCACCGGCATCGCCGTGGGCAAGGTGAAGCTCACCGCGCTCGCGGCGCCGGGCACCGCCGACTACCGCGCGCTGCCGGCGGTGGCCGACAGCCTGCTGGACCTGGCCGTGGCCGACACGGTGGTGCGCTGGCTCGTGGGCCCCAGGCCGCAGTTCCTGTTCGTGCACCTGCCCGCCCTGGACCTGGCCGGTCACGCCGTGGGCTGGGGCTCGGCGCGGCAGGTCGCGGTGGCCGAGCGCGTGGACCGGGCGCTCGGCCGGATCCTGCGCGCGCTCGACCAGACCGGGCTCGCCGACTCCACGCTGATCGTGATCACCGCCGACCACGGCGGCGTCGGCCGCAATCACGGCATGGACGATCCGCGCTCGCACACCGTGCCGTGGATCGCCGCCGGGCCGGGCGTGCGCCGCGGCTTCGACATCACGTCGGAGTCCGACGTGCCGGTGGACCTGCAGGACACGTTCGCGGTGCTGTGCGAACGGCTCGGGCTCGTGCCGCCGCAGGCCGTGGACGGCAAGACGCTGCCGGTGATCTTCGACCGCTCGCGCTGAGCGGACGCGCGGCGCGCCGCTCGATCAGCGGCCGAACGAGCGGTGCGACCAGAACTGCCGGCGAAACGCCTCGTCGAGCGCCGCGGGCGTGGTGCCGGCGGCGCGGCAGGCGGCCGCCCATTCGCGCGAGTCCGCGCCATAGAGGTGCGCGAGGAACGCGCGCAGGCCCACGGTGTCGATCGCGCCCTTCACGAACAGCCCCGCGAGCGGATACGCCACGTCCGGTGACAGGCGTGCGAACTCGCGTCCCATCAGCCCGAGCCCGCCCCCCGGCGGCGGCTGGAGCTGCGCGCTCCATGCCTTGAGCGTGTAGCCGCCGTGGCGATCCGCGGCCCACACCGCGAGCCCCTCGCCCATCGCCGAACTGCCCGCGGGCCCCGCCACGTCGGTGGCCAGAACGTGCACCGCTTCGTGCGTGACCAGCTCGCGCAGGCCCGAGTCCGCCGCCACCACGTGCAGCGAGCGCGTGGCGACGTCGGCGCGCCCGTCCCCGCCGTCGCCGGTGAGCATCCGCTTGCTGCCGCGGTCGGGATACACGTACACGAGCAGCGGCTTCGCGAACGGCGCCGCCAGCGCCGTCTCCGCGCGCGCCACGCCCCACGCGACGGCGGAATCCTGCGCCGCTCCGCGCGTGCCCGCGGCCAGCCCGCGCACGCGGTGCACGATCACGTGCGTGCCCGCGAGCGGTGTCGCGATCCAGTCCACGCGCCGCGCGTTCGCGGTGACACGCGGCAGCCGAACGCCCGCGGAGTCCGCCCACTCGCCGCGCAGCAGCGGCCCGAAGCGGTCCGCCACCAGGAAGCCGTCGCCGCCGTGGCGGATGGCGTTGATCTCGGCGATGCCCGGCGAGCCCGTGCCCGCGTACAGCAGGAAGTCCGGCCAGCCCGGCGCGTCGCCGGTCGCGGCGCGGCCCGGAACGAACGCGAGCAGCCGGTACTCGTCGCCCTCGTAGCGGTGCCCCGCGATCTCGAGCCGGCCCGCGTCCACCGTGAACGGCAGCCACGCCGACAGCGCGCGCACGACGGCGTTCACGTCGCGTCCGCCGTACAGCACCGCGTGTGCGGGCCACGCGGCGGGCCCGCGGTCGATCGCCACCGCCGTGTCGCCGACGACCGGCGACACCGGAAAGCGCAGCTCGCGCATCAGCCGCGCCTGCGCCACGATCGCGCGATCGCTGCGCGCATCGCCCCGCGTGCCCACCACGAACGTCGGCGTGGCGCCGTCGAGGAACGCGTTCGGCGTGCGCACGTCGCCGGCCCGCGCGGTCGCCACGAGCCCCGCGAGCGCGAGCGCCGTCACCGCGCCGCGCGCGAACCTTCGAAAGGTCTTCATGCCGGCGGCAGGATAGGGCGCGTGCGCGGGCCCGCGGCATGGGCCGTTGGGACCACCCGCACGCGTCGCCGGAACGAAACCGCCGGATCGCGAGGGCGACCCGGCGCGGGACGACGGCGCGAAGCGGCGCGTCAGCGCCGGCGCGCGCGCAGCAGCGCGAGCGTGTGATCCAGCAAGGCGGTGCCGCCGGGTGCGCCGTGCCCCGGCACCACGAACAGGGCGTCCGGATAGCGGCGCTGCAGGCCCTTCACGCTCGCGGGCCAGCGACCGAGGTCGGCATCCTCGATGAAGCCGAGCGTCCTGGCTTCGGCCGCCTTGACCAGGCAGCCGCCGAACAGGATCTGCGCGTCGGGCAGCCACACCGTGATGTTGTCGCGCGTGTGGCCGGCGCCCGGGTGGTACAGCTCCATGCGCCGCCCGCCCACGCGCAGCGTGTCGGTGCCGTGGAACGTCTCCACGCCGTCGGCGCCCAGCAGGCCGAGCTTCGACGCGGTGGAGTCGAGCATCTCCACGCGCACGCCGTGCGCGAGCAGCCAGCGCGCGCCGCCCGAACGGTCGGCGTGCGAGTGCGTGACCACGGCCGCCCGCACCGGCGCCGACTCCACCCGGTCGAACCACTCGACCAGCGCCTGCGCCTGGGCCTCGTTCCAGCCCGTGTCCAGCATCACGAGCTGCGAGCCGGCGCGCACCACCAGCCCGTTCGCCGCGATCGGCTCCTCGCCCTCGGGGTCGTCCTCGGCCGTGAACAGCCACACGCCCTCGGCGATCATGCGCACCCACAGGCCCGGGCGCACCGGGTCGCCGAGATCCTGCGCGAACATGCCGGCGGTGGGCGGCGACGACGGGGCGGCGGGCTCCGCCGCCCGAACGCACACCGCCGCGCACAGGAGCGCGGCGGCGGCGAGTCCGGCGAGTCGAAGGCGCATCAGCCCACCGACCGCGTCTTGTGCTGCGTGATGAGCTTCTCCACCACTTCCGGTTCGGCCAGCGTGGTGACGTCGCCCATGCCGTCGTACTCGGCGGCGGCGATCTTGCGCAGGATGCGGCGCATGATCTTGCCGCTGCGCGTCTTCGGCAGGCCCGGTGCGATGTGGATCACGTCCGGCATCGCGAAGCCGCCGATCGCGTGGCGCACCTGCTCCTTGAGCGCGCCTTCGAGCTGCTCGGACGACTGGTTCGCGAACTCCGACGTGAGCAGGACGTACGCGTAGATGCCCTGGCCCTTGATCGCGTGCGGGAACCCGACGACCGCGGCCTCGGCCACCGCGTCGTGCGCCACGAGCGCGCTCTCGACCTCGGCCGTACCGAGCCGGTGGCCCGACACGTTCAGCACGTCGTCGATGCGGCCGGTGATCCAGTAGTAGCCGTCCTCGTCGCGCCGGCAGCCGTCGCCCGTGAAGTAGTAGCCCTTGTACTGCGTGAAGTACGTCTCCTTGAAGCGCTGGTGGTCGCCCCACACCGTGCGCGCCTGCCCCGGCCACGGCGACGCCAGGCACAGGGCGCCCGACACGCCGTTGCCCTCGAGCACGTTGCCCTTCTCGGGATCGAGCACGAGCGGCTTCACGCCGAAGAACGGCAGCGTCGCCGAGCCCGGCTTGGTGGGCGTCACGCCCGGCAGCGGCGTGATCAGGATGCCGCCGGTCTCGGTCTGCCACCACGTGTCCACCACCGCGCAGCGCTTGTCCCCGACCACGTCGTGGTACCAGCGCCAGATCTCGGGATTGATGGGCTCGCCCACCGAGCCGAGGATGCGCAGGCTCGAGCGCTGGTAGCGCTTCACGTGTTCGTCGCCCGCCTGCGCGATCGCGCGCAGCGCCGTGGGCGCCGTGTAGAAGATGTTGATGCCGAGGTCGTCGACCATGCGCCAGTAGCGGCCCGGGTCGGGGTACGTCGGCGTGCTCTCGAACATCACCGTGGTCGCGCCGTTCGCGAGCGGCCCGTACACGATGTAGCTGTGCCCGGTGATCCAGCCCACGTCGGCCGCGCAGCAGTAGACGTCGCCCGGGTGGTAGTCGAACACCAGCTTGTGCGTCATCGCCGCGTACGTCATGTAGCCGCCCGTGGTGTGCAGCACACCCTTGGGCTTCCCGGTGCTGCCCGACGTGTAGAGGATGAACAGCGGATCCTCGGCGCCCATCCACGCCACGGAGCACGTGGAGCGCTGCCGCTTCATCTCCTCGTCGAGCCAGTAGTCACGGCCGTGCACCATCGGCACGTCGTGATCGGTGCGGCGCGCCACGAGCACGGTGCTCACCATGCTCAGGCCCTCGATCGCGCGGTCGGTGATGCTCTTGAGCGCGATCTTGCGCCCGCCGCGCAGGCCCTCGTTCGCCGTGATCACCACCTTGCAGCCGGCGTCCAGGATGCGGTCGCGCAGCGCCTCGGCCGAGAAGCCGCCGAACACCACCGAGTGCACGGCGCCGATGCGCGCGCACGCGAGCATGGCGTACACCGTCTCGGGCATCATCGGCATGTAGATGCACACGCGGTCGCCCTTGCGCACGCCGTGCTGCAGCAGCACGTTCGCGAGCCGACACACGTTGTGCTTCATCTCGCGGTAGCTGATGTGCTTGTACGCGCCCGGCTCGTCCTGCGCCCAGATGATGGCCGTCTTGTCGCCGCGCGTGGGCAGGTGGCGGTCCACGCAGTTGTGGCAGGCGTTCAGCCGCCCGCCCGAGAACCACGCGAAGTCCACCTCTTCGTAGTCCGCGTCGAACACCGCGTGCCAGGGGTGGAACCAGTCCAGCGCCTTGGCCTGCTCCGCCCAGAACCACTCGGGGTTGTCGAGCGACAGCCGGTACAGGCGCTGGTACTCCTCCATCGAGTTGATGTGGGCGCGATCGCGGATGGGCGACTTCACGTCGTAGAGGTCTTGCGACATGGGAACCTCCGGCAGGACGGCGGCGATGGGAAAATGCGCGCGGAGTCTAGCCCTGCGGCGCTCGGCCGTTCCAGAGGAACGAAAGGACCATATCGGGAAGGCGACCGATCGGATGCGGTTCCGTCCCGGCGACGGGAGACGTTCCCCCGGCGGGCTCGCGCACGGGATTCCCGCGAACCGCGCGCGTGGTCCGCTGGTATGGTTTCCATGGGCCTGCCGAACGCGGCCCGATGCTCCCCGACCCCACGCTCCCCCAGCGGTCCCCCGACGCCATGGGACGTTCGCGGATGCGCGGCCCGGCCGCCGTCCCAGGAGACGACTGATGAACATGGCGCGCGGTGCGTTGCCGATCCTGCTGTGGGCCCTGAGCCTCGTTCCCGCGATGGCATTCGCCGAAGTCCGCACGGAGTACGTGCATCCCCGGTACCTGCCGCCCGCCGATCTCGCGGACGTGCTCGGCGCACGGCCCGACGGCGGCCGCTGGAGCATCGAGTGGCGTGACGCGGCCGGCGTGCACGCCGTGCAGGTGCGGCGCAACGACGCCGCGAACCTGCTGATGCTGTCCGGCGAGGCCGCCGATGTCGCCGCCGTGCAGGCGCTGATCACCGCGGCCGACGTGGCGCCGAGCCAGATCGCGATCGAGGCGAAGATCATCGAGGTGGACGAGAACAAGGCGCTGGCCGCCGGCATCGACTGGGGACGGCTGCGGACGAGCGCGAGCTTCAACCAGCGATTCACCGAGGAGCACAGCACGCAGGCGTACCCGTTGCCGATCGACCCCATCCGCCGGCGTTCGAATGCGCTGCAGGACTATGCCTCGGTCGACCTCGTCGACGCGCTGAAGATGCTCGAGGAAAAGGGCGCCGCCACGCTGCGCAACGCGCCGCGCATCCTGACGCTGAACAATCGCCGCGCGTCGATCCTCGACGGCTCGCGCACCACGTACGTGACGCGCTACTCCAGCTACACGAACCTGTTCGCGACCGATTCCATGGACGCCGGCCTCAAGCTGAGCGTGCAGCCCTCGCTGGGCCAGAGCGGGTACCTGACGCTCGACATCCGCGCCGAGCTCACCTCGATCGTGAGCAACCTGTCGGGCAGCCCGGTGAAGGACGGCCAGATCGTGGAGAACACGGTGATCGCGAAGGACGGCGAGACCGTGCTGCTGGGTGGCTTCACGCGCACCGAGGAGTCGAAGACGCACCGCCTCTTCCCGGTACTGGGCTACGCGCTGCCGTTCCTGTTCTCGCGCGAGGAGACCGTGCGCACGCGCCGCGAGGGCTACGTGGCGATCACCGCGCACGTGGTGCCGCTGGACGCGAAGCTGGACGACGCGACGCGGGGCGTGATCGAAGACAGGTCGCGGTGATGCCCGGACGAGGCGCGGCCGCCCCGCGCCTCTACCGCACCACCGCGATCCGCCGCGCGTCCACGCGCCCGGCCGCGGCGAGCCGCACCACGTAGACGCCCGGCCGCAGCGCGGCCGCGTCGAGCGTGGCGTCGTGCGAGCCCGCGGCCCGCGCGCCGTCCGCCAGCACCGCCACGCGACGGCCCTGCACGTCGAGCACGTCCAGCCGCACGTCGGCCGCGCGGGCGAGCGCGAACCGCACGCGCACCGCGCCGCGCGCGGGATTCGGCGACGGCGCGGCGAGCATCGTCGCCGCGTGCGCGGCCGGCGGCGCGGCGAGCGGACCTCCGCCCCACAGCGCGGCGAGGCCCGGTGACGGCCAGCCCTCGGCGCGATCGAACGCGCCACCCGCGAACACGCGCGCGCCGTCCACGGCCAGCGTCGACACGCTGCCGTTCGTGATCGGCGCCCAGTCCGACAGCGCGCCCGTCGCGGCGTCGAACGCCGCCAGCGTGGCGCGCGGCGATTCGCCCGCGGCCGTGAACGCGCCGCCCGCGATCACGTCGCCGCCGCGGCGCGCGATCGCGAACACCGCGCCGTCCAGCGCCGGGTTCCACGCCGCCGGTGCGCCGCTCGCGGCGTTCAGCGCGACGAGCCCCGCGTGCAGCTGGCCGCCCACCGTGCCGAACGCTCCGCCCGCCCACACGGTGGCGCCGTCGGCGAGCAACGCGAACACGCCGCCGTCCGGCGCGGGATTCCAGGCGGTCGCGGCGCCGGTCGCGCGGTCGAGCGCCGCGAGGCGGGCGCGCGGCTGGCCGCCGGCCTGCGTGAAGTGGCCGCCGCACCACACGACGTTCGCGCCCACGGCCAGCGACAGCACCACGCTGTTCACCCCGGGATCCCACGCGGTCGCGAGGCCGGTCGTGCCGTCGAGCGCGGCCACGTTCTTGCGCAGTGCGCCGCCGATCGTGGCGAACGTGCCGCCCGCGTACACCGTGTCGCCGGCCACCGCGAGCGCGTGGACGGGCGAGTCGGGCGCCGGGTTCCACGGCGTCACGGCGCCCGAGTCCGCGGTCAGCGCCACGAGCCCCGTGCGCGGGACGTCGTTCACCTGATCGAACTCGCCGCCGGCGTACACCACGCCGGCGCGGCGTGCGAGCGCCCACACCGAGCCGCTCGCGCGCGGCGCCCAGGGCAGCGCGCGCCCGGAACGCAGGTCGAGCGCGCCCAGCCGCGAGCGCGTCACGCCGCACGCGCTGCCGAACGCGCCACCCGCCACGGTGGTCGCGCCGTCGTGCGCGAGCGTCCACGCCACGCGCGACGCGCCGGGATCCCAGGCGTCGGCCGCGCCGGTCGCGGCGTCCACGCGCGCGAGGTTGCGCCGCGCCGCGCCGCCCGCGTGCGCGAACGCGCCGGCCAGCAGCACGCCCGATCCGCGCACGAGCAGCGCGTGCACGGGGCCGTCGGGCGCGGGCGCCCACGGCAGCAGCACCGGCGCCTCCGACGTCATGGCCGCAGCGTGCGCGCGCGGGTCGTTGTTCACCTGCGTGAAGTCGCCGGCCGCGTACAGGACGTTGCCCGACACGGCGAGCGCACGCACCGGACCGTCGGTGTCGGCCACCCAGGGCACCAGCGCGCCGGTCGCCTCGGTCACCGCGGCCGCGAAGTGCCGGGCGAGGCCGCCCACCTGCAGGAACACGCCGCCCAGGTACACGCGCCCGCCGTCCACGGCGAGCGCGAACACCTGCGGCGCGCCGGGCGCGATGTGCGCGTCCCACGGCAGCGCGTCGCCGCTCGCGGAATCCACCGCCGCCACCGCGTGGCGCGGCCACGCGCCGACGGCCGTGAAGTCGCCGCCCGCCCACACGCGGCCCGGCCGCGCCACGAGCACGCGCACCGCGTCGTTCGGCATCGGGTTCCACGCGTTGGCGAGGCCCGTCGTGGCGTCGACGGCCGCGAGGTAGTCGCGCGCCGCGCCGCCGCAGGTGGCGAAGCGCCCGCCCACGTACACCACCGCTCCGCTCACGGCGAGTGCGTACACCTCGCCGTCGGCGGCCGGATCCCACGCGGTCACCGCGCCACCCGCGTCCACGTGCGCCACGTTGCTGCGCACCTCGTTGCCGATGCGGCCGAACGATCCGCCCAGGTACCAGCCGCCCGCACCGTCCGGTGCGATCGCGCGCACGACGCCGTCGACCATGGGCCAGCCCGCCACGAGCTGCCCGGCGGCGTCGATCGCCGCGGCCCCGCCGGTGCGCGGCCCGAGCCACGTGAAGTCACCGCCCAGGAACAGCGTGTCGCCCGACACGGTGCTGGCGTGCACCGCCTGCTCGGGGCCCCACGGGGTGCGGTCGAGCAGGTCGGCGTACGCGGTGGTGGCGATCGACAGCGCGAGGAGCGTGGCGGTGATCGTGCGGGGTGTGTTCATCGAGCCCTCCGTGTGCGCCGAAACCCGGCCCGCGGGTTATCGGCGCCCACGCCCCGGCTCGCCACCCCGCGGGCGGCCCCGGGCCCGCGGGCCGCTCAGCGCCCGCGCTTCGGGAATGCGCTCACCGCGAGCCCTCCCACCTTGCGGCCCATGGCGGCGCCGACCTCGGTGGAGTTGCGGTAGTGCACGCCGTCCCAGATGCGCGCGTTCGAGACCTCCGTCACGAAGTCGTCGAGGCTGCGCCACGTACGCTCCGCCCCGCCGGCCGTGGGGCTCGACGTGCGCAGTTCGGGGCACGGCGTGTCGCCCAGTTCGGCCTGGAGGACGGCCCCGAGCGTGCCGGAGATGATGCAGTGCGCGCACGGGTACTCGGGGTGCATGGGCGTGTCGATGAACGGCACCCAGCCGGCGTCGCGCGGCGTGGCGTCGTTGCCGTCCTGGTCACCGTTGCGGATGGCCGTGATCGGGCGCCAGAAGCCGTACGCGTACTTGGCGTCGAACACGGCCACGAACGCGTCGTCCATCGCGACCGCCGCCATGGCGAACAGTCGCGCGTTGTCGACCACGTCGCGCCCCGGCATCGCCGCCACGCAGCGGGCGATCGGCCAGTACACGGCCGGCTGCGTGACCTCCCAGAAGCGCGCCACCGCGGTCTGCTCGTCGCTGCGCCGGGATCCCGTCCGCGCGCCGAACTCGCGCACTTCGTTCACGTCGCGCGCCCACAGTGCGCTCTTCAGATCGGGCGGCGGCCCGGGCCGGAACTGCGCGGCGCTCTTCATCAGCCACGGGTGACGCCCCGGCCACTGCAGCACGGCGGGCAGCGCGGTCGGCACGTACACGCCCGGGGTCGTGCGCGGGCGATAGCTCTCGGCGGCGGTGGCGCCGTCGTCGGCACGCAGCGCCAGGATCGCCTTCGCGGCCGCCTCGCCCACGGCGATGCCGCGCGTGCGCGCGTCGCCTTCGGGCACCGCGGCGAGCGCGCCCCGGTAGTCGGCGTCGATCGCCGCCTGTTGCGCCGGCACCAGCGCCGCGAGCGCCGCGTGTGTCGCGGCCGCCACGGCCGCCTCCACCGAGGCGCCCTGTGCCGGCTCCAGGTGCGCGCGGAACGCCGGATAACGCCCGGTGATCGCGTCCAACGCTTCGTACACCGACACCTGCACGATCGCCAGCGCGCGCGCGGCCTGCGGCGCGGAGCCGAGCCGGGCGGCGATGTCCGCCGCCTTCTGGTTGGCGTCGGTGACGACGTCCGCGCGGCCGGGGCCGGCGAACGTTGCGAGCGCCAGCGCGGCGGCGCCGAACCGCGCGGCGAGGGGCTTCCACTTCGACATGCAGCGACTCCTTCGGGGGGACCGTGGATCTCGAGGCGCGGAGGAACCGTACCGAAAAGGGCTCCCCTGTCGATACGTCCGAGTGCGAAGGGGCGAACAGCGAGGCGCGGACGGGGCGGCTGGACCGGCGCACCGCCGATCCGCCACAGTCGCGCCCCATGCCCGCCCTGCTCGCCTGGTCCAGCGATCACTTCGACGTGCCGTTGCCCGAGGGGCATCCGTTCCCGATGGCCAAGTACCGCGCGGTGCGGGAGGCGCTGCTCGCCGACGGTACGCTGGCGCCGGAGGACGTGGCGCGTTCCGAGCCCGCGCCGCTCGCGTGGCTGCACGCGGCGCACGACCCGCGCTGGGTGGCGCGCGTGCTGAACGGCGAGCTGGAGCCGCACGAGGTGCGGCGCATCGGGCTGCCGTGGTCGGAAGCGCTCGCCGCGCGGGCACGCGCGGCGGCGTTCGGCACCGTGATGGCGGCGCGCGCCGCGCTCGTGCACGGCGTCGCGGCCAACCTCGCCGGCGGTACGCATCACGCGTTCCGCGACCGCGGCGAGGGCTACTGCCTGTTCAACGACCACGCGGTGGCGATCGCCGACCTGCGCTCGCGCGGCGCGGCGGCGCGGCCGTTCGTGATCGACCTCGACGTGCACCAGGGCAACGGCACCGCGGCGATCTACTCGGACGACGCGAGCGTGTTCACGTTCAGCATGCACGGGCGCACGAACTACCCGGCGCTGAAGGAACGCAGCTCGCTCGACGTGGAACTGGAGGACGGCACGGGCGACGACGCGTACCTGGCGCTGCTGGATCGCCACCTTCCGGCGGCGCTCGACGCGCACGCGCCCGACGTGGTGCTGTACCAGTCCGGCGTGGATCCGCTGCACACGGACCGCTTCGGCCGGCTGGAGCTGACGCACGCCGGGCTCGCCGAGCGTGACGCGCGCGTGTTCGCATGGCTCGAAGCGCGCGCGCTGCCGGTGGTGGTGACGATGGGCGGCGGCTACGGTCGCCCGCTCGAGACGAGCGTGGAGGCGCACGCGAACGTGTTCCGCGAGGCGAAGCGGTCGCTGCAGCGAAGGGCGGCCGTCGCGGACCGGAGCTGACGCGGGTCCGGCGTTCACTCCCCGGGGGGCGGGAATTGCCGCGCCCGCGCGCCGACCCGATACGATGCCCGCGTCGATGCCGTTGGACGTCCGCGTTCGTCCGTCGAAGCGAAACGTCACCCCGTCGTGCGGGGTATCGCCGGCACGAGACCCACACCCGAGACCCGCGGGCCCCCCGACCGCGACGCAGGAGGTCGCATGAAGGCCCGACTCCGCCGGCTCGTCGCCGCACTCGTGATCGTGCTGGGCACGTCCGCGGGCATCGCGCTCGCCGACTGGGCGCCCGATCCGCTCATCGGCACCTGGATGAAGTCGAACGCGAAGCCGTTCGCCACGTGCGAGCCGGGCGATCGCACCGACGACCTGAAGGCGCTCCGCGCGATCGTGGGCAACGCGCGCATCGTGGCGCTCGGCGAAGGCACGCACGGCACGCGCGAGTTCTTCCAGGTGAAGCACCGCATCACGCAGTACCTGGCCTCCGAGATGGGCTTCACGGTGTTCGCGATCGAGGCGAACCTGCCGGAGGCGTGGAAGCTCAACGACTACGTGCTCGGCGGCCCGGGCGACCCGAAGAAGCTGATCGCCGGGATGTACTTCTGGACGTGGGACACCGAGGAAGTGCTCGCGATGGTGGAGTGGATGCGCCGCTTCAATGCCTCGGGCCGAGGCCGCATCGAGTTCACGGGATTCGACATGCAGTTCCCGGACACGGCCGCCGTGATCGTGCGGCGGTGGCTCGCGGCGCACGACACGGCGTGGGTGGACAGCCTGAAGGCGATCCGAAAGGCGGGCGGCCGCAGCGACCCGGGGTTCGTGACCAGCACCGGCACGCTCCCGGCAGCGGAACTGGCCGGACATCGCGTGCGCTACTCGGGCTACATTCGCACGGAAGACGTGGCCGCCTACGCGGGCCTGTGGATGCGCGCGGACTCGCCCGAGCGGAACGCCATCGCGTTCGACAACATGGCCCGCCAGCAACTGCGCGGTACGACCGACTGGAAGCGCTGGGAGATCACGCTCGACATCCCGCCGCAGGCCGACAACATCAACTTCGGCGTCCTGTCGGTCGGAACGGGCCGGGCGTGGTTCGACTCGCTGGCGATCGAAGTGGACGGCAAGCCGTGGTCCTCCCCCGCGATCGACCTCGCACTCGAGGACGCCGCAGGTCCGATCGGCCTCGGGCGGGAGACGCTCGTGCCCCGGTACACGATCCGCATGGACGACCAGGTGGCCGCCAGCGGCAAGCGCAGCCTGCGCCTCGCCGCGGGCCCGGCGAACGCGGATGCGGTCGGCGACGAGGCCCGGGCGCGGGCGCTCGCCGGCACGCGTCGCCTGGTCGAGCACCTCGAGGCGGAACGACGGAATCCGCCGCCGGGCACGACGGCGGCCCAGGCGGACTGGATCGCGCGCAACGCGCACGTGCTGCTGCAGCAGGCGATCCTGGAAGGCAAGTCGCGCCCCGGCGTGCGGGATTCCAGCATGGCCGCGAACCTCGCGTGGATCGCCGACGAGGCGCGCAGGGGGGCGAAGGTCGTGGTCTGGGCGCACAACGCGCACGTCTCGCGCCGCGCCGACGGGATGGGCGACTGGCTGACGAAGCGGTACGGCGAGCAGGTGGTGAACGTCGGCTTCGCCACGCACGACGGCGAGTACGGGGCCATGAAGGACGGCGCTCTCTCGGTGAAC
>JBGAMH010000102.1:0-14806 GCA_044223135.1 Candidatus Eiseniibacteriota bacterium | reverse complement strand
CCTCCACGCGCGCCCAGCTGGCGCCGGCCGCCGAGATGGTGGTGGCGGACGCCGCGACCGTGGCGAGCCGCGAGGGCGAGGCGATGGCCGGCTCCGTGGCCCCCACCGCGCCGGCGACGCCCGACGGCGCGCCGCCGGCCGCGCAGGGCCGCATGCTGATCCGCAACGTGTCGCTGTCGCTGGTGGTGGCCGACGTCGACAGCGCCGGCGCCCGCGTGGAGCGGCTGATCCGGGCGCGCGGCGGGTTCGTGTCGTCGTCCAACCTGGAGGATCGCGGCGGGTTCCCGTGGCGCAGCTACACGCTGCGCGTGCCGAGCGACCGGCTCGACGCCACGCTCGCCGACCTGCGCGCGCTGTCGGTCAAGGTCACCGGCGAGTCGCAGAACGTGCAGGACGTCACGGACCAGGCCGTGGACGTGCAGGCGCGGCTGCGCACGCTGCGTGCCACCGAGGAGGAGCTGATCGGCCTGCTGAAGGACGCCCGCTCGCGCGGCCAGAAGGCCGAGGACGTGATGGCGATCTACCGCGAGCTGACCGGCATCCGCACGCAGATCGAGCAGTACCAGGGCCAGCTGCAGTCGCTGCAGAACCTGTCGGCGCTCAGCACGATCTCGCTGTCGCTCGCGCCCGACGCCGCGACCGGCCCGATCCAGCCGCAGGGCTGGCGGCCGGGCGAGACCGTGAAGAACAGCCTGCGCCAGCTCGTGGCGGCGCTGCGCGGCTTCGGCGACTTCGCGATCTGGGCCGTGATCGTGCTGCTGCCGGTGGCGCTGGTGGTGGTGGCGGTGATCGCCGGTGTCGGCGCGCTGCTGCGCCGCCTCGGCGTGCGCGGACCCTGGCGCCGCCGCGACGACTGAGTCGAGCGCGCCGGGCCCCGCCGTGGCGGCTCCGGCCGGCGAACGATGCGCCGCCTGCGAGACGGATCGCAGGCGGCGCCCGGCTTCGCGGCGCTCGACAAAGCCGCGCGCCTGCGGGATGGTCTGCACCCGCGCCACCGCGGCTGTTCGCATCGCGTCGTCACCCGCGCCGTCCCCCGCGTCAGGAGCCGTCATGAAGCGCACCGCGAAGTCCACCGCCCGCCCGCGTCGCGCGCGCCCGGCACCGGCACGCCGCACGCGTCGCGCCGCGTCACCGAAGCCCGCCTCGCCGTCCGCACGCGCGAAGACCGTCGCCCCGCGGCGCAAGACCCCCTCGCGCGGCCGCGTGTGCGTGTTCGCGGCGACGCTCGAGGAGCGCGGGCCCACGGGACAGTGGCCGCACGTGTTCCTGCCGACGTCCGCCACGAAGCTGCTCGGCAGGCGCGGCGCGGTGAACGTGGTGTTCTCGGCGAACGGCACGATGTTCCGGCGCACCGCGAAGCCCGACGGGCAGGGCGGGCACTACGTGCTGTTCAACGCGCTGATGCGCGAACGCACCGGCATCGAGCCCGGTGACCGCTTCGACGCCGCGATCCGGCTGGACCCGGCGCCGCGCACGCTCGAGATCCCGCCCGACGTGACGCAGTCGCTGCGTGACGACCGCCGCGCGCGCGAAGCATTCGCCTCGCTCACGCCCGCGAACCGCCGCATGCTGGTGGAGTTCGTGAAGGAGGCGAAGCGCCCCGAGACGCGCGTGCGCCGCATCCAGCAGGCGTTGCGCATGATGGTGGAGTGGGCGGCGGCGCGATCGAAGGCGGCACGCTGACGGGGCGATCCGCCGCGCTCCGCGCCGCGGGCGCGCCGGGCCGGGCGCCGCGGGCGCACGGGCGGGGCGCGCCGTGAGCGCGGGGCGCTTCCGCTTCACCACGATCGCGCACTCCGAACGCGACTGGCTCGGCCCGCTGTCGGACGGCGCGATCGATGCCCTGCTCGACGGCGTGCGCCCCTCCCCCGTGCGCACGGTGGACGTGGGCTGCGGCAAGGGCGCCCTGCTCGCGAACGTGCTGCAGCGCTTCGGCGGCGCGGGCGTGGGCGTGGAGCCGAACCCCGAGTTCGCGCATTCGGCGATCGAGCGCGTCGCCGCGCGTGCGCCGCGCGCGTCGCTGGCGCTGCACGAGTGCGACCTCGCCGACGCGGCGCTGCCCGAGGGCGCGTTCGACCTCGCGGTGTGCACGGGCGCGTCGCAGGCGTTCGGTACGCCGGAGCAGGCGGTGGCCGGGCTCGCGCGGCTCGTCCCGCCCGGCGGGCTCGTGCTGCTGGGCGAGGGCTACTGGCGGCGCCGGCCCGATCCCGCGTACGCCGGGCTGCTCGGCGGCGAGGACTCGATGGCCGACCACGCCGGCAACGTGACGATGGGCCGCCGGCACGGGCTCGCGTGCCTGCGCACGCGCGAGAGCACGCTCGCCGAGTGGGACGCCTACGAGGGCGCGTACGCCGCCGCGGTGCGCGCGTGGTGCGAGGCCAACCCGGACGATCCCGACGCGCAGGCGTTCCGCGAGCGCATCGACTCGTGGAATGCCGCGTTCCACCGCTGGGGCCGCGACACGCTGGGCTTCGGGCTCTACCTGTTCCGCCGCATGCGGTAGCGCGCGGCCCCCGCGCGCCGCGCAGGCGAAACGGGCGGCCCCGATCGGAGCCGCCCGCCTCGTTTCGCCTGGTCCGCGTCGCGGGCGAGCGCTACTTCCCGTCCTGCTTCGCGTCCCACTCCGCGCGCGTGGCCAGCTTCAGCTCGGGCAGCTGCTTCGCCTTCAGCTGCGCGTTCAGCGCCGGCAGATCCCTGTCGGCGATCGCGCGGAAGTCGCCCTCGGTCTTGCGCAACTCGGCCGTGAGCGCCGCGGTCGCGTCCAGCTGCGAGGCCGTGGGCCGGCCGTCGTACGCGTTCACGTTGCCGTAGAGGTCGCCCAGCTTCTCGCGCAGCCGCACCTCGCCGGCGAGCCGGCCTTCCTTCGTGGCGACCACCGTCTTGCGCAGCGCGGCCACGCGGCCCGAGAACGCGGTCAGCTTCGCGCCGAGCGCGTCCTTGCGCGGGAGCTTCGCGGCGGCGCTGTCGGCCTGGGTCTCGGCGTCCGTCATGCTCTCGACCAGGAACGTGAGGTCGGTCAGGCGGTCGTACAGGTCGCGCACCGTGCGGTTCTGCACGGCGCGGTCCTCGGCGCCGTGCGGGCTGCGCGGGTCGGGCACCAGGCGGATCCGGCCGGTCCACGTGTCCTTGTTCTTCGTGAGCTTGATCGTGTACTCGCCCTCGGCGGCGCGCGGCCCGACGAACGCGAACATGTTCGGCACCAGGTTCGCGGCGGGCGGCAGCTTGGGACCCTTCAGCCGCATCGGCCACGTGACGCGGTTGATGCCGCGCCGCTTCGACGTGGGCAGCGTCTGCAGCAGCTTGCCCGACGCGTCGAACAACTCCAGCTTCATCTCGCCGATCATGTGGCGCTTCTTCAGGTAGTACGTGACGACCGCTTCCTCGTTCGGCGACTCGCCCGCCCAGTCGGCGTCGCCGTCGAAGCGCTGTTCGCTGCGCGGGATCGCGAGCACCGACGGCCGCGCCTCCAGCATCGCCGCGTCGGAAGCCAGCACCTGCGGCGTC
Organism: Candidatus Eiseniibacteriota bacterium; assembly: GCA_044223135.1. Taxonomy (GTDB): domain Bacteria; phylum Eisenbacteria; class RBG-16-71-46; order RBG-16-71-46; family RBG-16-71-46; genus JBGAMH01. The sequence continues at coordinate 11,302 of JBGAMH010000102.1, read as the reverse complement.
AGCGTGCGCAGCGGCGTGAGGTCGTCCACGATGAAGATGCCGCGGCCGTGCGTGGCCACCAGCAGGTCGCCCTCGCGCGGCTGGATCGCCAGGTCGCGCACGGCCACGTTCGGCAGGCCGCTCTTGAACTGCGCCCACTGCGCGCCGCCGTCCAGCGACACGAACAGGCCGAACTCCGTGCCCACGAACAGCAGCTGCGGGTTCACGAGGTCCTGCTTGATCACGTAGGCCCAGCCCTGGATCGCGTCGGTCGCGAGCGACGTCCACGTGCGACCGCCGTCGGTGGTGCGGTACACGTGGGGCTTCGGGTCGTTCAGCATGTGACCGTCGAACGTGACGAAGCACGTGGCGGCGTCGTGCGCGGACGGCTCCACGTGCGACACCCACGTGCTCGGCGGCAGGCCCGGTACGTTCTTCGTGACGTTGGTCCACGTCTTCCCCGCGTCGCGCGACACCTGCAGGTTGCCGTCGTCGGTGCCCACCCACACGGTGTTCGCGTCCTTCGGCGACTCGCCGATCGTCACGATCGTGCAGTGGTTCTCGGCCGACGAGTTGTCCACCGACAGGCCGCCCGACTTGTCCTGCTGCAGCTTCGCCGGGTCGTTCGTGGTCAGGTCGGGCGAGATGCGCTCCCACGTGTCGCCGCGGTCGCGCGAGCGGAACAGGAACTGCGAGCCCATGTACAGCGTGCCGTCACGCGTGGGGCTCACGTGGATCGGCGTGTTCCAGTTGAAGCGGAACTTCGCCTCGCCGGCGCGTTCGAGCGGCTTGATGTACTTGGTCTCGCCCGTCGACTGCGTCACGCGCGCGAGGTTGCCGCCCTGGTACTCGACGTACGCGATGTCCTCGTTCTTCGGATCCACGAACGCCCAGAAGCCGTCGCCGCCGAACAGCGATTCCCAGCGGCGGTTCGGGATGCCGCCGGCCTCGCGCGAGGGCCCGCGCCACGTGCCGTTGTCCTGCAGGCCGCCGTACACGTTGTACGGCCACTTCGAATCGAAGCTCACGTGGTAGAACTGGCCCACCGGCAGGTTCGGCACGAACCGCCACGTGGCGCCGCGGTCGAGCGACTGGTACACGCCGCCGTCGGTGCCGATCCACAGCTGGTCGGTGTTGCGCGGGTCCACCCACACGGCGTGCACGTCGGAGTGGTAGCTCGCGCCACCGAAGCCGCCGCCACCGCCGCCGAACGTGCGGCCGGCGTCGTCGCTGGAGCTGAGCGTCAGGCCGGGCTTCCACACGCGGTCGGCGTTCTTCGGATCGGGAATCACGGTGGCGAAGTAGAACGGCCGCCACGTGACGTTGGCGTTCGAGTCGTTCGTCTTGACCCAGCTCGCGCCGGCGTCGTCGGAGCGGTACATCGCGGTCTTCTTCGCCTCGACGACGGCGTACAGGCGCTGCGGGTTCGCGGGCGACACCGCCACCGCGATGCGACCGAGGTCGCCCTCGGGCAGGCCCTTCGAGAGCTTCGTCCACGTGGCGCCGCCGTCGGTGCTCTTGAACAGCCCGCCCGTGGGGCCTCCCGACGAGAAGGTCCACGGCTTGCGTCGCACGGGCCATGCGGTCGCGTACACGATGCGGCCGTCGGTCGGGTCCACGCACACGTCGGCCACGCCGGTGTTCTCGTCCACGTACAGCACCTTCTCCCACGTCTTGCCGCCGTCGCGCGTGCGGTAGAGGCCGCGGTCGGGGCCCGGCCCGAACAGCGGGCCGATCGCGGCCACGTACACGGTGTCCGGCCGCTGCCGGTCGACGGCGATGCGGCCGATGCGCTCGGTCTTTTCGAGGCCCACGCGCGTCCAGTTGTCGCCGCCGTCGGTGGTGAGATACAGGCCGTCGCCCGAACCGACGCTGTTGCGCGTCCACGGTTCGCCCGTGCCCACCCACACACGCTTCGGGCGCGCGGGGTCCACGGTGATCGCGCCGATCGACATGGTGTGCTTGTCGAACACGGGCTTGAACGTCATGCCGCCGTCCTTCGACACCCACACGCCACCGCCGGCGGTGCCGACCCACAGCTGCAGCCGGTCGCCGGGAATCGCGTCGATCGCCGAGATGCGGCCGCTCATGCTGCCGGGGCCGATGTTGCGAGCCCGCAGGCCTTCGAACGTCTCGGAGTCCAGCTTCCAGTCCTGGCCCGCGGCCGGGCGGGCGGCGAGCGCGGCGAGCACGAGCGTCGCGGGCGCGAGCACGCGGGCGGCGCGCCGCAACGAGCGGAACGTCATGGGGGGTCCCTCCTGGCCGGGCGGCGCGCGGCGACGGGACCGTCGGGCGCTCCGGCGGACGACGTGGGCGGCTAGGAAACGGCGCGGCGCCGGTGGTCCGTGAAAGGAGCCGGTGCCGCGCCGGGATCGCGTCTGTCTCCGGGTCGCGTTACTTCTTCTTCGGGGCCGCGGGCTTCGCGTCCGCCTTGGGCGCCGGCTTCGACGCGGCCGAATCGGCGGGCGCCGCCGAGGCCGGCATCGCGAAGAACGAGTCGGCGAGCTCCGGATCGACCTCGACCTTCTCGAACGTCATCGCCTGCTTCTGGGGCATGCCCTTGACGCCGCTCGACAGCGAGAACGGGAACATGAGCCCGTTGACTTCCTTGTAGTCGCCGAACGAGCTCTCGGCTTCCATCTCGGTGCCGTGGCGCGTGCGCTTGCCCTCTTCCTTCACGAGCAGGTACGTCTCGGCGTCCATGTAGTAGTAGTCCACGTCGCCGCTCTTCTTGGTGATCTTGAGCTTGTAGCAGTCCGCGCCCTCGACCTGCTCCTTGCCCATCAGCTCGACATTGTGGCCCTTGGCCTTCCAGTCCATGAGCGGGCCGTCGAAGTCGGCCTGGTCCTCGAAGCTCTTGGCGTCCTCGGCCGCGATCGGCTCGGGGTCCTTCTTGCCCATGAACGGCATCACGGACCAGCCCTGCTTGCCGTCCCAGGCCTGCGTGCCGGTCATGCCCTGGATCGTGAAGTCCATGCGCATCATGCCGGGGCGCTTCTTGCTCATGGTGAACGGCGCTTCCATGCCCGGCCCGACGGCCATCTTGCCGGTGAGCCGCATGGCCTTCATGGCCCGGAGCTTGTCGGCGCCACCCATCGCTTCGAAGTGCTTGGCCAGGACGTCGTCCACGGTCTGGGCACGGACCACGGGTGCGGTGAGCGCGAGACAGAGGACGGCGAGCAACAACCGGCGAACCATCAGTGCAGACCTCCGGGAAGGGGACGGATTCGGGAGCGAGGACGCCGGGGCCCGGGCACGAAGCCCGGCACCCCGGCGCAGCGGTACGAGCCGCATGCGATACGCGGGAGCCGCAGCGTGGGGATCGGCGGCGACCGGGGAACCGTACGCGGGGGGCGTGGCGCACGGTGCGGCCGAACCACGAGCGCGGTCAGGGCCGCGACCGGCGCGGGCCCGCCAGCGCCCGCTCCGCCGCGCCCCGGCCGGCGGGCGGTCGTGGCCGCTCGACGCGGGCTCGCGCCCGCCCGCGGTCAGCGCGGCGTGTTGCTCATCAGCGCGAGCGTGTTGCCCTCCGTGTCCTGGAAGAACGCCATCCACAGGTCGTGCGTGGGCATCGTGGCCACGATGAACGGATCGCGCAGGAACGAGGCTCCGCGCGCGACGAGCGCCTGGTGGGCGGCGCCGATGTCGGGCACGTCGAAGTACAGGATCGAGCTGGGGTGCGCGAACTCGGGCTCGGGCACGGCCAGCATCAGCCGCACATCGCCCGCCTGCAGGAACGCCATGCCGGAGGCCGAGAACAGGTGCGGCAGGCCGAGCACGTCGCGGTAGAACGCGGTCGCGCGCTCCACGTCCTGCGCGGTGACCGACAGCTGGCCGATCTTCGACAGCGCGAACGGTGCCTCGCTCATGGGGTCCTCTCTCGTGGCGGCTGCGCCCGTGGGTGGGCGCGGTTCGGCCGCGGCGGCCCCGGCGGGCGGGCCGGCGCGGCGGACGCGAGGCCGGCACGATAGCCCGGCCGAATCCCGCGCGGCGAGCCCGAAAGCGCGCCGCGGCCCGCGCCGACGCCGGCGCGGTTGCGGGCTGGCGGATCGCGAAGCGTCCCGGCTACAGTCCCACGCGCCATGACCACCTCCCTGGACTTCCGCCTGCCCGACCTGCGCTTCGTGCCCACCGACGCCGTGTTCCCGCACGAGCGATTCGACTCGCAGCGCACCGAGCCGCTGGTGAAGCGGCTCCGCGAGTCGGGCTCGCTGCGCAACCCGCCGATCGTGGCGCAGGTGGGCGACGGGCAGCGCGTGGAGACGCGCTGGGTGGTGCTGGACGGCGCGAACCGCTCCACCGCGGCGCACGCGGCGGGCTGGCCGCACATCTGCGTGCAGGTGGTGCGCTACGAGTCGCCGAACGTGGAGCTGCACACGTGGTACCACGCGCTCACCGGCGCCGACCCGGCGGCCGTGCACGCGCGGCTCGACGCGGCACTCGCCGGCGTGCGCGGCCTGACGCGCGAGCCGATGGACCGCATCCACGCGCGCGCCACGCTGGCACGGCGCGAGGCGCTCGCGTGCGTCGCCACGTCCGACGGCGACATGCAGGCGCTGCAGGGCGGTCACACGCTGCACGAGCGCAACGTGCTGCTGAACGCGATCGTGGACACGTACCAGGACCAGATCCCGTACGTGCGCGTGACCACCGAGCAGCTGTCGCGCGCGCGCCGCGAGCACCCGGACGCGTGCGCGCTCGTGGTCTTTCCGCGCTTCGATCCGGCCGAGGTGATCGAGCTCGCGAGCCACGGCGAGCACCTGCCGGCGGGCATCACGCGCCACCTGATCCAGTGGCGCGCGCTGCGCGTGGACGTGCCGGTGGCCATGTGCATGGACACGCGCATGACGCTGGAGCAGAAGAACGCGTGGCTGCAGGACTGGCTCGACGAACGCCAGGGCCAGCGCCGCGTGCGGTTCTACGAGGAGCCCACGGTCCTGTTCGACGAGTGACCGAGCGCTCCGTGAAGGAGTCGCCATGAAAGCCGTGGTCTTCGAACGCACCGGCGGGCCCGACGTGCTCGAGGTGCGCGACGTGCCGGTGCCCGCGATCCGCCCCGACGAGGTGCGCGTGCGCGTGCGCGCGTGCGGCATCAACCACCTCGACCTGTGGGTGCGCGCCGGCCTGCCGGGCCTCGCCTGCGAGATGCCGCACGTGCTGGGCAACGACATCGTGGGCGAGATCGACGCGGTGGGCGACGCGGTGCGGCACCTCCAGCCGGGCGATCGCACGCTCGTGCTGCCGACGCTGTCGTGCGGGCACTGCGCGGCGTGCGCGAACGGCGACGACCACCTGTGCCGCGACTACGACATCCTGGGCCGCGGGCGCAACGGCGGGTACGCCGAGTACGCGGCGGTGCCAGCGGCGAACTGCCTGCCCTTCCCCGACGGCCTGAGCTGGGAACAGGCCGCCGCGGTGCCGCTGGTCACGCTCACCGCGTGGCACATGCTCGTGACGCGCGCCGCGCTGCGGCCGGGCGAGGACGTGCTCGTGATCGGAGCCGGCAGCGGCGTGGGCTCGGTGGGCGTGCAGATCGCACGTCTGCTGGGCGCGCGCGTGATCGCCACCGCGAGTGGCGCCGACAGGTGCGAGCGGGCGCGGGCGCTGGGCGCGCACGACGTGATCGACCACGCGAGCGAGGACATCGCGGCGCGCGTGCGCGCGCTGACCGCGAAGAAGGGCGTGGAGGTGGTGTTCGAGCACGTCGGCGGTCGCGTGTTCGAGGCGGGCGTGGCGTCGCTGGCGAAGAACGGCCGACTGGTCACGTGCGGCGCCACCATCGGCGCGGACGCGAAGCTGAACCTGAACCTGCTGTTCGGTCGCCACCTGACGCTGCTCGGTTCGTGGATGGGCCGCCGCTCCGACCTGCTGGATGCGCTGCGCCACGTGGCGAGCGGCGCGATCCGGCCGGTGGTGGACTCGGCGCTGCCGCTGGAGCGCGCGCGCGAGGCGCACGAGCGCATCGAGGCGCGCGCACACTTCGGGAAGGTGGTGCTGGTGCCATGAAGCGCGCGGCGAATGCCCACAAGCTGACGGCCGCGCAGCGCCAGCGGTTCCGCCACCACCTGATCCGATCGAGCGGCGTGGCGTTCGCGATCATCGGGGTGTCGCTGGTGATCGGCGTGGTCGGCTACAAGGCGGTGCTGCTGCCGCCGCACGACTCGTGGGTGGACGCGATCTACAACGCGTCGATGATCCTGGGCGGCATGGGACCGGTCGACGAGGTGTCGAGCCCGGGCGGCCGGCTGTTCGCGAGTGCGTACGCGATCTTCAGCGGCGTCACGCTGCTGACCAGCGTGGGCGTGCTGCTGGCGCCGGGCCTGCACCGCGTGCTCCATCGGCTGCACGTGGAGACGGAAGGGGACGGGTCGAAGTGAGCGCGTCGATCAGCGCCGTTCGCGTGCGCTCGCGCGCGCCCAGCGCCACAGCTCGGGCAGCGTGACGTCCTTGCCGTACATGAGCATGCCGAGCCGGAAGGCGTGCCCGGCCGCGCCGCGCATGAGCCACGCCGCGCCGGCCAGCAGCACCACCGCGAGCACGAACTCCCAGGCCGGCACCGCGCCCAGCGCCATGCGCGCCGGCAGCAGCATCGGGGCGCACGGGGGCAGCAGCGACACGGCCACCATCCACGGCGCGTCGGGCGTGGAGAGCGTGGGGCCGATGAACATCATGGGCAGGAACGGCAGCATGACGAACGAGCCCTGGAACGTGCTCGACGACTGCAGGTCCTTGAGCGTGGCCATCACCAGCGCGATCAGCGCGTTGTAGAACGCCAGCCCCAGCGCGGTGATCAGCGCGGCGCCCGCGAGCATGCCGGGCGACATCGAGAGCGGCAGTGGATAGTGCATCGCGCCGGCCAGCAGCACGGCGCTGCCCAGGTAGACGGCGGCCTGCAGCAGGCCCAGCAGCGTGTACGCGACCAGCTTGCCGTCGATCCACGCCTGCGCGGGGATGGCCGACACGACCACCTCGGTGAAGCGCGCCTGCTTCTCGCCCGCCACGCCGATCATCAGGTAGCTGTAGGTCGCGAACACGGTCACGAACAGCACCAGCACCAGCGCGACGGCGGCGATGCGATCGGCGCGCGAGCCGCGTGCCCCGGCCACGGTGACGGTGGCGCGCACGCGCACGGAGTCGTCGAGCGCCGCGAGCGCGGCGGTGTCCACGCCGAGGCTGGCCGCGCGCACGGGCCGCGCGACGCGACGCAGGTGCTCGCCGATCGCACCGGACGCTCCGGGCAGTTCGCGGCGCAGCAGCAACTCCACGGGCTCGCCGTGCGTCCAGCCGGCAGGCAGGCGCACCGCGGCGTCCAGGCGGCGCGCAGCGAGAGCGGCGCGCAGAGCGGCGTCGGAGGCATCGTCGCCGGCCGGGTAGCTCCAGCGATAGCCGCGCAGCGCCGGCAGCGTGTCGGCGACGGCCGCCGCGGCCGGGCGCACGACCGCCACCTTGCGCACGTTGCTGTTGGAGCGCGCCATCAGCGTGACCAGCGCCATGCCCGCGATCGCGAGCAGCGGCGTCAGCGCGAGCGAGAACACGAAGTCCTTCCGCCTGAGCATGCGCAGCAGCTCCCAGCGGGCCACGGGCCACCACGCGAAGCGGCGGGCGCTCACGACGCCACCGCCGGGGCGGCCGCGTCGCGATCCTCGCGCACGGCGCGCAGGTAGATCTCGTGCAGGCTCAGCGATCGCGAGTCCACGTCGTCCACGCGGAAGCGGCTCGCGAGCGCGGCCAGCGCGGGCGAAAGGTCGGAGTGGCCGCTCGACTCGATCTCCACGCGCCACGCGCCCTCGCCGGCGGCCGCCACGCGCACGCCCGCCGCGGCCGCACCGGTCAGCGTCTGCCGCACTTCGGCATCGGACGCGGCGCCCCGCACGAGCACGGCGAGCACGCGCTCGGCGCCGCCCACGGCGCGCGCGCGCATCTCGGCCAGCGTGCCCGACAGCAGTTCGCGCCCGCGCGCGATCAGGAAGAACCGGTCGGCCAGCCGCTCCACCAGGTCCAGGTGATGCGCGGACAGCAGCACGGCGGTGCCGCCGTCACGCAGTTCGCGGATCAGGTCCAGGAACAGTTCCTGGTTCAGCGGATCGAGGCCCGAGAACGGCTCGTCGAGCACCGCGAGGGCGGGCGCGTGCAGCACGGCGCCGGCGAACTGCGCCTTCTGCTGATTGCCCTTGCTGAGCACGCCCACCTTGTCGCGGCGGCGGTCGGCCATCTCGAGCCGTTCGAGCCAGCGTCGCGCGGACCTGCGCGCGTCGTGCGGCGACAGGCCCCGCAGCGTGCCCAGGTACTCGAGCACGTCCTCCACCGGTGCGTCCGCGAACAGGCCGCGCTCCTCGGGCAGGTAGCCCACGCGCGCGGGGTCGACGTCGTCGCGGCCGTCGAACACCACGCGGCCGGCGTCGGGGCGCGTGATGCCCAGGATCATGCGCAGCGTGGTGGTCTTGCCGGCGCCGTTCGGCCCGAGGAATCCGAACACCTCGCCAGCGCGCACGTCGAAGCTCACGTCGCCCGCGGCGAGCAGGTCACCGAACCGCTTGTGCACACCGATCACCTGGAGCATGGCCGAGTCCCGGAAGTACGCGTCGAGTGTCCGTCGGGACCGGCGGCGGCGCGCGGCCGCGCGGCGCCATCGACCCGGCGGGGCACGCTGCCACAGCGTGGCGCGCTTTCGGAACGAGGGACCGGCCGGAACACGCCGGGCGCCGGCGAACCGGCGCCCGTCGCGGAGTCGCGTGCGGCGACGTGCCTCAGTGGGCGTCGCCCTCGCCGTCCGTCTGCATGTACGCGATGTGGCCTTCCAGCATGTGCTCGCCCACGATGCGCGCGAACAGGTCCTCGGGGATCGCCTCGCACGGCATGTGCAGCGCCCGCTCGCGGCCGCCGCGCAGCACGGCGACGTCCTTCGTGTCGCCGGACTTCCAGCCGGCCTTGCCCGCGAACCAGTCGGCGGGCGCTTTGCCGTCCACGCGCAGCAGCTCGTCGCCCACCTTCACGCCCGCGCGCTGCGCCGGCGAGCCGGGCACCACGCGCGTGATACTGCGGCGGCCCAGGCTGTCGGTGTGCACCTCGACGCCGAGCCACGGGCGCTCCTTCATCAGCGCGAACTGCTCGAGGCAGGCCTCGGGATCGAGCGGGCACTTGGGTTGGGCAGCGTGCACGGCGGCAACCGGCAGCAGGAACAGCAGAGCGAGGACGACGATTCGGCGCATGACTTTCCCCCGGAAGACGGCGTTCGAAGGGGAGTGTCGGCAGTGGATGCGCGTGCTGAAGCCGGCTCGCGCGCGGAGACATGCGACGTCGGTCGCAGCGGGCCGGGCGACGACGGCTGGTGCGATGGCGGTGGAACTCGTCGCTCGCCACGCCTTCGTGCGCGCGCCGCACGAAACGACCGAGCTTTGCGACGATTTGAATTGACGCGCTCGCGCGTGAGGGGCGGTCGGGCTGCGGGATGCGCTCCGTCCCGTCGCCTGTGCGCGCGCTGCGTGCGCGTGCACGGCGCGAAGAGTGCGCCGCGCGATTTCGCGAGGGCCGGCGCGCGATGCGCGGCGTGCGGGCGCGTGCGAGCGCCGAAAGGTCGCGTGGTAGAAAGACATCGCCCCGCGAAGACTCGCCCCCGAAGCGAGTGTCGTGATGAAGCACGAGTTCTGCGTCGGTTCGCTGAGCAACGCCGCCCTGCTCGAACGCCTCGGAGAAGTCACCGCCTGCGACCACGCCACCACGGCCGAGATGCTGGCGGTTCTCGCCGAAGTGGAGCGACGGAGGCTGCACCGGCCGATCGGCTATCCCTCGCTCTTCCGCTACTGCGTGGACGCGCTGCACATGTCCGGCGACATGGCCTACAAGCGCATCCAGGTGGCGAGAGCCTCGCGACGATTCCCGCAGTTGCTCGAGCGGATCGCCGAGGGCCGACTGCACCTGACCGGGGCCCGGCTGCTGGCGCCGCACCTGACGCGACTGAACGTCGACGAGCTGCTGGCGTCGGCGGTGCATCGGACCACCGCCGAGATCCTGGTGCTATTGGCGGAGCGATTCCCGCAGCCGGACGTGCCGACGCGCATCGAGCCGGTGACGGCGCAGGCCTCGGCCATCGCGACGCCCGCGGCCGCAGCGGTGAGCATCGAGGCAGCGCCGGACGGCATCGCGATCGCGCCGCCGGCTGAACCCGAGTCCGAGGCCGCCGCGGAACTGGTCTTGAGACCAGTTGTCCCATCGACTCCCCCGGAATCGCCCCGGTCGATGGAACCACTTTGCGTGTTCCCGAAGGTCGAGCCCCTGTCGCCCGGCCGGCACATGGTCCAGGTCACCGTCGACCAGGAGACGCACGACCTGCTGCGCTATGCGCAGGCGCTGCTGAGCGACGCCGTGCCCGGCGGCGACGTGCCGGAGGTGCTCAAGCGCGCGCTGCGGTCACTGGTCGACCATCTCGAGCGCCGCAAGTTCGGCAACGGCGCGAGGCTGCGCAGCGTGACGGATCCGAAGGACCCGCGACACACGTCGCCCGCCGACCGGTGCGAGGTGTTCGTGCGTGACGAAGGCGCCTGCACGTGGGTGAGTGACGACGGCCATCGGTGTGGCTCGCGCACGCGACTGCGGTTCCATCACAAGATCCCGTTCGCGAAGGGCGGCCCGAACACCGCCGCGAACCTGACGCTGCACTGCGCTCCGCACGACCAGCTGGAGGCCGAACGCGCGTACGGCGAGGCGTTCGTCCAGGGGAAGATCGAGACCGCGCGACGGCAGCGGAGCACACGCCGCAAGTCGACGCCAAGTGCGGAACCGGTCAGGGCTGACAGGGAAGAAGCTCACGTCCTCGCCGCCGCCCGCCATGCTCGCTCACGCGGCCAGTCACCCGCCGACGTGCTCGGCTCGCGTGCCGCCGCCGCCCACGCGCAGGCGCAGCTCGACGCAATGCTGGCGGGCTCGGCGTGAGCAGCAAGCGAACGAAGCACCCAACGGCGCATCAGCCCTCAGGCGGGATGAGCCGGGGACTGATCCGGGGCAATCCCAACGAGCAGAGGAGCCGGTGGACAGGCCGGATCCGTTCGAAGGGGTCAATGACGCGTCAGCACTCAGGCGGCGTGAGCCGTGGGCTGATCCGGGGAAATCCCGACGAGCAGTGGAGCCAGTCGACCGACGGTCGCCGATCGAAGCGCCCCGCTTCGCGCTCGCACACAGGCGGGGTGAGCCGGGGCCTGATCCGGGGCAATCCCAACGAGCAGAGGAGCCGGTGGGCAGGCCGGATCCGTTCGAAGGGGTCAATGACGCGTCAGCACTCAGGCGGCGTGAGCCGTGGGCTGATCCGGGGAAATCCCGACGAGCAGTG